>DASRIZ010000617.1:0-4059 GCA_035649735.1 Blastocatellia bacterium | reverse complement strand
GCGATGCTGGTCCTGTCTCGGCGAACTCGCGTCGAAGATAGCAACATGTCTCCCCCAAAGTCTGACGGCTCGTGCGGTTGCCGGGAACAACTGACACTTTCGTGAACCGACTAGCCGCCAAGCCCACGAAGACTTGTACCGAGCGAACTCCATTCGAATGCGAGCGCGGAAATAAAGACGCGCTCTCCTAATCTAGTCCGCAGAAGCCGCTTCTGGCTTCAGCACGAGGAGATCAACCATGTTGACCAAGATTACTCTGGCTCTCGCGTTCTTGTTCGCCGTTATCCAAGTCGTTCCGGCGTCGGCTGGTCCTACGACCTGCGGGTCCAGCACGTTTCAGTACGACAGCTCGGGCGCCACGGTCGGCCCCTACTGTCACTAAATCATCAGGTGCGCGATCAGTGTTGCTACATTGGAAGATGGCCGGCCCAGTGCCGGCCATCTTCTCTGTTGGTGGGATTAGCCAATACGCAATAGGTCGTTGATAAGCTCGAGGCTGCCAGACCCCATTCCGCAGCGCGCAATCCAGATAGAAGTGACGCGATCGGTGTCTGCTGCGCAAAATGCGCGGACCCAGACCAAGCGGACTCTGTCCCCGCGCAGGTCGAGGAATAATCAGCGCCTTGGCCGATCCAGTCTGCAAAAGCGACGCGCTTCCGACACGAGGAGAAAATAACCATGTCGACCAAGGTAATTGCCGCTATCGTTGCATTGGCGTTCCTCGCGGTTGGCGCAGGCATTGGCAACCGCCATAACGAATACACCTACACGTTCGCTCAATACTGCATTCCGCAATTTGATGAGCTTCCGGGGACGGCAAAGGTCTACTGCTGAGCGTAGTGCGGCGGCAGTAGTTGCTGAAATGAACCGCCAGGTTTGGACCCGGCAACAATCGCTTCAGAAGACGCGGCTCGCGCGGTCGAACCAAGCCTTTTCCTCGGCTGTGAATGGCTTCACGGCATGACTCGTAGTAGCGTTGCGCTGTTCGAACATAGTCGGTGATGTCCTGCTCCACACAACTGGGCCACGATGATTAGTCCCGTTGTTGCTTTTGGCCAGAACCGCTGACGCAGAGCCAAAGACAAGTAAAGTAGCGAGAGCCAGTTTGGCCTTGCTAGGCATTTTCGTTCTCCATGTTCAAAGTGCCTTCCTGGAAACAGATTGAATATAGTCGCTGTTTATTCCTGCCACTGGTACGAACTAGTAGTTGCGATTGATTGCTGAAGAATCTTCATGGCGCGCAGGTATTTTTGGGTCGCCATCTGACGAAAGAGAGAGAGAGCGCGGAGCACAACAATTCCGCGACTGTTACTCGGTTTTTCAATCCATCTTTGTACCCGCCATCAAATTATCCCGCGTAAGACGCTTCAGGTAAGCGATGCCACGATACGAGTTTGAATTATTCACGGGAATAAACAGCGACGTGATTCAATCTCCTAGGGCGAAAGCGCTCCAAGCAAGGAGAACGAAAATGCCCAGAAAGACCACGACGGCTCTGGCTGCCCTACTCTTCTTTGGCTCCGCCTCAGCGGCTTTGGCGAATACCAATAACCGGAACGATCACCAGGGTTCAGTCGTCGGACGCGCGGTGTCGGTGACCATGTCCAGCGGTGGTGCCGAGGCCGTGAATTATGAACAGAAGCCATCCACGGCAGAGGAGAAAGCTGGGTTCGGCACACCGCAGCTCGCCCTCGCAGAGAGGGCCCCGTTCTGTCGTCCTGGCAAGGACACAAGGATGGCTTGGATCAAATTGACTGTACCCGGCGGGAACCTGATTCACATCAACGTCGAACATGTAACTTCCGTCAGATCTGACACTCAAATTCCGGGAGCCAAGGCTCAACTCGATTTGGCGAGCGGGAAACTTCAAGGTGTACAGGAAAATGTCGACCAGGTCATGCAGCTGATTATGGGCAGCGCAGGCTCATTCGCGAATGGCGAATGCGCTTAGCGGAGGGCGCGATCGGCGCATCGCAGGAACGGGTCGACCGGCTCCGAACAAAACCCGCGGAACCTAGCCGGTAACAAGGAAAAGCACGATGGACACGCTCACTATCCTACTGGCTCTCGCGACCGTTGGCATCCCGGCCTTGACCAAGGCCGCGGTTGCCACCACTCGCCTGTTCGGGGGAACGGGCGCGGTAGGGCAGCACACATACCTCAGAAAAGCTTGGCTCAGAAAAGCTTGCACGCTCGGTTCTCTCCTACAAATTGCATCCGAGAGGACTTTGCGTATCAGAGCAAAATCCCGGAGAAACACGTTAATGTCTTCTGGTTCCATCCACATGCACGGAGACGTGGACCGGCAAATCAGTGATGGCATATCAGGGCGGCATTGTCGTTGAAGGCGGCGATGGGGCTTTATCACTTCCCTCAAAAATCCCGCTTCAGCAGGTGCATCAGGCTGACACGTACAACAAAGCGAAATAGATGAAAACTACCATGTTCGACAGGACCGCGCCCGTGATACCAAACCCAAGAACATAAAGCATACGCTGTCCGCTGGGATCGTGTCCGGCGTCGTCTTGAGAAATCATGGTCGGTGCCTCCAAAGCGCAACGTGCACGCTTGGAGGTATGTGTGTCGGCAGTATCAAACGCGGTCATTGTCGGTCTCCGTTTTAGGCCCTTCCCTTAGGAGATCGCAGTCGGCTGGTATTTATTCCAGCCGACTCCCAACCGTAGTCGGAGCGCAGACCTTTGCTGTGCGATGAGAAGAATTGTTTCTTAAAGCTCTCGCCAGTTCAACACTGATCGCCGTTCAACACGTCCCCGTGATTTCCGCGAATGATATCCGCGTGATGACAGATCTCTTGCGCAGGGAAGCATGACGCCCCTCATCTCATCACGGGAGATATCGCTATGGTGAACAAATCTCCGCTGGCCACGACGGTCGCCGCTCTGTCGATTGTTGCGGTCACCTCGGCTGGCGCCGCAGTCGGCCCGACATCGGCCGGTGACATCGTTGGCCAAGGGGCGGTGCGGGGACAATCAGCGCCTTTGGTGACGGATATTGGATTGACAGTGGGTTTGAACCAGACGGGCTCGTTCGCCGCAGCCTTTCGCGGGGCGGCGACCGGGTATTCGCATCTTCCAAACGAGGAGGTTCCCCAATGAACTTTCTCTGCAAGTTCCTCATCTGGAGTTTTCTTTGTTGCCTGCTCGCGACACGAGTCCAGGCGCAAGAAACTGAACGGGGGAGACGGCATATGAAATTCGTCTTGGCGAATGGCAGGACACCTCGCCCGCAATCTATCTGTGCCTCGTGCTGTGACCCGCTCGGGGAGAGCTACCTGCGAGAACTTATTACGCGGCTCTCCTACTGCGATCACAAGTGCTACGCCGGTCACCGCAAGGGCGCCGCGCCGGCTCTCCAGAAGCATGCGAGGGCGTCATGATAACCACCGACGCTTTGAAGTACCTGCCGCAAATGGGTCTCGACCCATCACGGGTGGTCGGATGTGCGGCGGCAAAGTGTAAGAACTCTTTCGCACTAGCGAATAGTTTTGCCGTCGAAACAATCATTGCGGAGAAATTCTCTATCGCCATCTTCTGTTCGGCTGGCTGCTCTGCTATCGAAGGTCGATTGCCACGCGGCATCGGCGTCACCCGCCTGCGCGATGCGCCCGTCAAGTGGTCTCGCCAAACAGCGATGCTCGGTCTGATCGGTTGATCTGACCCGGCTTGTAACAATCGCGATGCCCGCGCCAGGAACGGGTTTGCGGACCCCAGAGACAACAAGGGCGAAAAGGCTAGCCAAAACCAAGCGCCTGGTACGGGAGACCAAGTGCCCGCACAGGACCCGCCGATTGGTGGGCTAATTGACGAATCTCCGGAACACTCGGTTCGAATGGGAGTGCGTGGTGGGGCTGGGAGGATTCGAATCTCCAACCAGACCGTTATGAGCGCAGGCACATTGGTCAGGGCCGCAAACTCCATTGTGCGTAGCCTTCTCAGTGCAGCCTAGCGAAGCCGGAATTGATCGGCGGGGCCCACAGTCCGTTGCCCACATTTGCGAATCGTGATTGCGTAGGCGATCGTTGGCGGGGGCGGACGATGA
>DASRIZ010000616.1:0-27013 GCA_035649735.1 Blastocatellia bacterium | reverse complement strand
CGAGACGCGCACCAGCACTTCGGCCCCGTTTGCCGCGAGCTGGCGAATTGCTTCCGGAAACAGCCAGTCGTAGCAGATCGCACAACCTATGCGACCGATCGGCGTATCGGCTACCGGGAACAGAGGCTCGTCGTAACCCTCAAGATCGTGCGGGCTAGTGTGTACTTCGTAGGGGATCCAGGTGTTCACCTTGCGATATTTATAAAGCACTCCTTCGGGCCCGATCAGACAGGTTGTATTGAAAACGTGGCCCGGCCATTTCGAGTCGACTTCCAGCATCGTTCCCGATTGAATGTAGATTTGGTGTTCGCGCGCCTTTTGCTCGAGCCGTTCGGTGTGCTCGTTGGGAATCGAAACCGCCAGTTTGTCGAGCAACTCGGCGACTGTCGGAAAAACCGGAGCAGCATGAGCAAACTCTGGAAATACCACCAGTCGTACCGGCAAGAACGGCGCGCTGCCTTCAACGGCCGAGTCGATCAACGACAGAATGCGATCCGTGTTCGCTCGCATCTGGCGGCGGTCGACTGGATTCGGCAGATCGGTCTGACAGGCCGCAACTGAGTATCTGATAACTTCCATCTGTACCTCTCAACAAATTGACGCGCACCGTAATGACAATCTGCGCAACGCCCCGCTTCACCCGGCCGGCGGACAGTACTCAAAGAAACCAACCAAACATTTACTCGAGCTCGGTTGCATGCGGACGTTAGATGGCGTTGGTGCGACTACGTTACTTAATCATAGTCCGCCACTGTGCAGATCTTTCCCAAGGGCATCCCGAGACGCCGTGGAATTCGAACTTCGCGACGCAAACTGCGACCCTTGCGCCTTACTACCCAGTGGACTTTGCTCCCTGCTACTCCGATTCTCGCACCAGCCGGTATTCGCGTCTCCCACAATATTGAGTTACCTCTGCAGAGAGTGAGTTTATCCTCCATGCTGCTATCGCCGACGTTGTCTCTGTAACCCGTCATATCCGTTACAACCAAATACTTATTACCTTTGTAGAGCTCTATCTGCGAATAAACGGCTTTACCATTAGCAGTTCCCCTCCACTTCTCCTTGCCAGTCGCAGAGTCGACAGCAGCCCAAGTGAGATCAAAGCCGATCACATAGATGATTCCGTTTGAGTCTATGACCGGGATATCGGTCAATGGTGGACCCATCGTCGACCAAGTCCAAACGAGCTCACTTCGCTTTCCAAGCATGTAGAGCGTGTCACCGACTGTTGCTAGCTTTCTATTCCCGGACAGGTACATAAAGTGAGCCGATGCTCGACTGCCGCGATCCCAATATTCGTCGCTCGGGCGCAGTCTTGCAGATTTCGATTGGCCGCAAACCGTCGTCGCGACGATAGCGAGAGCCGTGAATGTAAAGAGACCTGTTCTGGACTTAACAAACAACATTGCTTTCACTGTACGCCATCTAACCTCGGTTACGCATCGCTGCGATGAATGTTACCCGCTATCGCTGCCTGCTTGACGCGCCGGTCTCTCGAGACTTACGGGCAACTATCGCGTCGATACTCGGCAATTCGTTTCGCACAATTCGTGTGTTGTAACGCGCGATGTATGCCCGCTGCCTGCGAGTCAGGGGATATGAATCTTTTTCGAAATACGGATAACTCTTCATCTTGTGAAACGGCAGCGGGGCGACCTGATCAGGGCTCGCCGAGTTGATATCCATCTCTTTGCTAAAGCCGTCGGCGTAGAGCAAAAATGTTCGCCTCCAGCCCTTACGAAGCGGGCGCAGCCTGGTCGCGTCAAACGATATCGATATCTCATCGCCCGGTCTCGAGATCACAAACCTATCATCGCTGTTCCTTAACAGCTCTCTCACGTCACCTTCCCTGGTGTAGCGGCCGGGCATGGTCTTCCACGGCGACATTGGCGAGACTTGACTGTAATCATAGCTAAAAGGCTCACGGCCGTCGGGAGACATCTCCGCGGAAAACCCTCTCCAATGCAGATCGGCCGAAACCGGATCAAGCGACACCATCCCGGTATTAACATTTGCACTCGATGTGTCGACGAGGATCTGATCCCAATAGATCCTCATGTTCGTAACCAGTCGAACTTCGCGGTGGCGCGTTGGGAACTTGCCGCTTAGATCGAGAACGATAGTCTGGGGCCGGCCAACCGGAATACCGACATCAGCAATCGCAGTTTGCCAGCGGCCCTGCGAGTCTTTCACCTGAAGCTCGGGCGGCGACAAACTCGAGCCGCTGTGAGAGGCCGCCACGTTGTCGCTCGAAAAGGCGTAATCGGTCCAGCCGGTCAGCAGCAGCAATGTCCGTCCAGAAGATGGCTCGCCAAGATCCAGAGTGAGCGTATGCCTATTCGCATAGCCGCGAATCTTTTGCAGCTCGAAGTCGTCGGGATATCGACGATCGAGTTTCGCGATGCGGTCCGTGACGTCGTGACCGTGATCGTCGACGGCCGAAAGAGGAGCACGAGCTCCGCGCGTCGTGAAAAGCTTGAATCTTCGCGGAGGACTAGTCATCCCTTCGTTTGGATAGACTTCGGTGTCCGAAGGATGATCGATCGCGATCAACCGTAAGTGATCAACGTAAAGCGCCTCCTCCAGTTCATTGGTCACTCGCAGTTCGTAACGGCCATCACGGACCCGGAGCTGGTCGTCTCGAATGCGGACGTACTCATCGGGGTCCGGATGATTGCGCACTCCCGGCGCTTCCCAGTAGCCCATTTCACCGCCGCCCATAAAATCAGTCACAAACTCGAACCGTTCGCCGTTCCAGGTGTAGAGATACGGGCACGATGATGGCTTGCGATCAATTTCAGTGACCTTTAGCAGTTCTGATTTCGCGCCGGCGAATTCGGTCTCAGCTTGTACAATGCCTGCGGGCCACAGCAACCGAACAGTGTCCGGCCCGGCGCGTTTGCCTAGTCCGAAGATTATCTCGGCGGGCGCTGGGGCCGGGCTGGCTGCGTAAGTCTCGAGCTTCTGTTTGAGGCTGCCGGCGCGAGCTTCGATCTTGGTGCCGACAGCGCTTCTATTGCTGGCCTTCCCGGTCAACTGGACCTTCAACGATCGGTTCCGGTTGCCTCCATCATTGCGCGCAATCCTCAGATCACCCGTTGAGAGAAAGACGATTAAGTCAACATCACCATCGCCGTCGATATCCGCGGACGCAAATCCATGCGGTGCTGATGCGTTGGTCGACGCAGTTTTCAGAGGATCTGACGAAAAAGCGCGTTCGGTGACATCGTCCCACTTTGTTCCCAGGTTACGCAGAATCCGGGCGCCTTGATTTTGTAGAAGCACCAGATCGAGCAAACCATCATTGTCATAATCGAGAAATTGCGCTGCGATCGGTCCCTCAGATCCAGCGGGCGCGGAGGTTGCAACAAAACGACCTTTGCCGTCGCTTATTGCGAACACGCCTGGTCCGTCTGCTCTTCCGAAAAAGAAATCAGTGAAGTCGTCTTTGTTTACGTCGCCCGCGGCAACCGCCGTTGTTCCACCTTTAGTGTTCAACCCTACTTCGCCGGCGACATCACGAAACGTGCCGTCACGTTGATTGCTGTAAAGCGTCGGAGCCGCACCGAAGTTCGCCACAAGCAGATCAATATCACGGTGGTTGTCAAAGTCCGTGGGTGTGACCGCAACCGCGTGACCGCCGGTTCCAGCAACCAATGCGGCAGATGTGATATCTGTGAACTTGCCATCACCATTGTTGCGCAACAGTAGGTTCGGCGCCGCGGGAAAATCGAGGGGAAACGCAAAACTCCGACTCGGGTCCCCGAGCGGCTTTGTTAGGTCAACGAAGCCCGGGATGAAAATGTCCAGGTCTCCGTCGTGGTCCACATCGGTCAATGCCGCCGACAACGCCAGGTGCGGATAGGCCGGAATGTCAGCAGCGGCTGTTCGGTCTGAAAACTTGCCGTTGCCGTCGTTGTGATAAAGCGTCAACCGGCCGTAACTAAGTAGAACGATGTCCGGCCGGCCGTCATTGTCGTAGTCACCGCCAACGGCTGTTATTGCGTTGGCCGCCGAGCGCGGGATGCCGGATTGACCGGTCACATCTACGAGTTTGCCGCCATCGTTTCTATAGAGGGCCAGCCATCGGCCGCCGACTGCAAACAGGTCCATGTCTCCATCGACGTCAAAGTCCAACGGTGCTGTCCCGCCCGCTAGCGCCCCGACGATTTGAAGCTTCACCTGTTCGCTGATCTCACCGGCTTTATAACTTTGCCCGATCGGGCTTCGGCTTGACGTCCTGGGTTCGGTCTCGATTTTCGGCAACACCGTCGATGTCGCATCGGTGAACGTCACGTCGGGCTTTGCCGGATCGACAAGCCCGGGCTCGGCTCCAGTCGAGGCGATCGCTTCGGCGTAACGGCCCTGCTCCAGATAGCTCTGCCCGAGAGTTGTCGCATAACCTTTCGTGCGAAGCACCTGGAACTTCTGCATCATCGACTGGCCCTCCTGGCGTTCACCAGAACGAGTCAGCGCCATTGCCAGGTTGTAAGTCGCGGTGACGTTGTACGGCTCACCGGCGAGCGCGGCACGAAACACGGCGATGGCTTCCGGGTATTTTCGCTGTTGCATGTAGAGCTGGCCGAGATTGATATTCGCCCCAGGATCGCGTGGATCGATCTGAAGGGTGCGCTGAAATTCGGCGATGCCATCGACAGCGCGGTTCTGCGATCTCGCGATCAGACCGAGCATGTAGTGAGCCTGTGGGGAATCAGGCAAGACTTCCGCTCCGGTCTTCAATTCGCGAAGTGCGCCGTCGGCATCGGGCAAATTGTAGAGCGCGATACCGAGATTCACTCTCGCAAGAGCGAGCGATGGTTCGATGGTCAACGCTCGCCGGAATTCTGCCGCGGCTTGCTTGTAGTTGAATTGCTCCAGCAGAGCGACGCCGATGTTATTTGCGCGATAAGCCTCTTCGCGTGAAGGCTGAACGGCTGCATTCTGTTCCCCGGAAGGACGGGCATAAACTACAAACAAACCGGCTGCGGCGAGAACTGAGGCCGAAAGCAGAAGGCAGAAAGCAGAAGGCAGAAAGCAGAAGGCATATGAGATCTCGGTTTCTTTTCTTATTGGCCTCATCTGCTTTCTGCCTTCTGCCTTCTGCTTTCTGCTTGCTGCCCTCTGCCTTCTGCTTTAGTCGCGACCTACACCAAGCCCGTCGGCTACGCGGTTGATGTAGTTGAACCAGGATGCGATAAGCGTGATCTGAAGAATAGCTTTGTCATCAAACCCGGCATCTCGCAATCTCTCATGATTGCTTTTTGAAATCTTCGTAGCGTCCCTCGTCAACTGCACGACATAATCCAGCATCGTGCGATCTGCGTTGTCGATGGGCGCAGTTCGGTAGTCTTCCTGTAGCGCTTGAACCAACTCACTATCCAGCGTGACCCGACGCAGAAACTCTGCGTGCGACTCGATTCAGTAATAGCACCGATTTTCGACCGAAACCACCGTGGTGATCATCTCGTGCTGCCGACGCGTGAGAGGAAGATCCGCAGACATCAACGCTCCGAATGTCGCAAATGCGTGATACAGCGCGTCGGGGATCAAACTATGCGACGCAACAATGTCGGATGTCCCATCTCCGGTTGGATGAACCGGCTGGGAGTATTCAATCGGATACAACGATCGTTGTAGTTCGATCGCGCGACTAAGCGCTTCATCACCTTCCGATATCGGATTCGTTTTTATCCAGGTCATTGCAAGCTCCAATCAAGATTAGCTCGAGCGTTTGATTCGTTATAGACGAATCGGTTTTAGTTTTTCAAACAAAACGCCGCGTCCGGTTGAACGCGGAATCACAAACCGGGTATCGTAATGCCGCTTCACACTATAGGAGAGCGGAGGGAAAAGGTGCAAAGCGAACCATCTACAACGCTACCTGACAAGAATTGGGTGCGCTGGATGCTTTTGATCACACTTGCGCTGATTGCTCTTGCGGTCGTAATGGTCCCGGCGTTGTTGATCCAACCATTCAAATTGCAAACGCCTGAACGATTGAGAATCTCATATTCACTGCGAAGCTGGTCGCCGATCATAACCCTGGTGTCAATCGCTCTCGCGTTGTTGATCGGAGTCAAATTGTGGAAACGGACTCGAGGTTGGTGGCGCAAGATAGCCCTAGTTTTGCTTTTTATCCCTCTGCTGGTGGCCACCTGGTTTGCGAGGCAAAACCACTTCGAATGGATGTTCAAGCCACTGCCGAACGCCGGATTTGCGAACTTGAGTGATGCCGGTTTTGTAGCCGATGGAGAGATGGTCCTGGCCGTCGAGTTGAATGGTGAAGCGGCAGCTTACCCGATTCGTCAGGTCGCTTATCACCACGTGGTGCAGGACACAATTGGAGGCATTCCGGTCCTGGTCACTTACTGAACGCTTTGCCACACCGGTCTGGTGTGGGAGGCGCCGACTACAAATTCCAGCCCGGCATTTCATCTTGTCGGGATAAACAATCAGAACTTTATTATGCAGGACGAAGCGACGGGCTCCTGGTGGCAGCAGGTAACCGGGGAAGCGATCTTCGGTCCGTCAAAAGGCCAACGACTTAAGCACGTACCGCACGATGAACTAACCTTTGCACTCTGGAAAAAGGAGAATCCAGGCGGACGTGTATTAATGCCTGACGACAGCAAACCGTGGAGGCAGTTCTCCGAGAATTGGGAAGAGCATACCGCAAAGTTTCCGGTCCTTGCTGAATTGAGTCCGGATACAAGACTAAGTCCGCGAACACAGATCGTCGGAATCAAGATCGGCGCCGCTGCCAAGGCCTACCCCTTGTCGACCGTTCAAACACAGAGCCCAATTTTGGATAACATCGGAGATACGCCGGTGATCATAGTGATGGCAGAAGATAAAAAATCCGTGCGGGCCTTTGAGCGGACAATCGAGGGGCGGGTGTTGGAGTTTTTCGCCAAGCCGGATTCTCAAGCCCTCAGACTTGTCGACTCGCAAACTGGCAGCGAATGGGATTTCAGCGGTAAAGCGATCAGCGGTTCGTTCGCGGGACACCAGTTAGTGCGAGTTTCCCTTCTCAATGACTATTGGTTTGACTGGAAGGCCTACAATCCTGGAACTGAAATCTATCGTTGAATAATGGCTCCCTCTACCCGCAGCGGCGAATGAACATCAGCGTTTCGATTCTCCTCAAGCTCGCCCCGCCCCGGTGTGTCAATGCGGCAAGCGTCCACTATCAGTCAGCAATCGCTTAAAGCGGGCAACAAAGTTTGTTCGACTGAAGGTGGCGGCGCGAGATCGGGCTGCTTTTCCCATCTCCGCGCGCAATTGCTCGTCTCTCACCAGGAGTTCCGTATATCGCTTCAGGTCTTGAAGCGTGTTCCATAGGAATCCGCTGACCCCGTGCTCAATAATTTCTCGCTGACCCCCCTTGTCGATTACGACAGGCACGCAACCTGCCGACATTGCTTCAACCGTTGCAATTCCAAAGTGCTCCGAAAGCTCGGGACGGCTGTCATCCTCATCGTACCCGGCCGCGTGCCAGAATAGTTTCGCCCGGCCGTAAAGCTCGCTCAGCCGGCGGGGCTCAAGGTTCCCAACTACGTGAGCTCGACAATTCTTCGCCACGCTCGCAACACTATTGAAGTACTCGGCGTCCTCAAGAACCCCGCTAACTCCTCCGATCGAGTAGTACTCCCAACCTGTAAGCTCTTTCTCCAGCTCGCTGAAGCTTGTCATCATCTCCAGCTGCTTTTTTGAATGGCCCGTCACCGTAAAGCGGCCGACGCTTAGAATTACGTTCTCCTTTGCGCCAACTTCGAGTCGCGTATCCACGGGTGGGTAGATTACTTCACAATCGACACCCCATCGACGCATTGTCCAGTCTCGTGAAAACTGAGAAATAGCGGTCTTATGATGATAGCTAGCCAGCCTCTTCCTCCATTCCCACTTATGATATGCATCCTTGAAAGCGTTAAGCCCTTTGAGCCGCGGGCGCCGATCTAGTCGGTAATGCGGGGCCTCGTTAAAGGGAAACAAAACCACGAGTGCCCCCCTGCGAGCATGACAAAAAGGCGGGAACCCATGTGTGAAGTTGATAAACAGATCGTAAGGTTCACTCAATGCCCGCTGCCAGTTCACCGCTTCCTCGTAACGCCGCCAGGGGTTATGCGTGCTGCCAAACGAGAAGGGCTCGACGGCCACCTCGCGCAAACGAACGTTGCTTAGATCTGTGTTTGAAATCTCAGCAAGCCGTTCGCGATTTAGATACGGCTTGTGATGCACGATATCGATCTGATGCTGTTCGAGGACCAGCGCTTCGGCTAATACGGCAGCCGATACCTCCGACCCACCTATCCCGCCCTCGGCTGGCTGATTGTAAATTCCGACTTTCACGGGTCACCGCATCGCCGACGCATCAAGCCCTGAGGTCTTCTTTAGCGCGACATCGATCTTATCGATCATTTGATCAAGCCTGAACCGATCTTCGACGGTGCGGCGGCCATTGCGTCGAAGCCTTTCACGCAACTCCCGGTCTTGAAGAAGTCGAATTACCTGCTCCGCGCAAGCGCCAGCGTCCTCTTTCGGGAAAGTGAGAGCGTTATCCTCATTTCTCAAAACCTCACGGCTGCCGCCTGTGGTTGTTCCAACGATGGCCAGACCGGATGACATAGCTTCCAGCACGGTCAGGCTAAAAGGTTCCGCCCATACCGACGGGAAAAGAAGAATGTCATGCTCTTCGTAAACGGAGGGTAGTTGATCGCGTGGGACAAGACCTGTAAATCGAACGTTGTCCTCCAGCCCCAGCGAAGAAACGAGTCTATGAATCCGATTCTCGTAGTCGGGCCCGCCAACGATTGTCAGCGTTGTGGATCGGTTGCATCGGCGTTCGACGATCAATTTAAGAGCCCTAACTGCCGTTTCGATACCTTTGAGCTGGGTCAGTTGTCCCACGTATAAAAGGCGGTTTGAATTGCGCGTCGTGTCGCTGGATCGAAATCTATTGACATCAATCCCCCAGTGGATCACTTCCGCTCCTAAGACGGGTCGCTTTGCACGTAAGGCTTCCTCCTTTAGAAAGCGACTCGCAAACTGGGCATTCGCCAGATTCAAGGAGGCGCTCGACAATAATCCGACGGCCTTCAGCGAAGAAGTCAGCGATTTCCAGACCATGCGCCGGTAAAGCTTGCGTGGCGCGCGACGGTTCAGCGAATACAGCGCGTCATTCTCCCACTCAGACAACCAGTGATCGGAAATGAAATAGCAGACCGGCATCCCAAGACGGTGGGCTTTCAAAGCGATCGAAATTGAGATGTGGGTGGCATTCCATACATAGAGAACATCCGGCGAAAAGTCCTCGCAGACACGAGCAAACGCTCGCTGATTCGTCGACTCCTTTCTTAACAGCTTGACTAGATCTGATGATGAACCATCAAGGTTCAGCGCAAGATCGGTTTCCAACCAGCGGTAAACACGCTCCGATTGCTGCGCTTTATCGACTCCGTGAGTGCTGGTGAGAACTCTGACGTCATAGCCACGATTGTTGAGCGCTTCTACTACATCGCTGCAACCAAGCTCGTACCCCCCGATAAAGTGAGGGGGATAGAAATTGGAGAGAACCAACACCTTCATAGCGGTCGCTCACTTATGGCAGCCATTCCTCAATGACACGAGCAAACGATTCTCCGTCAAGGTCCTGCGCCTGGACACGCGGCAGCCGATAGCGGTCTGAGTGGCGGCTCACAACGCCGGCCGCCGCCGTACAGCCGTAGGCAAAGCCTGCCTCACGAACCAGCGATACGGTTTCATTCGTATAGTCAGATTCGAGTCCGTATGGATACGCAAACCCGGTCACCGGATGATCGACGATTTCCTCAAGCGTGTGCTTGCTCTCACGAATCTCATCGGTCTGTGACTCTCTACTGAGCGCGGAGAGCTTAGGATGGGTGACAGTGTGGCAGCCAACGTCGATTAACCCGCTTCGTGTCAACTCGATTATTTCCTCGCGGGCCAGGACTCGATGCGTCTCTCTCGCGGACCCTGCAGCACCGGCCCACTCAATCAGTTCGTTTCTTACAAGCCGTCGTTCAGAGTCGGTCATCGGGTGCATCAACTGCCAAAGGGCGCGGTAGAGCGAATGGCGCGTCGTCGGTTCGTCCGGCTGCGAGGCACGCCAATGCTGATCGCGTTGATGGGCCGCTTCGTCATAATAGGCTCCGTCACCCAGCTGCCAGTATTGTCGATTACCATTCACCTGTAGGCTCAACGTACCGGGCAGAACACCAGGTTCCATAAAGAGCCTATCGAGCTCATCCCACCAGAATTCGCGATCTTCACCAGTGTATCCGGTGGTTATGAACACTGTGGCCGGAACATCATGTTTTTCGAGCAGCGGTTTCGCATTTAGTAAATTATCGGCGTAACCATCATCAAAGGTTACGACGACGCTACGGCGAGGAAGTCTTCCCTCCTCCAACGCCGCCGATAAGTCACGCAAAGAAACGAGACGGCAGCGCCTCTTCAAGAACTCTAGGTGTTCCTCAAAATGTTGTGGAGATACTGCAAGTTGCCAGGGATCAGAAGCGACATCGGCGACTCGATGATAGAGCAATATCAATGCTCGCCCCGAAAGATACTTTCTGGTTCTTTCCATGCCACTCTTGAGTTTTTCCAATACGCGTACTATCAATCCAGCGACTCCTTAGTAGCTCTCACCGTGATCGTGACCGGATAGTCAGAATCTTTGTGATCAAGCTCGTTGGCACTCAACTCTTCGAATGAGATTCCCTGCAGAAAGGCTGTCGCGGCGAGCACGTTTCCGTAGGTTTCAACGCTGACATTCCTGGCAGCAAAGACCTCCGCAAACAGCCGCCTCGCCGAGAGCGACGTGAACGCCCAGTACCAGGATTCATGCCAATCGTGGTGATCAATCTGAGAAATGCCGGGAAGAGTAGCCAGCAGAACCCCGCCAGGTTTCAGAATCCGCCGCAAGGTTATCAACGCCGAACGAACGTCATAGATGAGGTGCAGTGTCTGAGTCAGAATTATGCAATCGAATGTATCGGACGGAATGTGTGCGGCATTGGCGAGGTCTGCGACAATGGTAGCTTGAGGGTTATTCTCCGACACATGCAGTACATCGGTTCTGCTCACACGGTGGCCGCCGAATTTTCTCGTGTACGTATCATCGCCAACCTCCAACACGCGGCCGTGTATAGATCCGGCAGTGCGGTCTAAGAAGTTCTCGATGTAGTAACGGTCGACGGGAGTGCCTCGATCAAATCCGAACACCCGGCTAACCGGGGAAAGACGCCTGAGATCGCCGAAGTTAATAAACCCAACCGGAGGCGGGTCATCTTTCTTCAAACGGCGACGAAGCCAGAAGTAAAGCGATGTGGGCAATACCTGCTTTGCTGCAGTCTTGATTCCTTCGTTCAACATCCTTGCGCGATATTTCGTTCGATCCCGCAAACCGGATAGCGTTGGATGAACCGATTTCCATCGTTCTTGTTTGATGGTCTGCCGCAACGCCGGGTCAAAAACTCGCTGCTCCAATGAGTACGTTTCCAGCCAGTTCAAAAAACGCAGCCTTTCGGATTTGTTTTCGCCGGTCCTCTCTGCAACACTGCAGCACGAATCCTCATGCCGCCGATACTTGTACCAGCATTGGCTTGAGACGAATATCGGAAGCTTTAGCGAAACCTTTGAGTGAAAGACTTGATCCTCGAACATACCGCGAAAGCTCTCCTCATAACCTCCAACTCGTTGAATAGCTTCGCGACGGGCAAGACAGCCGGTGGTGGTGGCAACTTGATTCCGCAGAAGAGCCCTGGCGAGATCTGGGGGATTCACGATTGTATCCGAAGCCACACCGAGTTGCGCAACGCGATCGCGCAGGACGTCTTCAGCCTTTCCAGACCAGCCATACCAGTACTGAGTCGCACCATAAACTACCGCAGCGTCCGGGTGTGCATTTAGTATTTTCAGCTGCTCTTCAAGCTTCTCAGGAAGCCAAACATCATCAGCATCGACAAACGCTATGAACTCACCTCGGGCATGCCTCAAACCGAGATTACGAGAGGCACTCATTCCCCGGTTTTCGTGTCCCGGGTGTTCGAGATATTGGACCTTGCCCGGATAACGATGCACAAAACCCCGCGCAATTTCACTGCTGCGATCGGTCGAGCCGTCATCTACAAGCAACAACTCCCATTCGCCGAACGTCTGTTGGAAGACACTTTCTATCGCCTCCTCGAGGAATCTCTCGGCATTAAAAAAGATCGCTATCACGGTTACCACCGCCGTCTCGCAGGCAACAACCGGACACCTTGCGTCGTAGTTGGGGATTGTCGCAGCCATCGATATGAATCTCTCAGCTTTGCGGATGAAGCACCGAGCCAGTGAGCTTTCTTCGAGCACGTTTGAAAACACCTTGCGGGTAATATCGTAAAAGTGTCCTCAAGCCCAACGCCGCCGATTTCCACTCGCCCTGGCGCATACGCCTCCCGACAACCTCGATGAGTTTCTCTCCGTAGTCTGCTTGCGCGGATTGGATCCCAGCGTGTAATGCGCTCTCGTTTGCTCTGTTCCCGCTTATCAGTCTTCGATGCCGGCGGCGCACCGCAACAGCATTTCTCAACATCAAAGCGCAATCGCGGCTCATACTCTCCCGGTGACGGCGATATTCGAGCACAGTCTTATCGGTGCAACAGATTGGAAAGACCCTTGCTATGCGAGCGTTCAGATCAAAGTCCGCCGATCCGTTCGCAGCCGCGTCGAAACCGCCAATCGCGTCTAATGCGCTTCGGCGATAAACCGCCGCACCGGTTGTCCAGATGTAGTTGTGCCGCAGTAACTCAAGATAATGGTTTTCGCGCACCGCAACCTGTCGCGGAGTTGACAGCGCTGAGCCGTCACTCGCAATCAAGTTCACGTGTCCGTAGACAAAGGCGCATTCGGGATTAGCTCTTAAAGAGCTCACGCCGTCTTGCAACGAGTTGGGAAGGAGTCTGTCGTCGGCGTCCAGAAAAACTACGAAGGTGCCCGAGCTTGCGCTGAATCCGGCGTTGCGCGCTCCCGCGAGACCCATATTGGACTGACTAAGACATCGCACGCCTTCAAAGCTCGCCGCCAATTGAGCCGTATTGTCTGTCGAACCGTCATCCACGACGATGATCTCAAAAATCTGATATGACTGTGCAAGAACGCTTTCAATAGCCTCGCCCAGAAAATGTGCCTGGTTGTAGCACGGAATGATTACTGACACTAATTCTGGATTCGACATAAATTAACGTTTATTCAACGCGAGACCCGAACCTCTTGCTGGGTTGGGCGCGAAGCACTTCGTAGACAGCGAGCGGAACGAGTCGCCGGACCAACCTCCTCAACCACTCGTTTATGAGCAATGCACGATATTTGACGTGAGGCCGCAAACGAAACAGTCCCGGAACAAGACACCTAAACCTCGCATTCCTGATGGCATCGCGCACCGCTGGGTCCGTGATTGAGTGATGATCCATGTATCGTTCCAGCCAATTCAGATAACTGAGACGCGCTCGCCGTAATTGCCCGCTCTTCTTAGCAACGGCGACCGCGGAATCGGGGTGCTTGCGATATCGGGTCCAATTCTGACCGGCAACAAAAACCGGCCATCGGAGACCCAGCTTCGCATAAAAGACCTGATCGGTAAAAATTCGACGGAAGCTCTCTTCAAATGCTCCGATCTCGAGCGCGGCATGCCGTCGCACCATAACATCCGACGGGCATGGGATAGGCATCGCGTCTCTCAAGAAGCGAACTAGAAGCCAGGGCGGCCTGACCAGACTATCGGGCTGAACACCCGACTGGATTATCAGATCTCGTCTGTGATTCTCGAGGTTCTCACTCCAGCTATACCAATACTGCGGTTCGCCGTAGACCATTGCCGCTTCGGGCTGAGCATTCAGTATGAATACTTGCGCGGCGAGTTTTTCAGGGAACCAAATATCGTCGGAGTCAAGGAAGGCGATGTACTGTCCCTTAGCCGTGTTTATGGCGAGGTTCTGCGAGGCGCTTATGCCGCGATTTCTGTGACCGCTATGTTCAAGGTAGCGGACTTTGTCGGGATGCCGTTGAGCGTATCGCCGCGCTATCTCGGTGCTACGGTCGGTGGAGCCGTCATCAACCAGCAGCAATTCCCAACGGCTGTAGCTCTGCGCAAACACGCTGGCGATTGCCTCATCGATGAACTTCTCTGCGTTCAGGAAGACGATTATTACGGTAACGAGCGGTTTGCCTCTCATTTCTTCGCCTATCCTATTTCTCGCACAACAACACTTCTGTCTGCGCATCGGACGAAAACACATTCACGTCACGAAATCGTTTTCGTAGTGCAGTCATGAAATCCTCTGGTCTACCCAGTGTTGAGTTTGACTCGGCTGTTGATTTCGGGACCAAGTGTTTACTTGCGCTAAAGCTCACGACCAGCCAGCGCTTTGAGAAGGAAGCCAGGCCTTCGGCGATCAGATCAACATTGAAGTGGTTCTCAAGCCTGATTTTATCCGCCAGGCCCAGGGCAAGAACCAGATCGCATTTCAGGCGATCTGTAGCGGCGATCGAATAGTGGCTGGCGTAGCCAATGGACGGAGTGGGCTTGATGAAATCAACTATCAACGGAAGGATGGACAGTTTCTTTCGCCGCGCCGTCTCGTGCAACGCCGAAATGCGCGCGGCGTCCGGATCAAGGGAGACTACCTCGAACCCCATTGTCGCGGGTACTATGGTTGTCCACGTGGGTCCACGGCTCAGATCCAATATGGACCCGGGTCGAAGCGTTGTAAGAATCTTCCGAAGAGTTAACGGAAGCGAAGGACCTTCAGCTTCATATGATGGTGAAATCATCGACTCGAGAAGCCGGCGCCGATCCCTCATTTTATAGGACGGCAATCGGATAGCTTCGATCCCTCGCCTTGCTCGCTTGAGAAACGCCAATGTGGATCGGGCCGGTTCCTTACCGATGATCGAGAGGATTGAATTAAAACCTCGTCTCAGCAGCCTGTCGGCCAGGAACATCGACGGGAAAGACCCTCGGGTGACCGTAGTGACCTCGCTTCTCAAGACTCCCTGATACTCCGGCAGCAATGAGCGCGCGATTCGTTCCTGTCCATGCGACATCAGAATCAGCGGGTAATGACAAAACCGGCAAAACTCATCATAAGCAGACCATGTCGACCGATCCTTCTGAGGTGCGATCGAAGTGAGATCGACATAGACCGGCTGGTATCCGTCAAACAACAC
This sequence comes from Blastocatellia bacterium, assembly GCA_035649735.1. GTDB lineage: Bacteria > Acidobacteriota > Blastocatellia > UBA7656 > UBA7656 > Onstottus_A. Next base: position 11,785 of record DASRIZ010000616.1, on the reverse strand, counting down.
GTTCCACGGATGCGCATCCTTTAATGTAAGTCTTCGGTGTGTCAGTTCAATCGCCAGATCCAGAATTGTGAGCGAGGCATCCTTCAGCATTCCAGCGCACCATTCATTCGGATAAGAAACGAAAGGGACAGTGCGATGACTCACGATCGACGCGTATCCGGTCAATGACAGGTTCGTCGGTTCGGTTTCTATGAGCAATCCCCGATCAACCAGATCGAGAATGGTCCCGTCGCGGAACAGCTTGTCAAAGAAAGGAGCCTGCTCGTAGCTAATCCCTCGCCACAACTTGTCGCTCCACCGAAACAGCCTGCCGGCATCATCAGCAAACGAATGCGGATGGAAGGCTACGTCGCCCAAGGGGATTGGGATGAAATCTTGTACTGCCTTTCTTCGAGCTACCATGAGCGCCTCACGCTACCTTGTTCCGATTGACAATGGGACCTGTCTCGACCGCCAGAGGTCCGGGTTTAATCAAGTGAATCTTTTGAGCGAAAGAGCGCAGGAAATTGATGAATTCGCGGCTGAGCCCTCGATATGAGGTAGCGCGATAATCTGCTCGCCGCTTGCGAAAGAATCCCCAAAAGAAACTGAGGCGGATTTGATAAGCGAATGCTCGCCTCGGATCGACAAGACAGAACAACAGCCACTTTGCCGCATCTATGACCGCGCGTTTATACAAATGCGCCGGTACATCGAATAATCTTGCGTAGCCGCGCTCCAAGTCATCCGACCGCTTGATCGCGTAGAAATACCCGTGACCCAGGTGCCATCGTTTATGATAGGTTTTCGTCAATCTTTCCGGCGCAACATCCGTTTCAACGATCAAGTCGGGCAAGTACAGACACTCGCGGCCGGTCTGCCAATAGCGCTCCAACAGCTCCGCATCCTCCATTGACCCGATGCCGTCTTTGATCCGCTGCAGTTCGGGCGCAAACAGGCCGATGTCAACCAACGCGCGTCGACGAAAGGCCAGGTTCGCGCTCACGAGGCAAAGGCGGTTGTTCAGGTTTATCGAGAGTAAGCCGTCGCCATAGTCCTGAAGCGCGAGAGGGGCCCAGTGTTCCCGTGTGAACCACGCCGGCGCGGGAGTGGCCCACACCGGCAGGACCTTGCCGCCGACGCAATCGACTTTGGGATGCTCATCAAAAGCGCGTTTGATGGTACTTATCCAATTCTTTGCCACGCGCACATCATCGTCCGCGAAGGCGAGGGTTTCCGAGCGCGAAGCCGCTACTCCCGCATTGCGGGCGTACGACGAGCCCTGATTTGGCTCGAAGACATATCGTAAATTCGAGTGGCCGCGGGCGATGTAACTTTCAACAACATCTCGGGTCGAATCGCTCGAATTGTTGTCCACCACCACGACCTCGTAGCGGTAGTTGCAACCCTCTTGGGTCAGGACGCTATCGAGCGCAGCGGGCAGCATCTCACTTCTGTTGTAAGTGCTGATGACTGCTGTTATGTCGTAGTTCTCGCTCATCTTTGATCCTTGCGAGAATTGGTCGCAAACTTAATTGGTGCGCAAGCCTCTCTCAATGAGAGCGAATCGTTATGTTTTGTCTGCTTTCGATTCAGCTTTTTCTTCAAAAGGGCTTTTACAAACGTTCCTATCTCCGAAATATCCGAGCGGCCGCAGGCCGACGCGTTTTGCGCGTAGCGCTGGTGTATGTAGCCAATCAAGTAGTAGAGACCGTTCCTGTGCCGCAGTGATGCTGCCTGCTGACCGAGTAGCGTTGAGCTAATGAGGCCAAGCCCTCCTGTTAATAAGTTTCGGTAAATGAACGCCGGTACGCCGAACAGAGTGACCGCGTCCGGAGCTTCGCCGACGATGCGCCCATCCGATCCCATTTTTTCATTCAACCGCATGTTTGAGTTAAACCGGCCGGTTGTCGTGTTCCACTTTCGGTGGTAGCGTCGCCTCAACCTCTCAGGCTGCACTTCGGCGGTAACTACGACGCTCGGGGCGTACATTCCGCGCACCCCTGCACACCACAATCGCAGGAGGAATTCATGGTCTTCCCTTCCCGAGAAATCGGGAGAAAAGTTGCCAAAGCGCCTAAATAAGTCGGTACGAAACGACGCGTTGGCTGTCGGTAAACATAACGGATTTGCTGCGTCTACATAGAACGGCTGGTCTCCTGAGTCGAGAAGAGAAAGCGCCCACCAGTGATCCCGGTTGAGCCAGGCGGGAGGAGGTGCTTTCCAGCGCGGAAGAATCTTTCCGCCGAGAAAGCCGATTTCCGGATGCCTATCAAAAACCGTCTTGATGTTTGCTACCCACTCCTTTGTTACGAAAACATCATCATCAGTAAACGCGATAATCGGAGCGTCGGCGTTTGCGACGCCACAGTTTCGCGCATAGGACACCCCCTGTTTTTCTTCGAAAAGGTACTTTAGATCCCGTGCGCCTTGCTTGATGTAACGTTCGACAACCTCCCGTGTGCCATCACTGGAATTGTTGTCTACTACAATCACCTCGTATCTAACGCGGGCGCCTTTGCTTTCCTGGTGAAGCACGCTATCAAGTGCCTTATCGAGCATTTTTGCGCGATTGCGTGTTCCAATAACTACCGAGATATCGTATACATCGGGCATATGACACTTCCTGTAGATCAACTATGATTTGAACGCGGGCACATAATGGTCATTCAGCGCTACCGAGACATCTTGATCGCAAAGTGTCTCGGCGCGCGGGCGGTCGTTCTTATCAAGGCTCTGCCAAGTTTATTTGCGACACTACCCGGAAGATATCGAAGCAGAATCCGCATTCCTTTGATCGCCGGACCCCACTGACGCTGACGGATCTGCGACCCAACTGTTGTGAACAGTTTTTTGCCATAACAGTCGCGCCAGTTTCGAATACCGGCCCTGTAAGCCTCTACTGCCTGCCTGTTTCCTCTAACGTACTTCCGTTGTGAACCCAGAACCGAAAGAGAGTAATGGAGCATAAGACCGGAGCTCCGGCTCATGTTCGCTTGGTGTTGGCGATATTCAGCAACCGTTTCGCCATGAAAATAGATCGGATTGTGACGGGTAATTCGCAGGAACATCTCGTAGTCCTCGCAGGCAGCAAGCGATGTGTCGAACTCTCCTACGCTGGCAAAAATCTCCCGTCGATACATTACAGTCGCGTGCATGCCGATATAATTCGAGATCAGCAGTCGCAGATACGGCGGACCTTGAGCGGGTGTACGCTGCGTGGACGGGATCACTTTTCCGTCATCTGTGATGAGACTGTATCTGCCGTAAGCAAAAGCGCAGTTGGTGTGCGCGCGCAGCCGATTGATTCCCGTACCAAGTGCGCAGGGAACCAATCTATCGTCGGCATCGAGGAAAACCAGATAGTCACCAGTGCTTGCGTGAATGCCCGCATTGCGGGCGGCAGCAAGTCCGCTATTTCGCTGCTGTACTAGTTTGACCCTCCGATATCTGGAGGCGATCGCCGCGGTATCGTCTGTTGATCCGTCATCCACAACAATTATTTCGTGCGGCGGGCGGGTCTGCCGCAGGGCGCTCTCAATCGCCTCACCAAGAAACCGGCCCTGGTTGTAGCAAGTTATGATCACTGATACCGAAGATGAGATATTCATTGCTTCGCTAGCTCCCCCTCACTCCGAGCCACGCCCCCTGGTTGCGTCAATCGCCATTGATGCGGCACGTAAAAACGACCGGAGACACGCTTACCGTGCTCAACTCGCAGAAGCGCTACGCGGTATTGCCAGGCAATCTGTCGGCCGTCTGCTCGCCGCTTGATTGTTGCGTCGGCGTAGTACAAACCGGGCTGCAATCCGAGCTCAGCGCACGAGAACTGCACGGCGCCATTCCCTCGATCAAGATCCAGAGCATCGCGGCTTACAGCCGTCGAGAACTGACATTGAAGCCTACCGTCCGGCGAGTAATAGAACACCTCAAAGTCCAGATCGCAGATGGGCTCCCCAGCTGCGAAGTCGACGCGAGCGATGAGCGGGTCTCCGGTACATACGGAAAGAACTTCACGCTCCTGGTAGTCTCGGAACGTGAGCCCGGTTATCTGAATCGGTTTACCCTCGTTTGCGTCAGTTGATGAACTTCGACCCTGGATGCCATAAGCAGAATGCTCGTATTGACTTATGACATCACTCGCCGGGCCATCCGCCGTTATCTCGCCTGAAGACAGAAGCAATGCTCGGTCACATAGCGATTCAATTGCGTTCAAATCGTGCGAGATGAAGACGATGGTCGTTCCCATGTCTCGCAGTGCTCTGATTCTTTCGAAGCACTTTACTTGAAAAGCCGCGTCACCGACTGCGAGTACTTCGTCGAGGAGCAGAATGTCCGGTTGCAGATGAGCTGCTATTGAGAAGCCGAGGCGCACGTACATGCCCGACGAATATCGCTTAACCGGCGTATCAATAAACTGACGGACGCCGGCAAAATCAATTATGCTATCGAGTTTTTCGTTGATCTCGCGCCGGCGCATTCCCAGAATTGAGCCGCTCAAATATATGTTCTCTCGCCCGCTAAGCTCAGGGTGAAACCCCGAACCGACTTCAATAAGCGCCGATATCCTGCCGTTGATTGAGATCTCCCCGGAAGTCGGAGCGGTGATCCTCGACAGCAGTTTGAGCACTGTGCTTTTCCCTGCCCCGTTCGGTCCGATGATTCCAAGAGTCTCGCCCCTGTTTACCTGGAAGCTCACGTCCCTTAGCGCCCAGAAATTGCCACAATTTCTGGTAAAGTCTCGAAGCAGTCCCGACACCGAGATCCGCTCGGACGACGCGCGAAGCTCCTGCTGAACGCGATATTTCTTTGAGACTCGCTCGAACTTGAGATCAACCATAAGCTTCTTGACCGCCTGTCAGATGTTATCGGCCATAGTCGCTTCGACTCGCTTGAAATAGACATATGAAGCTAATAGAAGCAGGATTGAAATTAGCGCCGACCTGGCCAGCATCCAGAGATCAGGCGTAGTTGCGTACAAGATTGCCTGACGAAAGCTCTCGACTACTGAAACCAATGGATTGAGCATATACACGTCTCGCAAACGCTCAGGAACCAGGTTCAACGAGTAGAGAATCGGAGTCGCAAACATCCACAACTGGAGCAGGAGCGGCATGGCCACGCCGATATCGCGAAAACGAACCTGCGTTGCCGATAACAGCAGCGCCATTGACGACGAAAACAGGGTAAGCACCGCCATGATCGGAACCGCATACATTACTTTCGCCGTGAGCGGGACGCTGTAATAGATCATCAGCGGGACCAGCACAGTTGAGGCGATGACGAAATCAAATAGCGCGGCCAGTACGTAGGTTATCGGCAGAACCTCGCGCGGGAAGTACACCTTTGTTATCAACTGCGAGTGACTCACCAGACCGCCAGTTGCATTTGCGACCGAGACCGAAAAGCAATTCCAGGGAAGCAAACCGACGTATGCGAATATAGCGTACGGCGCATCACCGCTCGGAACTCTGGCGATCAGAGAAAACACAAGCGTTGCGGCGATCATCATCGAAACGGGCTGAACTACCGCCCACGCAATACCCAGGATCGACTGTTTGTACCGTACTCTGATTCTATGCACTGTCAGCGTGTAGAGGAGATCACGATACTGGGCTAGCTCGGTCAGGCTCTTCATTAGAGAAAAGCGCGAAAGCGACGGCGAACGAATTATCGTTACACGCCGCCCATCGACGGGTAACACCAGAGGCACAAAGGATGATGTCCAGTTATCCGCCATTTTTATCAAGAAGACTTCACACGGTCGTTGACAGGTCTGATGACTGGGCGCCCTCAGAAAACGAGACTCGAGCAGGAGTTGATGCTTCCAGTTGTTTGACGTCAGCGGGCCTATAGAAGTGCTTGCCGTAAAAGAATCCAGCCGCGTCCCACACCGCGAGTTCGCTACTGAAGTCCCTTGATGCGGCTCTTCGCCTGCTTATCATCCCCGCAAGCACGTCGCATAGTCCCCGGGCGGCTGCTCCTACGACGTACCGGGGAATCCCGCCAAAATACGCGACCGCCATCCGACGGTCGCGGTCGATAACGCCTGAAGAGACCCCTCGCCAAAAACACCAGCGTCTGAAATACCCCTTTACCAGCCTCTCAGGAGGAATGTAGTGATAGATGATGAGGTCCGGTACATATAATCCGCAGGCTTCGACCGAGAGCAACCGCTGATACATTTCATCGTCTTCGCCCGAAAGTAGCCTCGATCCGTTACGTCCAAGGTTTGTATTATAGTAACCAACCTTGTTGAGAATTGACCTGGTGAGCACGGCATTGCCGCCCATCAGAATGCCCGGATAGGACTTGTCGAACGGCACAACCTTGTCGCCTCCGTCGATCCAGCCGATGGCTCCTAGGTAGTTTTCTGGCAGCCACTCGGGCCGCTCAGCTCCCCACCGAGGGACATACGGACCCCCAATGAAATCAACCCCACCGCGGCTAAACACGGAATGGATGGTTGCGTACCATGAAGAATCTATCTCTTCATCGTCATCAATCATTCCGACCAGGTCGCCGTCTGTCGATGAGATGCCAGCGTTCAGGGCGAACGATCTTCCCTGGCGACCTTCAAAGACATATCTCAACTTATTATTAAATCGCTCCATGTACCCGGCGACCGTTTCGGGGGTTTGATCAACAGAATTGTTATCCACCACGGTGACTCGAACACTGAGTCCCGAAGGACATCGAGCCAGGAGCAAGCTCTCAAGCGTGCGCTTCAGTGTCGAATGCCGGTTATAGGTCGGGATGATAACGTCAAGGATCATGGGTGAAGTTCAGTTAAACAAAGTATGTTGCGTTCATAATCTTGGACCTGCCGCTTACAGGTCTGTCACCATTTCCTATACCGTAAACTTGCGCTAACTTTCATTTTTCGTCGCTTGATTGCCAAAAGAGGTAGCTGGACGACTTATGCCCTGTGGAAGGGCACAAATGTTTCGAAATTATTGCATTGAACGTTATTGTTGACCGTGCAAAGGGTGTGTGCTATAACCTCAGCTCTCACAAACAGACAGGACAGCCAGAATCAGCTTCTGGCTTAATGAAAAGCTGGCCCCGATAAAGTTAGATCTTTAATTTGAAACCGTGACGACACGCCCGACCTGGTGGCGGGAGCCGGGCGCTCAGTCGTTTCGCTTTTTCATCAAAGCCACTGACGCTCCGTCGGAGTGTGTAGCTGGCACACCGAATCCAGGATGAGGTTCGGCGAACTGATATATTGACAGGTTGTATTCAGAAGGCGTGCGTCTTAGATTGCGGATAGACCCCTCCGTAAGATAAGCAAGACTCACAAGCTCCCAAACGATTTCGAATGCACCAGACACTCGACCTCACGCTCTGGTGGGTGCTTCGTTACCGGGCATTTTGTGCAGCGCAGACGAGCATCCTGAGCCTTGGCAGGTAGACCAAACGCTCTATCGGGAGATTCACATGAAAAGAGCTGGCGTTCATTTTCTGGTAAGTGTGTTCGTATTCCTGGGAGCTGTCCTCGGGCTCGCCCTTGGCCTGAGCTCTGCGCAGAGCGCGTCTGATGTCGTGCTCTATGCGTCAGAGGCCTCGGTTAGACCAGGTTGGAATGTTGTCACGGATTCAAGCGCCGCCGGCGGGGCGAGATTGGCCAATCCCAATCTTGGTGCCGCAAAGCTGAGCGAGCCGATTCCAAGTCCCAGCAACTATTTCGAAATGAGTTTCTCCGCGCAGGCGGGAACGGCATACCGCTTATGGATTCGATCCAAGGCTGAAAACAACGACTGGGCCAACGATTCCGTCTTCGTGCAGTTTTCGGGCAGCACCAACGCAAGCGGAACGGCAGTGTTCCGAATCGGCACAACGTCAGCCACGACAATCAATCTCGAAGACTGTTCAGGATGTGGGATTAGCGGCTGGGGTTGGCAGGACAACGGATGGGGTGTTGGGGTGATGGGTCCGCTGATCTATTTCTCCAGCACCGGTTCGCAGACCGTCCGAGTGCAATCAAGGGAAGATGGTCTCTCGGTAGATCAAATCGTTCTGTCGCCGCAAACTTATCTAAGCTCTTCGCCGGGCGCTCTGAAGAATGACACCACCATCCTCCCCAAGGGCACTCCTCCGCCGCCTCCGCCACCTCCTCCTCCGCCGCCACCCCCTCCGTCAGGTCCGACAAACATTGTGATCTGGGCTCTCGACGTTCCCCAAAGCGGAATTATTGGTAATTGGTCCAAGGTGTCGGATGCTACAGCTGCAGGTCAGACCGCGCTTCGCAATCCCGATGCTGGAGCCGCAAAACTTTCGGCTCCTCTGGCAAGTCCGACAAGCTACTTTGATGTCAGTTTCAATGCACAGGCCGGCGTTCCTTACAGACTGTGGATGAGGGCAAAAGCCCAAAACGATTCTCCCTATAACGACTCGTGGTTCGTGCAATTTTCTGGGAGTGTTGACGCAGGCGGAGCAGCAACGAATCGGATTGGGACGACTTCAGGTACGGTTATTAATCTCGAGGACTACTCCGGCTGCGGGATTAGTGGTTGGGGTTGGCAAGACAACGGCTGGGGCCTCGGAGTGCTGGGTCCGCTGGTCTATTTCCAAACGACCGGCTCTCAGACCCTACGCGTCCAGGCGCGTGAAGACGGGATGTCGATCGACCAGATCGTTCTTTCACCACAACAGTATTTGAACCTGGCGCCGGGCGCTCCAAGAAATGACAACGTGATTCTTCCGAGCACAATAGGAACTCCGCCGCCTCCACCTTCAAACCAACCGCCTCAAGTTACGATCAATGCGAATCCAGTAACCGGCCCAGCTCCGCTGGCGGTGTACTTCACATCGAGCGCCTCGGACCCGGACGGTTATATCACTGCTTACAACTGGGTGTTTGGTGACGGACAAACCTCGACGCAGATGCACCCGGCAAATTTGTATAGCTCTGCCGGAACTTACACTGCATGGCTCACTGTTACGGATAATGCCGGGGCGACGGCGAGCATATCCAAGGTCATCACCGTTACGACCCCGCCACCTCCCTCAGGCGGAACCCTCAAGGTTCTCACCTGGAACGTGGCCTTCGGCAAAGGCACCGATAACATCTACAACCCGGACCGAACAGCTACCTGGATCAAGAACCTTAACGTCGATTTGGTAGCTTTGTGTGAGGTACCAAGCGATCTCGCGGTGATCCTCAAGGATCTGATGATCCAAAAGACTGGACAGACCTGGTACTACTATCACGTGCCGAAGTATATAGGCACTACAGAAGGAAACATGATCCTGTCCAGGTATCCGCTGAATAGTACATCGTCAAGATTCTTGAGCTATCAGCGGTCGGTCGCACAGGCGACGATCACTGTCGCAGGAAGAACGATTAACTTCTTCGCGACGCATCTTGACCCGGACTCTTCGGGGTTTCGTGCGCAGGAGATCAGCGAACTTACGAGCTGGGCGTCGGGTTTTGCGGAATCTCGGATCGTCGCCGGCGATTTCAACGCCGGGCCCGACACCTCGGAGATGAGCGGAATGATGGGTCAGTATTTCGATTACTGGCAAGTAGCGATGAGTTCCGGAGTTGCTACTGCTTACCCCGACAATCCGGTCTATATGCATACCCGCACGCGCAGAGGCAGAATCGACTATGTTTATTCTTCGAGAAACGCCTCAAATCTGATTTTGCGCTCGGCGCAGATCCCGGATAGCCGCGATCTGTCGAATACAAACGTGGTGATCTACCTCGGCACGCTTGATGACCGAGGCGTGCGTCCCTCGGACCATAATCAGGTCGTTGTGACGTTCGACGTGAGATGAATTACTAGAGTTTTGGAACCCGCCCATCCGAGATCATGATACTCGGACGGGCGGGCTACATTCGCTGCACTAGGTTCTTGGCAGGATGGTATTGTCGTTTTTGAGCGCTCCCGGCGATGAGTTGAGATAGGTATTAGGAGAAAGAACAATTTGATCGATCGAGAATCCATCCTCCCTGACTTGCACTCTTAGAGTGTGCGTGCCGCTATTTGCGAAGTAAATCAGCGGGCCCATGACTCCCACGCCCCATCCGTTATCCTGCCAACCCCATCCGCTTATTCCGCAACCGGAACAGTCTTCAAGATTGATCGTCGTTGCCGAAGTGGTGCCGATTCTATACACGGCTGCGCCGTTATCTACGCTGTCCGAGAACTGGACAAACACAGAATCGTTTCCCCAAAAATCGTCCTCTGCCTTACCTCGCATCCACAACCGATAAGCCGTGCCGGCCTGGGCTGTGAACGTCATCTCGAAGTAGTGAGCCGGGCTCGCCACCGGGTCGACAATCTTTGGGACGCCAGCGTTCGCATTTCGTATCCGGCTTCCGCCGGCGGCGGTCGAATCTGAGATCGCGTTCCAGCTTCCAACTCTCACCGCGGCCTCTGAAGCATACAGCACAATCGTCGAAGCGGGCGGCGGGGTCGCAACATACATGAAGCCCCCTGATAGCGTGCCGCTTTGGCCGTCTCCATTTGTCACCGTAATGTTTACCGTTCCCGCCGCGTGCGCAGGTGTCGTAGCTGTAATCGTAGTGCTGTTAACTACATTAACGTTGGTTGCGACGGATCCTCCGATCGTCACCGTGACGCCTGCTGAAAAGTGACTTCCGGTTATCGTTACCGCGGTGCCTCCGTTTACTGTTCCACTGTTCGGGCTTATTACGGTAACGGTGGGAGGACCGGTCTCGATGAACTCCGCCATGTTCGGCGCAGCGGATGAAGCTCCGGGGAAACTGGTCAAGCCAAGCGCCTGAGCCATGGTCTTAAGGGCACTCTGATGCTGATAAAAACTGGTAGATCGAAACGACGGCTTACTTCTCGAACTGATTACAATCGTAGCAATGTGACCGCCGCCATTTGCTGTATCCGTGTTTACGGATTCATCGAAGGTTACGATCAGCAGTCCGTCCTGTTGAAATGTGGAACTGGAGATCAGCGGCTGAATATTGGTATTCAGCCAACTGTCGGCCGTCGCGAGCTTGTCCGCGTCAGTGCAGTTGGGGATTCCTGGTGGACAATCGTGAGCGTTGTTTTGTTGATTCGGAATAATGAACGAGTAGTTCGGGAGCTGGTTATTCGCCAGATCGATCGATAGCCGCGACAGCGGCACAATGTTGTTTGCCTGCGCAGTACCAACCACATCCGAGAAATAGGCGAAAGGATTGTGGCGCTTGACATACGGATAAGCATCCCCGCCGGTATAACCAACCGACGGCAAGCTCTCCGCGTAAGACTTCCACGTCTTCCCCGCAAGCGTAAGTTGACGGACGATATTATCCGCGGACACCGTTCCGTTAAAGTTGCTGTCGTTGGTTATGATTTGACCAGTCGTCAGCATAAAGTAGTTGCCGATCGACGGCTGCGTATTCGCGTAATAGTTGACCGCAAGCCCGTAGCGGTTGGCGAGACTGTTCAGGTACGGCATCGAGCTGCTGCCGATGATGTTCTCATAAGAATGATTCTCATCCACGACAATGAACACGTGTCCGAACTGCGGCATTGGCGTGGGCGCAACGTAGGTGAATCCATTGACGAGTGTGCCGCTCTGATTGTCAGTATTGGTCACCGTCACGTTCACTGAACCTGCGGCGTGGGCCGGCGTAGTGGCGGTAATCGTCCCGCTGTTGACGACATTAATGCTGGTCGCAGCCACTCCTCCAAACGTTACCGCGGCCCCAGGGCCAAAGTTTGCCCCGCTAATTGTCGTGGAGGTTCCACCTGCAGTGGTCCCGGTGTTTGGCGATATGCCGATAATTGACGGCGGCTGCACACTGCCGCCCTGCCTGGGCAAGATCGTGTTGTCG
>DASRIZ010000615.1:0-14114 GCA_035649735.1 Blastocatellia bacterium | reverse complement strand
TGCCGGCGTCCAGCGAACCCACTGGCAGCGAATTGAACAGTGCGCCGGCGCCGTACAACTCTAGCGCGCGGATCGGCACCGCGCCCACTGTGCTTGCTGCGACTTTGGGGGGCGGCCTTAGCGAGAACAAACATCCCGGTTTCTGTGCATCGACAAGGTCGAGCTTGCCGGTGTTACTATCTATCTTAAGCGCCTCGGCTTTGACGTGACCGTTTTCGAGCGCGCTAAGCAGTATTCCGTTGACGCCGGGCTGGCTGGCCGCCTTCACCTGTTGCTGCAACTCGATTCCGTCCAAGCGCTCGCTGCTGGCCCGTTGAAGTTCCAATAACCTTAGCTGGTGCGTTTCGGTGAGAATGCCGCTACGCTTGACGTTGGGCATTTGAAGCACGGTGCGCCGGGCGCGAGCGGCTTCTGCACGCGCGACACTCACGGTCTGTCGAATCTGCCGGATCTCCGCGGCGCTCTTTTTGACCGGCAAACCGAGATAGGGTTGGAGGTCAACCATTGTTGTAGGATCTTCGGGTAACGGGATCTCATCAAATGAACGGCTGCCCAAAATGCCATCGGGCACGAACCGATTTGGGTCTATTGCCTCGACATTTTTCGCGGCGTTAGCAAAAAGGCCGACCAGCCGCGTCATTTGTTTAGGAATACTGTCCAGCCCCAGATTGCGTTCGCGCCACAGTGCCATTCGCAACGCGGGGCGTCGAGCGCTGACCAGCCGCCGCATTGCTCCATCAAATAATTCGTCCGGAAGCGTAGCGTTCGCGATCCGGCCATACAGGCTCTCTCTTGTCGCCAGCTTCAACCGCGCCCGCATCGGCGCCAACACCGCCAGCAACCGGCTCTCAGGGAGAACAGCCAGGTGACGTTTCTCGAGGGCGTTCAGCACATCGCGCGAGAGTCGGCTGAGGGAGAATGCCCGTTCCGCCGCCAGCACGTCCCCCACTTGTTCCCAGGCGGCCTGCATGAACTCTTGCTGATGGGCACGCACGACTTCCGCGCCCCAACCCGCCGCAAGCCGATACCGTGGCTGCAGACTCAAGCCATCAAGCCAGTGGTTATCGAGCCGTTGCTTGTCTACGGTATGACGCCTGGCCGGATGCTCTCCGTAAATCGGCGGTGATAATGTGGGCACCTTCGCCGCCTTCTTTTCGCCCTTCAATGCCTGCTGCTGCCCGCTGTTGAGCATCGCTTCCAGCTTTGTCGCAAACATCTGCTTCGTCGCGTTGAACAACTGGTCCTGCGGATTGGGGTTGAACCGAAGTGATACCAGCGCTCCTTCGAACAATGTCCGGCTGGGATTAAGACCTTCAAACAGCAGACGGTCCGCGTCGACTGCGACCGGGAGTTCGCCGATGTGGTTGAGTTGGGCGAGAAGCTGTGTGTCGTTCTTGTACTTGTCCGGTGTCTTAAGCCGCCGGGCCAGAGTTTCGATGTCACCCACCGGGCCCGTTGAAAACTCCCAGTGGTAATAAACCGGAATCTCGATATCGGCCGGTTGATGGACATTCCAGGCCGGAGTAAGGGTCGCATCAGGGTCGACCGGCAGTCCTAAACCACGTCGGCATCCCACGTCAAAAGCCGGAACCACACAGGCGAGATAATCCGTTCGCGGTTCGAGACGGCGCGGGCACATCAGTCGTGAAATGTTCCGCTCGGGAAGACTTTGGAGTTCCTCGGCTAACAGGTTGGGATCGTTCTGCGAAGAGACGGCCTGCGAGTGAGCCCATAGCCATGACTCTGCGAGATCGGGCAACTGACCGGACTCACGGAGATTAGGTACTTTAGCGGCGACCTGTTTGGCTTTCAGCGAGACTGATGGCAGCGGTCTCCCCGGGCTGAGCGAAGGCCGACCCACCATTCTGCGCTCGAGTACAATCAGCACGAGCCAAGGGCGCACGTTGTTGTTCTGGTTCGCCTTGGCCGGCGTCAACATCCATGGAAAATCGGGCGGATCGAAGTCTACGACGGCCAAATAGTTTGGCTCGAAATTGGTGATGTCAGGTTTGGGATCCGTGCGAACCACCAAACGAGGGTCGATTCCGATCACATCGCCCGGCCCGTATAAGCGCAAATCAATGTTTCCGGATACTGCCGTTTTGTCGGTTCCGTTTTCTTTGGCTTGCAGGGTAAGCCCCACCGTCACCCTGGGCCGGGCCAGGAGGTTGGCGTTGACGTCGTCCGGACGTTGGTGTGCACGCGCCAGTCCGCGACGAGTCCAGGGTATGAAACGATAAGGGACTCCTGCCATCGATGATCCTCAACCGAGTTCCGCCAACTCGGCGACTTGATTCTGCCGCGGACTCGCATTCACTCCGAAGGCCAACGCCTGACTGGCCTGCCAGAAGCTCGTATGCAATTCCACACCGGCGAGCGGATCAAGGGTGCCTTTGTCGACTATGGTCATCGGCGCCGGGTCAACCTTGATCGGGACGCTTTGAGCGGGTTTGATCAGTTCCTTGTCGCGAAGCTCAGAACGTCCCGCGGCACCGAACAGCATGAAGCTTCCCTGCACCGAGTCCAAGTAAGGAGTGAGCGCGACCAGCCGCGATTTTCGAGGAACCGGATCAGCTCCCAAATCCGCCTCTTCGTAATTCAGAGTTTCAGGAACGACTTCACCTAATCTGTAATCATCGTCGCGGAGGGAATAACCCGCAGTGAAGGATTCGAACGACGGCTTGGACATCTTGTCGTCCTGAGACATGTCGAGGAACTGCGCGGCCGCAAAAAAGTCTTTCAACGCCTGAGCCGGCGCTTGAAGCTGCGGTGCCTGGTCTTGCTGGCTGAGTTTGAGTGCCGGCTTGAAGTACTCATTGGCGCCCGAGATCTTGCTGCCGCCGACCCTATTCAAGCGCAGCTCAAGCGGAATTAGCTTTTGCTGGAAGCCGAGAGTCCCCAGAGGATGGGCCAGTAGATCGGTCACGCCGGGAATGTCCGCAAGCGTAATGTAGCTCTCTCCGCCGGCCGGCAACTGAGCGCTCCAATTGGTGACCTCCCGGATTTCCTCCTTTACCTTGTCAGCCAATACGATGGTCACCACCGGCGTCTCCCTGTCGGTGCCCCAGGACTCATCGATATTGATATGGACGTCCGGTACCAGTGGTAGCTCCACCGTGCCCCGCCCGGCGATGTGCCAGCGTCCGGGTCCGGACAGCACGCCCTCGATCCGAATGCCGGCAAAGTCCTCGCCGAAAACGTGCACAGCCACATACGCGCGCAGGTCAACTTCAAAATAAAACTTGGGTTCCAAATAGCAGATCGCGTCGAAGCCCCACCCGCCCTCAATATCGGCAACGCCAATATCGGCCCACAACCGAAGATCCGAACCTGCCTGGACAGTCGCGGAAGTGATGGCGAAATAGCCTTTGAAGGAAACACCGACGATGCCTATGTCGAAACTCGTGCCGACACGCTCGAACGGGGCGGGAATGTCCGACGGCACTTCTTTGAAGCGAGGATGAAACCCGCCGGCGCTGATGATAAAGGTCGGGCGATCGCCGAACTCCGCTCTAAACGCAAACTGTCCCGTTATGGTAAGGAAGGCAACACGGGAATTGCGCAGCTTGGCATCGAATGCGATGCGCAGCGGGTCGAATACCACTGAGCCCAGAAAATCGACTTGCAAGCGGAGCAGCGCCAGGTTGGCATCGACGAGGGGAGGCAGTTGCACAACAGCCTGACCTAGCAGCACGAACTGTCCCGCTTCTATTAACAGCCCCAGCCGCACAAACACCAGGCTGGGCGTTCCCCACCCGAGCTCCAGCATCGGACCGATCACAAAACCACCGGCCTTGACCGGGAACACAGTACGCAGCGTGTTTATTATTTGCGGCGCATCGGCCACCGGATTTGGAGGAAACAAGATGGCGTCAAGCGCGCCGTTCCCCAATCCCTCTGAAAGAGCCGTAACGCTTGCGGTGTGCTGCACTCCTATGAGGCCGCCGATTGCGTTTAGCGTAAAACCCCAAGACAACTGAATCGGCGGGAACTCACCGAAGATCAGGAGGAGGATCGAAAAGCCCGCTTCGCCCCCGGTATGGATTATCGCGATGGCCTTGATGCCGATCGCGCCGAGCTTGAGTTCCAGTACGCCTGCGTACTCGCCGGGCGCCGCGAAGAGGTACCCGCCTCCCTTGACGATTCCAGCGTCGAGAACCAGACCAACACCGTTGGGCGGTTTGAATTTGAAATCGAGGGCGTTGGGCCCGTTTATATCCAGATCCACCAGCAGACCGAGACGATCGACAGAACCTTTGAAGGGCCCGAGATCTACGCCAAAGGAGGCGGACAATTCCACCTGCAGGTGAAGGAAGCTGTCGTTAAGCGGCTCCAGACCGAAATTGATCAGTTGCAACTTGAACGGTCCAGTGGGCAGTGTGGGGACCGGAAGGCTGACCCTGAGACCGGTGCCGTTCTTGAGCCGAAGATGGCCGGACTGATCAGCTTCTGCCTCGATGGAGAAATCTACCGAGATCCCCGCACCCAGGATCAACTTCAGAAAATCGTCTGTAGGCGTAAGCGTCGCCGTGCCTTTGCGCACGAAGAAAACCAGGCTCGGCTCGCCGTTCTTAAGCTTCAAGCCGATTCCAAGTTCTCCGATTCTTATGCTGGCGCCCTGGAAGGGCCCGATAACCAATGTACCGGCTTGATTGGTTCGCGACAGATTGATACCCAGATCAAACCCGCCGGTGGCCTTGACCGGACCGGGAGGCTGCACCGGCAGAAACGCGCGGCCGCCGGCACTTGCTTGCAATCCGATCTGGAAACCGCTTCCATCAAGAGCCACGCTCTTAGTGAGGTTCAGATTAAAACTTGCTTCTACGCCAACCGGCGGATCAGTTTTGAAACTTAAACTACCGCCAAGGCCAGCAGGGCCAGGCAGATTCAACTGAGGAGGGGTAACCAGCGTAGGCAACGGTGGCGGCAGCCAACCCGCGTTGGGACCGCCGGTGGGCGCGGAGAATGACCGGTCGATCATGCAACCGATGGTAAGGGTGAGCAACCCAAGAGCAGTCTGAGCATCTCGAATCTCGGAGGCGGAAGCTGCTCCAAGGAGTTGTGCGAGCTTTTTGGCCTTCTCGCCTGCCGCGGGGTTCGGGATCTGACCGTCGCCGCTCAAGGTGAGCAGCATCTTTCCGAGGCTGAAGGCACTGGGGTAGCGGCTACCCGGGCTAGCCTGACTGAGCCTGTTCACCTGCTCGATCACCGGGCGAATCACCCCAAGCGCCGCAGCGAGATTGCCGCCTTGCAGACCATCCACTCCGCGCTTGACGTACTCCAACGCGACGAGTGCTTCCGCCACAACTTGAGCTGCGACGGCGAGGGACTCCGCGGAAGCTCCGGTATCTTTGAAATCGCTGAGGTCAGGGTTTGCAGGTATTGGAAACGGCAGCACACCAAGCATCTGCCAAACAAGTTGTTCCACTTGCGGCCGCTGCGCTGCAGGCAAACCAGTTAGAGCCTGGTTAACCGATTCACTGAACCAGTCGTAAGTCTGCTTAAGAACTTTGTCCGGAGCGGCCACGTTCCCTCCGATCTCCAGAAAAGCGTTATGCCGTTCTCGCTCTCTAACAGCGGTAATCGCGAAAGAAACTATTACTCCTTACGCCGGGGTGTCAAGTCTAGCGATGTGGCTCGTCGCGATAGCGGTCGACTCAGCGGAAATCCGTAGTAACAAGCTACTGGTTCAACGGATGCCCAAGTAACAGTGGGATCAAGCGTAAATGTTGATCTGTTCAGGCCTATGGCCGGCCAAATTACGGTCGCGATGTCTTTATGGGCGCGGTGGTGTGCTTGAAGAACCTTACGGGAATACGTATTCGGCGGACATGACACCATCTGAATTGCGAACTATTAGCTTGTCGCCGGACTTGACCTTTTTGCCGGCTTTCTTGGCGATGAGTCTGTTCGTCGGCTGCTCGCTATCGTTTGCGGTCTTTTGCTTGTCGCCGTTAAGGAATATGTCCGCTCCGTCATCGAAGTTTTGTCCGTCGACGAACAACTTCTTACCACTTATCAAAGCGTTGCTGATTTGCGGAAAGCGAAGATTGTTCTGGTAGCGGACTAGAGTAAAATCAACGCTCGTTTGGAAGCTTGCTGATCCGCCAGCTAAGACCAGTCTTCCACCTGAGTCGATTGCGATGGCGTACGCTTCGTCGCTTAACTCGCCGAAGTCTTGAACGGTCCTGCCATTTGATCCAAATAACTGGTCGAGCGTTCCGTCCTGGTTGAATCGTGCCGCGGCAAAAGCATCATCCGCGTACGCGTCATTGCGACGCCTGAATTCGGCCGCGCCAGCAACAACAATCTTGCTATCCGGCTGCACGATCACGCAGCTTGCTGCGGCCGACAGTGCATTGAAGTCATCGGTTACTCTACCCGCGGTGCCAAATTCGGCATCAAGGTCTCCATTCAAGTTAAGACGGGCAATGCCGAATTCAGACTTCGCCTTACTCGGATTGAAGACCAGACCAACGACAACGATTTTCCCGTCGGGCTGAATCGCTATACCGCGACCGCCGTCACTACTACCAAAGAAGTCAATCGTGCGTTTTCCCTGAGAGCCAAAAGTCTTATCCAATGTACCGTTCGGCTGGTAACGGACTGCTGCAAATTCACCAAAGCCGTTAGGTGGAAGTGTTGATCCTAAAGCAACGATAGCGCCATCTTCCTGGATCGCAATGGCGGATAGCTGATCGCTGGGCTCGAAGTTATCGTTCTCAGCATAGAAGTTGGTTGTCACCCATCCGTTCGTTCCGAACGTCGTATCGAGAGTGCCATCTTGAAAATATCTCGTGAGAGCAAATGTATAAGACGCGCCCGGGCCTCGATTCAGAATGCCTCCAACAACGATTTTTCCGTCCGATTGCAATGCAATGTCTCGCGCTTGAGTATTTGCACCCGTAAAGCTAGTTGTTACCTTGCCATCGATGCCGAAGCTACCATCCAGGCTGCCATCACTGTTATGACGCGCCAGGGCAAAGTCAGTGAAGGTACTTGTGCGTGCAAATCCTGTCACTAGGATTTTCCCATCAGCCTGAACGACCAACGCATTGGCTTGATCAGATCCGCTAAAGAAATCGCTCACAACCTTCCCACCTATACCAAATGTTTGATCCAAGGCCCCGGCTGCGGTAAATCGGGCGACCGCAAAATCATCGTTATTGTTGAGGGTCTGCGTAAAGCCCGCGGTTACTATCCTGCCATCCGTTTGTATCGCCACATCCCGTGCCTGATCCCAGAAACCAAGAAAATCCGCGATCGCCTTTCCAGCATTGCCAAATGATTGGTCAAGATCACCAGCGTGTGCCTGCACTCGGCTCGGTAAGGACCAGACAATTAACAGAATGGGGATGAGCAATAAGGCCAATCTTCGGAACAGGCAAGCCCCGGTCGCAAAAGGATTCTCTCTCATCAAGACATTACTCCAAACTTCAAAGTGATTGACTGACTTAACCTACTACACTGTTGGTTGCTTACGTAGGATGGCCAACCACGGGCATTAACTCTACCACGTGCAGCTTAATGTTCAAAAATTCGATAAGAGCTCGCTCCCCGATCTTCCATGGGACCAAGATCCCTGGGATTCCACCCAGGGGTTTGCAATCGGGCTTCACTAGGGCTCCGAGGCGGAACTCCGGCGGATGCAAGATTAGCGGTCTTATCGTGCATTCGATTCATCGTTCTGCCTTCTAGTCAAAGTAAAAACGACGCAACGCGAGTACTCGAACACGTATTTAGAGCGTCCGTCGCACATCGAAGGGAATGCACGCCGGATATTTACAATTCTCCGGCAATAGACGCCCGAGCCTACCTTAGCAACTTATTCCGCTTGCGAGCGGAACGCCCCGAGATATGGAGCGGTCGGTTCATTCTGCGTCTGGCGTAAGATCATTTAATAGTCTGTCAAACGCTGCCTCGAAGCAGTCATGGTCCTTCCACTGGCTGAAATCCGGTATGAAATACTCTCGAACTTCAACAGCCAGGTCCTTACCAGTGTCTGCATCGAAGCATTCCCAATCTCTGATCTGCTCGAAGTTCACAAGCCGTATTGGGAACAGCTTTCGCCTATTCTCTTTCAACTCAATTCTCCTAGCCTTCCTAATTTCAGTCGTGACCCATTCACTGCGCAAGCTGTGTTCAGACAGAACCAACAGAAGGCGGTCGTGCATTTGAATTGCGCGGTCTATCTGTTCGTGAAGTTTCCGTCCTCCTTTTACATCTTCAGGTGCAAACCAGACCCTGAGGTTTTGGTCGCGCATCTTCGAGTAGAGTCGGCGAGCGAACGCCTCATCGTGGTGACTGTAGCTTATGAAGCATGAAAACAACTCGATCGCGTGACCAACCAATGACCGGATATAAGAAATGAAATCGTCGGGAACCCCGGCGCCGATTAAGAATCGCTGAGGGATATTGGCATTGGATTCATATATGGTGTCAATTCCTATGGTGGATGGTCCGCGATGAAGAACCGTTTCAAGCCCTTTCACAAGGCTAAAGTTAATGTTGCCCAATCGTGTGCCTCCCAGCTCAGCACCACTTAAATCAGCATTTGTGAGGTTAGAATAGGACAGGTCGGCCGCAACGAGGATTGCAGAGGTGAGATCTGCATAAGTGAGGTTCGCCCAGTGTAGATTTGCGCCTTCTAGATCGGCACCTGCGAGATTCGCATTAGCTTAGATCTGCGCCGGCGAGATTCTTATAGTTGAGACTTGCGCCGCTTAAATCTGGCGTTATTGCGGGATTGTCTGTTCTCCAGATGTACCAGGCATCGATGCCTCTATCTAGTACTCTCAAATGTGCATCTTTTGCCATAGATATCGTCTGCGTTTATTAGAAGTTTCCCCTTAGATGATCTAACGCTGCCCCCTATTAAGGCCATTCTGGTTTCAGGCCGAAATGCAGACAATATACGCCCGACTCAAGGGCCAAGCCGAATTATACTGCGCCCGAGATGGATTGTAATGTCCAGATGAGGAGTCCCAGTCGAATGCAAGATAAGAAGCATAATCTTGCATCTAAAGAAACCCGCGGATCTTTCGTCCTGGCCCAAAAAATCTCGTGACTTGGAAGATAGGACCTACGATTATGAGTTACCTGGTCGAGACTTCTATTCAACCGTTAATTTCGGAAGCGGAGGCTGTCTCGGGAACGGGTTTACCAGCGGCCTTCCTCGCCCAGTAGTCCTGCCCAGGCCGCGGAATGTTGAGCTTCTTACATACCTTAGCTAGTCCGACGTCGGAGAGATTGTACCTTCTCGCGCCGTACTGGATCGGCTCTAACCATATCTCTTCCTCGAGAGCACTTGAACAGCGAAAGGCGTTGGTTCGTGCGGTGCTATAGGTCAGTCGACAGCACCTATCGCCTTCTGAGAATCGTAAGCAGCGATCCGCAGGGCTGGTCTATCTAGTCATCCCCACGAGCAGACCCTTAGCGTATCCAACCGTCTCCGCTAACCCAGGAAGCGGATCGTCAGCATCCTTTTCATACTCGAAGCTGACCAGATGCTGATACCGAATCTTGATCGCTGCGCGTAAGATTGCCTGCAAGTCAAGGACGCCACGCCCGGCTTCGACCGTTTCAGCCTTCGGGTCCAGGCTGGCTATATCCTTGAAGTGCATATCGTACAGACGCGCGCGGCACTTGACTATCGCTTCTGCTGGATCGACTTTTGCGCGAGCCGTGTGGCCAACATCAATGCACAGTCCGATACGCGCGTCGTAAGGCTGCACTGCTTTCCAGACATCGTAAGGCGAGGGGAAGCGGTTGTCTTCGGGTCCGTGGTTGTGGATCGCTAGCCTGATGTCGAACTCTTTTACCATTCGGTCCAGGATCTGCATCGAGTCAGGATGAGGGCTGCAAACAATGGTAGGCAATCCGATGTCCCTCGCGTATTCAAAAGCCTGGCGAATGTTTCCTTGGTTGTTCTCCATAGAAACATTGCCGCAACTCAGAGGAGTGATTCCTGCATCTTTAAACTTTTGCGCAACGGCTCGACGCTGTTCCAACGTGCTCTTCAGCGGCAAGTGAAAATCTTTGATCGAGACGTATTTCAAACCCACGCGCTGAATCGCTTTGATTGCTGCTTCGACCGGCATCTTCCTTAAGGTGTAAGAGGCGACTCCGACTTTGAGGCCGCGCCACGGATCATCGCCCTCTCTGTAGCTCATCGGTGAAGCGCTGCGCGTGATTGACGAAAGCGCTCCGGCCGCAAGCACGCTGCTCTTAATCATCTCACGTCGCGAAAACAGACCTGCTTTGTTCATATCGATCTCCTATCTCAAATGGAGTCACCTGCGAACAATGGCAAGGTAAAAGTACTCGCAATAAACAATGATCGTAATGTTAAAGGGTGCCCAGAAACTAGGTCAATGCAAGATAAGAACACTAATCTCGCATTGGAGTAGTTGCTCGAGGCTTAAGCTTTCCGAGGGCGTCAGTGTTGCCTCTCGTTTCAAGTCCGTGCTACTCACTTGACAAGCCGCTCCTCTTGACCTTCTTTCTGTTCCCGCGTAATCAAGGGCGGTTTTTTTGTGCGATCCAATTCATCCAGAATCAGCTTCCTCCCGTGCTGGTCGCGATGGCAGACGCGGTAGGCCTCGATAGTTTCGGGAGAATGCCTCGAGCGTACAGCACGCATACGAACGAGCGCTGCAGTATCTGCGAATTCTAGAAGAGGTGTGCCTGCAGGCGACTGGTTAACCAGCGGTGATGGCGGAGATCACCACTGGTTCCGGTCCTCCGGTCGGTAATCCCGGAAACAGTCTCCAAATGGGAGACCCCCGCTATGAAAAAAGAAAATTAATACGCTCGCGTTTTGCGTCAATAGAAGTGGCACAAAGAACCTTCTATATGGTGGCAAATCTCTATGTCGCGGCCGCTGCAATTATTCCCACACCTCTCGGTGTTAACCCGTCGCGCACGATCGGAGCTGTTGCAGAAAGAATCGCCAAGATAATAGGAGAAGATGGAAGATAGAGCGCTCATATCAGTATTGTTACTAGTTAATTCGTATTTCCCAGAGGAAGCCATATGCCAAGAAAAGCAAAAGGCGCAAAGCCGATGGCCGACCACGGTCCGCACGAACAGCCTGCCGCCGCCCCGGCCGCGATCATCATCAATCCGGCGACCAACGATCTGACGCTTAACCCATCGGACATTCTGGACGAGTCGATCAACGTAACGATACCGAAGGGCGTCAAATGCCGGAACATCAACCTGGTCCCCTCGGCATCGATCGCGCCGTTCATCGATTCCATCAATCCCCCTGGCGGCTTCGGCCCAATCACCGGCGAGCAAGAGCAGACGCTCACGTTCCGGGTCCGATTCCACGGGATCCCCTGCAAGTCGGAGCCTCAGGTGTTCACCGGAACAATCGACGTCGTCTGCGATGGGCGAGCGATCGCGAAGAAAAAGGTAAAGATCACGGTACCGGCCTGTCCGGCGACGGAATTCGTCTATGCGGCGAAGTTCATCTGCGGTGAGCAGCCGGCCTGCGGGTGCGAGTGCGCTTCCGTGCTTCCGGGACGGTATGCAACCGAGATCAACATCCACAACTATGGGATCAAGGAAGTCGCGATTCAGAAGCGTTTCATCCCGGTTGTGCTAGCCGGAGCGCCGGTCGGACGAGAACCCAATGTGGTCGCCCCAAGGGTGGAAGACAAGATCATCCTCCCGCCGCAGACGGCCACCATGGACGACTGCTGCCGGATCGCCGAGCTTCTCTTCGGCGGCGAGCCCGCGTCGCCCATGCCGATCACGATCGGCTTCCTGGAGGTCACCGCCAGCGGGCCCATCGCCGTAACTGCCGTGTACACCAGCGCCGGGCTGAATTCGGCAGGCGTGTCCATCGAAGTCGAGCAGATCGCGCCGAGACGCGCGGCGTAGGGAGGACAACGATGTCGCACATCACCGGCACGCTTCAGGTGCTGAGTCCGGCCATGACGATCGGACCCGGTGTCACCAACTTCAACCCACCTGCGGCGCCAGGTGGCACCAAGCTGCTGATGCTCCACTTCACCAATCTGAACTTCAAGGCCGGCGACAAGCTTCAGGTCGACCTCGGCTACGGGACGGATACGTTCACGTCAGCGGATGGGCCGGCGTTTTGGACCCGGCCGATCAACATCTATCCGACCGGCGGAAGCGTTACGATCACCTATATCAAGGGCGGCGCCGCCAATGGCAGCGTTCAGCTCGACAAGTTTGGCCGCGGCGAACGACACGATGCGTTACCCGCGTCATTCCACAGCGGAAAATCGAACTGTGATCCGTTCTACCAGGAGGCTGCGTATCTCGAACCGGACTACGACCCGTTCTGGTTCTGCGCGCAGCCGCCGCACTGGGACAACGCGGCCAAAATCACGAATCCGGCCGATGTCCGCAACAAGGTCATGCGCAGTGTTGGAATGATCATGACGCAGGACCGGCAGGGTACGTTCGACGGGGTCTCTACCTGCTCCGTCACGCTCATCGATTCGGACAAGATCATCACCGCCGGACACTGCCATACGCCGGAAGAGACTGCCTCCAGCTCGATCATCTTCGACTACGCAACGGATGAAAACGGGAATCGGCCGTCTGGGTATGCTCCGAAGGTCTACAAGGTCAAGGAAGTCCTCCACCACCACCACGACGACGATGGCGACTTCAGCATCCTGCGCCTGGCCGAGCCGGTGGTGGGCATCCCGATCGTGCAGATGCGGCACGACCTTCCGGCCATTGGCGAGCAGGTGTTCTGCGTTCATCAACCCAATGGCGCGGTTAAGAAGCTATCCCCGCCCATCGCCGAAGGATTCGCAAAGGTCAAAGCGAGCGGCGATGCGGGCATCACAGTGCCGAAGGGGTTGCACGTCTCCGGCGGGAGCTCAGGATCCGGACTCTTCGACATGGCCGGCCGAATCTGCGGCGTGCTCTCGAACGGCGACCCATGTTGCAACTTCTCCTGCTCGGACCTGCTCTGGTTCCCGACGAAGTCGATCATCGTCGCCACCGTCCCCGCGCCGCCACCGCCCGTCACACGCGACGTCATGGTCGTGTTCGACCGATCGGGCAGCATGTCGGAAGACGACGGGACCGGCCGGCCCAAGATCGAGGCGGCACGCGACGCGACGGCGCTGTTCTACCAGCTCATCAAGACAGGCAGCGGCAACCGGGCCGGGCTCGTCTCGTTCGACACGAATCCCCATGTCGAACAGGCCCGGGCGAACGTCACCGCGGCCCTGAAAACGACTCTGATCGGCCCGCCACCTTTCATCACGGGCAAGGTGGGCCTCTTGACGCCGGGCAGCCGCACGTCCATCGGCGCCGGTCTGAATTCGGCAAAGAGCCAGCTGAATCCGGCGGGCGCGAATCCTCGCGCGATCCTGCTGATGACCGACGGCCTGCAGAATGAGGGTCTCGCGCCGGCGGACGTCGATCTCTCCGGCCTGACGATCCACGCCGTCGGCTTTGGCACGGAATCCAACCTCGATGGCAACATGCTCAGCGCGCTGGCCAACGACCACGGTGGCAGGTACCTGCGCGCGGGCGGCGGGCTCACGCTGGAAAAGTTCTTCTCGGACGCCTTCGGCAACATCTTCGAGAACGGGATCATTCACGATCCCGAAGTCGATCTCCCGGCGAACCAGCCCGGCGCAAAAACACCGTTCAGGGTCTGCGGAGAGGATGCCGTCACCATTGTTGCCGGCTGGAATCGCACCGATGCTTCACTGTTGCTCGAAGTGACGAGTCCCGGCGGCGCGGTGGTCACGAGCGCCACTCCGGCCGTTCAGTCGTCGGACGGACGGACATGGACCTTCCTTCGATTCAACTTGCCGATCGGCGGCGAGCGGGACGGACTGTGGCACGTCCGTGTCGTGAGGCCGGGAGGCGGTGGAGAGTTCCCGCCGCCGACGCCGGCACTGCGCTATTTCATCAACGTGATCGCTACCGGCGGTCCGGTGATGTCTCGCATGCCGGACTCAAAGCGGTATTACACTGGCGATACGATCCATCCGCTCGTCCTAGTGCGCTACAGCAACGGCGGCTGGCCGGAGGAAATGAGCGTACTGCTGACCGTCACGCGGCCGAATGCCAGCGTGGGCAACGCCATCAGCGCCGCCGGGCTACAG
>DASRIZ010000614.1:0-17883 GCA_035649735.1 Blastocatellia bacterium | reverse complement strand
GCCGAGATCGAAAAGCTGAGAGCGACGCTGAATTCTCTCGGCACAAAATAGTCGTTGGTATTCTTTGCGTTCTTGGCGGTCCTTTGTGTCTTTGCGCGAAACAAATAATTCAAAGCGGCTATTTAGCGCAAAGCCGCAAAGGACCGCAAAGACGCAAAGCGCAAATCTAATCCATGGAACTTGATTCCGGAATCATCTACGCATTCGCGGCCGATTTACTAAAGGAAGACCTCGGTCGCGGCGACATCACCACTCAAGCCGTTATTCGAGGGGGCGCAAAGGCGCGTGGGCGATTTGTAGCAAATCAGGATTTCGTCCTGTGCGGGCTTGAGATTGCGGAGGCGGTCTTCGCGACTCTCGACAATAGCATCGTTCTCGAATCAAGGGCATACGACGGCGAGAAGATCACCGCAGGGGATGAGTTCGCTCGAATCGAAGGACCGGCGGCCGCGCTGGTGACCGGCGAACGGACAGCTCTAAATATCATGCAGCGGCTCTCGGGCGTGGCTTCGTTGACAAAGGCTTTTGTGGATCGTGTTGACGGAACCAGTGCTCGGATAGTCGATACGCGCATGACAACTCCCGGGTTGAGGCTTCTGGAGAAGTATGCGGTGACGGTGGGGGGCGGAGCCAACGGCAGGTTTGGACTGGATGACGGTGTGCTGATAAAGGAAAGCCACATTCCGCTTGCCGGTGGCGTGCGGCGTGCCGTCGAGCTCGCAAGACGCAGCATACCTCATCTGCTGAAGGTTGAAGTCGAGGTAGCAAATCAGCAGCAGCTTCGCGAAGCCATCGAGGTCCGGGCGGACGTCATAAAGCTGGCCAACATGACTCTTGATGATATTCGGTCATCGGCGAAATTGATAAAGGATGAGGTTCCCGGCGTGCTCATCGAGGTGTCGGGCGACATCACCCTCGAGAACGTGGCCGAGTTCGCCGGATGCGGAGTCGATCTGATATCGGTTGAGGCTATTACCCGCTCGGCTTCGGCGATAGACATCAGCTTGAAGACAAGACCGTTATAGCTCGCAAGATTTGAGTCTTCTGCGTGTAGCATAGACTTTAGGCTCAGTCTAAGCTGCGCACACAGACTAAAGTCTATGCTACTGCAGACAAAGATCAGCAAAAAGACGGTTTGTTTGACTCGCCCGTGCACGAACGATAAGATTTTGATCGACGTCAGGCATTCACTATGACCTTCACTGATTCATTCCGGCCTAAGACAGAATCGCAACGGGAGAGAGAGTAGAGAATGGCTATCGATTCTGCGGTTGGCGACAATTTCTTTACCACCACAGTCAGCGAAATAGCCAATTGGGCGCGAAAGAATTCACTTTGGCCGCTGCCCTTCGGGACCGCCTGCTGTGCTATCGAATACATGTCGGTTGTCTCCGCTCACTACGACGTCGCAAGGTTTGGCGCCGAGGTTGTGCGGTTTTCGCCTCGACAGTCCGATCTGTTGATGGTGATGGGGACGATCACCGACAAGATGGGCCCGGTGCTCAAACGAATCTACGAGCAAATGCCCGATCCGAAGTGGGTGTTGTGCATGGGCGCTTGCGCGACATCGGGCGGTTTTTATCGCGCCTATCACGTGATGCAGGGGATCGACGAAATAATCCCCGTCGACGTCTACATCCCCGGCTGCCCCCCTACTCCGGAAGCGGTACTGCAAGCCGTATTAATGATCCGCCAGCTCATCGAGAAGGAGAACATCGTCGATGCGGATGCTCGCCTCGAGTTGCGCGAGCGGATGAAGAAAGAGATCACCGAGACCTCACCCAAGCCGATGCTGATCGCCGAAGAACAAGCCCATGCCGCCGTGCGGCTCGTTCAAATCAGTCGCGAACCGGCAACGCCGCAGAATCCGATCGCAGCCTTGATTCAGGGACAGTTCGCGGATCAGGTGCTGGATGTGAATGATTTCCGCGGCGACCTCGCGATAACCGTGAGGCCTGACAAAGTCACCGATATCTGCAGAAAGCTGAAGGAAGATCCTGCGACAAAGCTGGATCTCCTGAGTACGATCACCGGCCTCGACTATCAGGGTTATCCGGAAAAGAAGCGTGATGAACGCTTCAACGTTGTCTACCATATGTATTCGATAGATCACGGCCACCGGGTACGGTTAAAGGTGCCGCTCCCGGAATCGGCTCCGGAAGTCGATTCCGTGTCATCGATTTGGAAGACCGCGAACTGGTGGGAGCGGGAAACCTTTGACCTGTTCGGCATCCGCTTCCGCAATCATCCCGATCTGCGGCGCATTCTATGCCACGAAGAGTTCCAGGGTCATGCTCTTCGGAAGGACCACGAACCGGGCGCCCGCACGATCCTATCCCGCGACTACAAGTTGCCTGTTGAGTACAAGACGCAGTGGGAAGGCCACGAAACCGACCGCCTGAGCGCCGAGCCTACGATCATCAACATCGGTCCTTCGCATCCTGCGACTCACGGGGCGCTCAGGATAGTTTGCCGGCTTGACGGCGAACAAGTGGTCGAATCGGATGTTGAAATAGGCTATCTGCACCGCTGCTTCGAAAAGATGGCCGAAACTCATCAGTGGAACGGAGTAATCCCGTACACCGACCGTCTGAATTACTGTTCGTCGTTTCTTAATAATGTCGGGTACGCGTGTGCGGTAGAAAAGCTGCTCGGAATAGAAGTGCCGAAACGCGTTCAATACATTCGCGTTCTGCTCGGTGAGTTGTCGCGGATAATGGATCATATGGTTTGCCTGGGAGCGGCGTTGGTCGATCTGGGGGCCATTACCAATTTTTGGTATTCATTCGAGCCGCGCGAAGAGATTTACGATTTGCTTGAGATGACCGCCGGTCAGCGGATGATGGTGAGCTACGTTCGGGTCGGAGGTTTATCGGCCGATCTCCCTGATGACTTTATTCCGCGATGCCGCGAGGTGTTGAAGCGATTGCCGGGTTACATCAACGACTTGCACAGGCTCAATACCAACAGCGTGATCTTTAAACAGCGGACTGTCGGGGTGTCAGAGATCTCCGCTAAAGATGCGGTTGATTGGGGAATGACCGGGCCGATGCTGCGCGCCGCAGGGGTGGCTTACGACATACGCCAGAATCATCCCTATTCGAGCTATGAGGATTTTGATTTCGAGGTGCCGGTCGGCGGTCGAGGCGATGTGTACGATAGATACCTGGTGCGCATGGAGGAAATGCGGCAAAGCGTTCGTATCGTAGAGCAGGCGCTGGCGAATTTGCCTGAGGGACCATATCAAGTTGATGATCGGCGAATAACACTCCCGCCGAAGCAAGGTGTTTACACGAACATCGAAGACTTGATGAACCACTTCAAGCTGGTGATGCACGGGATACAAGCCCCGCCGGGCGAGGTATACGGTTATAGCGAAGGCGGCAACGGCGAGCTTGGGTTTTACATTGTGAGCGACGGGTCTTTGCGTCCGTGGCGCTGTCATGCGCGGGGGCCGTGTTTCCCGATCTTCTCGGCGTATTCAAAGCTGATTGAAGGCGGGCTCGTGGCCGATGCAATTGCGACGTTGAGCAGTTTGAATATCATTGCCGGGGAGCTTGATAGGTAATTTTTAGCGCAAAGACGCAGAGGAATCGATGATCGAATTCAGCGACGACGCAAAGCGGAGGTATCAGACGATACTCAGCCATTATCCTGAGAAGCGTGCGGCGCTGCTTCCGGTACTGACGCTTGCCCAACGCGAGTTCGGATGGATCTCACAGGAAGTTGCTGAATACGTCGGCAGCTTGATGGGCTATCCACCCTCCGATGTGTTAAGCGTCGCCACGTTCTACACGATGCTTCATAAGAAACCCGCCGGCAAGTACCACATCGATATCTGCAAAAATGTCAGCTGCTGGTTGATGGGAGTCAATTCTTGCGTCGACGAGATCAAACGCCAGCTTGGCGTGGAGAGGAGGGAAGTCACACCCGATGGACGGTTCAGTTGGGATGTGACGGAGTGTCTGGGTTCTTGCGGTACGGCGCCGGCGATGCAGGTTGGTGACCGGTATTATGAGAATCTGACGCCCGGTAGAATCGCGGAGATTATCGGAAAACTGCGGGGTGACTAGCATCCCGCGACACCGACCAAAGCGATCCACGTATGACAAAGATACTCCTTGCAAACATAGATAAACCCGAGCAGACGAGCATCGCGAGGTATCGGGAACGGGGCGGCTACAAGGCGCTGGAGAAAGCCCTGGCGATGGAACAGCCAGCGCTGATCGAGGAGATCAAGGCTAGCGGTCTGCGAGGGCGCGGAGGCGCAGGGTTCCCGACCGGCATGAAGTGGAGCTTCGTTCCACGCAACACAAACAAACCGACCTATCTTCTTTGCAACGCGGACGAAAGCGAACCGGGCACCTTCAAGGACCGCCTCTTGATGGAGCGCGATCCCCACATGCTAATCGAGGGAATGGTAATCGCTTGCTACGCGCTAAATTGTCACGTGTCGTACATTTATATTCGAGGAGAGTACGAGTTCGTTGCTAAGACCCAGCAGCAGGCGCTGGATGAGGCGTATGAGGCGAAGATCCTCGGTCCTTCGATCATGGGAAAGGACTTCGCGCTCGATATTTTTATACACCTCGGGCAGGGCGCGTACATCTGCGGCGAGGAGACCTCACTTATCGAATCACTCGAAGGCAATCGAGGCTATCCTCGTATCAAACCACCCTTCCCAGCGACCCACGGGTTTCTCGCCTCGCCTACTGTGGTGAACAACGTCGAGACGCTGGCGGCGCTTCCGTGGATTATAGAGAACGGAGCGGCGGCTTACGCCGCGATCGGCACCGAGAAGAGCAAAGGCACCAAGCTGTTTTCCGTGTCGGGGCACGTCGCCAAACCGGGAGTTTATGAAGTTGACCTCGGTTATCCGCTCATGGACTTCATAAACAATGAAGCCGGCGGAATAGCTAATGGAAAGAAGTTGAAGGCCGTGATTCCGGGTGGCTCGTCGGTGCCGGTTCTGACGGCGGCTGAGTGCGATGGCGTTCTGCTTGATTATGAGTCGCTGTTGAAAGCAGGCTCAATGCTTGGTTCGGGCGGGATGATCGTTTTGGACGACACCACCAGCATGCCGGAGACGCTCTCGGTGATAGCGGATTTTTACGCGCACGAATCTTGTGGACAATGCACACCGTGCCGTGAAGGGACGGGTTGGGCAGCAAAGATACTTAAGAATATTGTGGCAGGCGCGGGCAAGCGGTCAGATGTGGACCTGCTTTTGAAGATCGCCGACATGATGGAAGGGAAGACGATCTGCCCTCTGGCAGACGCCGACGTGATGCCGATCAGGAGTTTTGTGACCAAGTTCAGAAGCGAGTTTGAAGCGTTGTGCAAAGCATAGAAAATATAGAATCTCAAAGACGCAAAGGCGCAAACAGTCGATGCCGAAATTTACTCTGAACAACCAGGAGATCGAGGCCAAACCGGGGCAGACTATCATCCAGGCCGCCGGCGATCACGGCGTAGAGATCCCGCACTATTGCTACCACCCGGATCTTCCAATCGATGGCAACTGCCGGATGTGTCTCGTCGACGTGGAGAAAATGCCCAAGCTAACGCCGGCTTGCACGACTATCGTCAACGAAGGAATGGTCGTTCGCTCGGACAACCCGCGCGTAAAAGAGGCCGTGCGCGGCGTGCTGGAGTTTCTGCTGATCAATCACCCGGTCGATTGCCCTGTATGCGATCAGGCCGGCGAATGCCGGTTGCAGGATTACTACATGGTCTATGGTCTGCACACCAGCGAGATCCCGCTGAATATGAAGGTGCGCAAACGGAAAGTGATCGACCTGGGCCCGATGGTTGTCCTGGATCAAGAACGATGCGTTCTATGCTCACGGTGCATACGGTTTTTCGACAACGTAACAGAGACCGGAGAGATGAAATTCTTCGGGCGCGGAGATCACGTTGCGATTGGGACTTTTGAGGACCGGCCGCTCGATAATCCGTATTCGGGAAACGTCGTTGATATCTGTCCGGTTGGAGCGCTGACATCACGCGACTTCAGGTTCAAGTGCCGAGTGTGGTTCCTGCACGCAACCGACTCTGTTTGTGGCGGCTGCTCGACCGGCTGCTCAATCAGAATCGATCATCGCGACGGCGCGATCTTCAGGTTGATTCCGAGGCGAAACCCGGAAGTCAACAAGAGCTGGCTGTGTGACGAGGGACGCCTCAGTTTTCACGAATTGGATAACAGCGAGCGAATTCAATACCCGTCGGTAAAAGCAAGCGACGGAACGCACGCCACGGTCAGCTGGCAAGATGCCGTTAGTTCGGTTGATTCGCGACTGAAGGAGATTCGTCAGTCAAATGGTCAGGCTTCGATTCTTGGGTTTGCGTCGCCGTCGGCAACAAACGAGGCCCTGTTTTTGTTCAAGCGGTACCTCGGTACCCAGGGCACGACGCAGTTCGAGTTTCGGCTCGACTCGGAAGATAAGAATGTAATTCAGGACGAGGACAAAATCCTGCGTCGTGTCGACAAGCATCCGAACTCGATGGGAGCGATCAAGATGGGGCTGGTCAGCTCTGAGCTCGACGGCATTCAGGGCGCAATCAATAGTGCTCGGGCCGGGCGCATAAAAGCGGGCGTTATAATCTACTTCAAACCGCTGGTGCGACGAGACAACGACGACGAGGCTGAGCGGCGTATTCGGGAGTTGATAGCTGCGCTCGAGTATTCGGTCGTGCTTGCGGCTCACACGGCAGACTGGCAAACGGCGGCGAGTGTCGTGTTGCCGGTGGCTGCCTGGTCGGAAGAAGAGGGGACATACACAAACTTCGAGGGACGCGTGCAGCTCGCTGGAAAGGCAATCGAGCCTGACGGAGACGCGCTTCCAGTCTGGGAGGTGTTGGCTATGCTGATTCATGCGAGCGGAGCCGAATCACCCTGGATGTCGGCGACCGATGTGTTCGTCACGATGACCGAACAGGAGTCGGCGTATAGCGAGATGAGGTTGGAGCAAACCGAACTTCCAGGTGTGGTTGTAAGATAAGCGTGAGGGCGCGCGAGCCGCCCGGGGATGCCATGAAGAAACCGGCAAAAGTCATTAACGTAAGGCAACGCGCGGAGAGCGAATCGTCGTTGGCGAAGGAAATACTGGCCCCGCTTGCCGGAATGGGGCTGACGATCAATAGAATGGTCGACAACCTGACGGGAAAGGTCAATGCGACGATCCGTTATCCCGAAGAACGGCGTGCGTACTCTGGGCGCTTTCGTGGCGCCCACATTTTAACGGCGCGCGAAGACGGTTCGCCGCGCTGTGTGGCCTGTTACATGTGCGCGACTGCATGCCCGGCTGATTGCATTTACATTGAGCCGGGCGAACATCCAGATCCCCTGATCGAAAAGTACCCAACCCGATTCGACATCGATATGCTGCGTTGTGTGTTTTGCGGTTTCTGCGTCGATGCCTGTCCCGAAGAAGCGATTATCATGAGCCGCGAGACGGAGATATGCGCTTATAGCCGCGAAGAGACGATGTGGGACATAAAGCGGCTTATGAGCAGACCGGAGCTCCCTGAATTCGGGCTGGGCTACCGACCTAATGAAAAGTTGGTTGATAGTACAATTAAATTCACGCCAAAACAGAAAGAGAAGAAACCTCTCGCAGGCCGCGTGACTCTGAAAGAAGACGTCGAGATGATTCCGCATGTCACCTTCGATCCAACCAAGGATTGAGCGCGACTCTCTTGGTGAGCGCGAGTTACCCGCGGATGTGTACTACGGCATTCAAACCGCGCGCGCCATCGAGAACTTTCCTATCTCCGGTTGGAAGCCCTACCCGTCCCTGGTCACCGCTACGATCCAGATAAAAAAGGCAGCCGCGCGCACGAACGCCGCGCTCGGCGCGCTTGACTCGCGGATTGCAACCGCGATTGAGACCGCCGCCGACGAGATTTTGGCCGGGAAGCTACGGGATCAGTTTGTCGTGGACCCCTTTCAAGCGGGCGCGGGCACTTCACATAACATGAACGCAAACGAGGTGCTTGCCAATCGCGCCATAGAGTTGCTTGGCGGCGAAAAAGGCGATTACTCTCTCGTTCATCCGAATGACCATGTCAATATGTCGCAATCGACAAACGATGTGGTTCCGACAGCGATGCGCCTGTCCGCGCTTGGTGAGGTGGACAATCTTGTAATCACACTTGACCAGTTGGCGGCTGCACTGCAGACGAAGTCGAGAGAGTTTGATCGGATCGTAAAATCGGGCCGCACACATCTCCAGGATGCGGTGCCTCTCAGATTGGGACAGGAATTTGGTGCGTATGCGACGGCAATCCGCAAGAACGCCGATCGAATTGTCAGGTCAGCGGAAGAACTAAAGGAGATCGGGTTGGGAGGGACTGCGGTTGGCACCGGACTCAATGCTGTTCCGGGGTATCGCGGGCGGGTTGTGGAAGAACTCAGTCGGATCTCGAATCAGCAGCTTCGGGCGACCGGAGACTACTTTGAAGCGATGCAGAGCATGTCTCCGTTTGTTGGGTTGTCGAGCGCGCTGAGGACGGCTGCTACTGACGTGCTCAGAATCACCAACGATTTGCGGCTGCTCAGTTCTGGTCCGAACACCGGGCTTGCGGAGGTGAGTCTGCCGGCGGTCCAACCTGGCTCGTCGATTATGCCCGGTAAGGTAAATCCGGTTATGCCGGAAATGACCGCAATGGTCTGCTTTCAGGTGATGGGCAACGATCTGGTTGTGGCTTCGGCGGCGCAAGCAGGACAGCTCGAGTTGAATGTGATGATGCCGGTAATTGCGTTCAACCTCTTGATGTCGCTGTCAATTTTGACCAACGCTTTAAGGGTCTTTCGGGAACGGTGCATCGAAGGAATCGAGGCGAATAAAGAGCGCGGCGGATGGTACGTGGAGCACAGCGTTGCCCTTGTGACTGCGCTCAATCCGAGGATCGGCTACGCTCGAGCAGCGGAGATCGCAAAGCGAGCGATGTCGAAAGGCAAGACGATTCGCGAGACGATTGCGGAAGAAGGACTCCTGACGCCGCAGGAGTTGGCGGATGTTATGGATACTCTTTCGATGACTGAATACACGGACGAAGAGAGTCAGTAGTCCGTTGTCAGTAGTCCGTAGTCCGTGGTCCGTAGTCCGTAGTCCGTAGTCCGTGGTCAGTAGTCCGTGGTCAGTAGTCCGTAGTCAGTAGTCCGTAGTTTCTGGTTTCTGGTTGTCGATTTTGAGACGCCGTCGAACCAGAAACGAGAAACCAGAAACTACGGACTACGGACTACGGACTATTAACTGGCCCCTCGCTTGACTCTTTTTGGCAAATCGGCGAAATTTGTATCGGCAGTTTTGGCTATTCATCCTAAAGTTGTCTAAATATCTTAGAAGGAGGCTTACGTTTCAATGACGTACGTTATCGCTGAACCCTGCATAGGGACCAAGGACACGGCTTGCGTGGACGTCTGTCCTGTAGACTGCATTCATCCGCGCAAAGACGAGCCGGCATTTGAAACCGCGGAGTTGCTCTACATCCACCCCGACGAGTGCATCGATTGTGGTGCGTGTGAACCCGCTTGCCCGGTTCAGGCGATCTTTACTGAGGACGATCTCCCTGAGCAATGGAAGCATTTCACACAAATGAACGCAGACTACTACAAACAATAACGCGCGGGGAGCCGGAAGTTTGGCCTACGTGATTTGTGAGCCGTGCATCGGCGCGAAGAATCTGGCGTGCGTCGATGTTTGCCCAGTTGATTGCATCCAGGGTGGACCGGACCACGAGCAAATGTACATCGACCCCGCAAGCTGCACTGACTGTGACGCGTGCGTCCCGGCTTGCCCGGTCTCCGCGATCTTCGCGGAGGCTTATGTGCCGGCTAAGTGGCATAGCTTCATCAGTACCAACGCAGAGTTTTTCAAATAGTACTCGTCGCTAGTGTGCAATGAGCCGCCGCTTGTCTATTCAAACGGCGGCTCATTCCTCTTTAGCAATCTATTGGCGTCAGTACCGGAAGTTCTTCATCAGTACCGGAAGTTCTTCATATTGTGAAGCAACATCTTCTTGCCCTCTTGAAATCTGACCTCGATCTTGTTTGGTGGAACCGAGATCTCGACCGCTCCCAGCCCGAACTTTGGATGGTTGATGACATCCCCGGCTGAAAAGATGTTGTTCATGTCATAAGACTTCACCGGCCGTTTTGGATCAATGCTAAACGCGTTTGATTCCTTGGTGCGCCTGGTGCTCGTTTTTCTCTTTGCGGGCGCTCCAGCCGCGCTACCCGACGCTCCATCCGGAGCCGCAACCGGTTTGACTTTGTAGTTGTGTGTGCTCCCGCACATCGAACAGGTGACCCGTCGCACTACTTCGCCGTCCATCGCGGCGACAATATGGGTTCGCTCGTCCTTGCACTTTCCACAATACGCACTTAGTTCTTGTCCAACCCGAGGCTTTCTGTAGAGCATAAACTGAAATATAGCATTCAGAACGCCCGAGTTCCAAGTTCTGCGCTAAGAACTGTGCGGGTTGGGTGTGATTAAGACTGGGACTGAATACCACCAACTTCAGTTGGTGGTATTGCCTTTTGACGCAATCTCTGAAGGCAGTCTTTAGATTAACTCACGAAGCATGCGGGCCGCGCGATAGTGGATTCCATTTGCTTCGCTCGGCAGCTCGCCCGGGCGAAACAGTCCGTCCACCCATCTCAGGTACTCTCCAACAGCGCGTTTGCCGGCGACGGTTGTTTTCAACCCGCCGCGAGCCTGGTTTGCGGTGATGTGGTAAACGAAGCCGTCCTTTCCGAGATAGACGCAGTTCTCCCATAAACCCTTCTTCAGTTCGTCCCCGTCAAACGCCAAAAGGGAACCTTCGAGGGCCACCTGGACTGCTTCGGTTCGGCTCTGACCCTTGCTCGACATAGCTTCATTTCTACCTAAAGAGACGTTTAAGCGCAACGATCATCGTACCCGTGATGACCCTGTGATAATCTTAGATCGAGTGCGTAACCACTAGATCGATCATGATCAACATCCTCTCATTGAGATGCAGCCTCGTCTTTGCCCCATACCTGTCAGATACCACCGCGGAATACCTGGCTCGCGGCGCTATAACTTCTCGAGTCGTGCGACAGGGCGGCATAGGTTTGATACTCAGGTCTGACGGCGATTTGGTGCTGAGGCACGAGCATCGTCAGGCATCGCTCGGTATAGAAGACGCTCGACATTACGCAGCGACCATCAGGATGAGAATGGAATTCTATGATGTTTTGCGGCTACAGGACGAAGTGGTCCTGGCAAGCGTCGCAGACGAGCTCTTGCTGTCACATCCACAATCCCAGATGTGGCTGACTCATGAAGCGGTTGGCGCCCTGTCGCGTGCCTTTGACTGGGAATCGAGTGCAGCGCAAGACGAAACGGTTGCAGGAGTCCCTGAATGGCTAAAGGTTTCGACAGGCGGCGGCCGCCTGCTATTGAGCGATCAGCGCACTGCGCGATGGGTCTTGCTTGGGCGAGATCATCACGTTGAGCTTGAACGCAGGTTCGCATCGAGTAGCCAGAGCGGTCAGACGAGTGCTGGTCATCCCCCGCCAACGATTTTGCTCAAAACGCTGACGATACATCTGCAGTCGGCGTTCAAACTGGCGTCGACGCTTACCGACTTTGTCGACCATGGTCGAGTGGTAGCGTTCGAGGACATAACACCTTTTTATTCATTGAAGGCCTCGCCGTGCACCGAAGGAATCGAGTTGAGAGATTCAGACAACCGCATCGCGTTAACGCGCCGCGAGTCCGGCAAGTGGGTGACTCTCCTGCGCGAGGAGCTGAGGCGCTTGAATGCGCATCAGTTTGAGCGCGGCGGGATTCGCACCGTGTTTGTTGACTCCGAAGATGGATTCTGGGTTCTGCAATGGGGCGACGAGATCCTTGTCCCGAGGGACAGCCAGTTCCTGATTGAATCTCGAAGCGAGGATCTGTGCCACGCCGGTGCGCTAGTTTACAAGAGCATCGGAGAGTTCGTCGTGATTCTAAATCCTGGAAATGGCGCTTGTGTCGCGCTGTCCGACTCGGATTCAAAATTCTGGATGAACAGGAATCCGCAGCAATAGAGGCGGGAATTCTCTCAGATGACGGCTTTCTCTTCGGCGTCGAGGTTATCGTCGAGGTTATCTAGGAGGTGGCCAAGTTTTTCCTTCTTGGTCTTCATATAGCCTTTCGATTTCTCATTCGGCTCCACTTCCATTGACACACGTTCTACAACTTCCATCCCTGCTCGCTCGACTGCCTGGATCTTGTCGGGATTATTTGACATCAACCGGATCCGGCGCAAACCGAGTTGCTTTAGAATATCGACGCAGCACTCGTATTGCCGAAGGTCGGCCTCGAAGCCAAGCGATAGGTTGGCTTCAACGGTGTCTTGTCCGGCATCCTGAAGCTCATACGCGCGGATCTTGTTGGTGATGCCAATCCCTCGACCTTCTTGTTGTTGATAGACGATAACGCCACGACCCTCTTCCTGAATGAGACTCATGGCTCGATCAAGCTGCCGTCCGCAGTCACACTTCAGGGAATGGAATACATCACCGGTGAGGCATTGCGAGTGAATGCGCACCAGAGTTGGCGTTTCCGCGTCGAGTGCCCCTTTAACGAGCACAGGGAACTCTTCCTTGGTGGCAAGGCTTTTGAATCCGATTATTCGAAACAATCCGAACTCGGTTGGCAGATTCGCCTCCGCCAGGCGCTCCACTCCATTGCACGGTTTGTCTCGACTGCCGTTGCCCTTAGTCATAGATGAACACTCATGCGAACAACCTGGTAAAAGTGTAGTGAGGGGGGTTGTTAGCGTCAAGCAATCTGACTTATTTTAGAGTCCTTACGCCGGTTAGACATGGGAAGGGCTTGAAGATCGAGTAGTCACCGCGCGCTCCTGCGGGAAATACAGTTGACCCCGAGGCGTTGCGGTGCTATCTCGGCACTGGCGATACTCCGACGTCGTTGATATATTCAAACACGTTAAAGGTGGTTATCCGTGAGTGATGCCGAGCGCACAGTAAAGCTAGATCTCCGCGAAGTGCCGCTTTCGATCACTAAGCAGCCGGTGCTGGTCATCTTGCAGGGCCAATCAATCGGGCAGACTGTTAAGCTGGACAAGGAACGCACTATCGTGGGTCGTGGGTCGCAGGCGGACCTGGTTCTTCGCGATGAAATCGCTTCGCGACAACATGCCGAGATAATGCAGCTTTGCGTCGAAACAAGCTGCTTCGAGTATTACGTCAACGACCTCGATTCCACAAACGGCACATTCCTTAACGGCGCGAAGGTTACTTCACAACAGTTGCTGCAGGATGGCGACAAGATAAAGATTGGTAATCACCTGGTGAAGTTTGCGATGCTGGACGAATCTGAGGCGGAGTTTCAGGAGAAGCTCCATCAGATGACTCAGCGCGACGAATTGACGGGACTACGATCTCGAAGGAGTCTTTTTGCTGAGCTTGATCGCAAAATCACCGAGGCCGCAAGAAGCTCCGCCCCACCGTCTATCAGCGTGCTGATGATGGACATCGATTTCTTTAAGCGGGTCAATGACGGACGCGGGCATATTATTGGGAGCCACACCATACGCGACGTGGGGCATATTATTCGCGACGTGATCGGCAATGCGGATTTGGCGGCGCGCTACGGAGGCGAGGAGTACATGGCTTACGTGGTTGGCCCGCGAGAGACTGCCTTTGAAATAGCCGAATCAATCCGGAAAACCGTAGAGGCATACGCCTTTCCCGCGTCAACCACGGTTCTCACTCAGACCATGCACATCACGATTAGTCTCGGTGTAGCGACCTTTCCGGAAGATGGAGTTGCGCCGTTGGAGATCGTGCAGAAGGCGGACCAGGCTCTGTTTCGAGCGAAGTTAAGCGGGCGCAACCGAACCTGCGCTTTCGATCGCGAAATAGACAAACCAGACTTATTCCACCAGGCGGTGGATGCTTCCGCGATTATTTACGGTCCCGCTGATGCGCAATGAATCTCACACGGTGGGCAGTTTGGATCTAACCGTTTCCAGAAATCTGTCCAAATCGATGGGCTTTTCGACGATGCCGTCGGCCCCCGCTGCAAGAGCATCGGTGATCCGTCGTTGTCCGTAGGCGCTCATTACGATAATCGGTATTCGTTTACCAGCCTGGGATTCGCGAATGCGCTTTATCATCTCGATTCCATCCATCCGCGGCATCTGGATATCGGTGACGATGAGATCCGGCGCCGAGTTCGCGGCTGCGCTGTAGCCAACCATTCCATCGATCGCGTGTTCGACTTCATATCCCTCCATCTTCAATAAGCGGCAGAGCAGAAATGAAGTGTCATGGTGATCTTCTACGACGAGTACCTTTGTCACGAAACCCCCTTGTTCGACGACCGACGCCGTTTTGTGCTACGCGCCAAGCAGGGCGAGGCGCAGCCCAGCTTCTTGTTCGGTATTCACCAAAGCTACGATGACGTCACCGTCCTCGAGTTTGGTCTCCCCGCGGGGAATGACCATTGCGCCGCTTCGTAAGATGGCAATCAGGTTGCTTTCCTGCGGCAGATCGATTTCACGAAGCATTCG
Source organism: Blastocatellia bacterium (assembly GCA_035649735.1). GTDB lineage: Bacteria > Acidobacteriota > Blastocatellia > UBA7656 > UBA7656 > Onstottus_A. The sequence continues at coordinate 3,327 of DASRIZ010000614.1, read as the reverse complement.
GCCGGTCGCGGGAGATGTGCTGTCAAGCGGATACTCGAGAATCTGAAAAGCTCCGGCCTGCAAACTCAGCAGGGTCTTTATGCGAACCGTCGGAAGCTCCCGTTCGATTACTTGTTGGATTATTGCTGTGGAGCTGACTGTCGAATCAACACCAAGGCGCGCCATGACCTCTTCATTTTTAGGATTCGAGGCGCGGGCAATCGTCTTGGGAATTCCGAATACTTTTTTGGCTACCTGGCATGCGATCAAATTGTCCTGATCGCTCCCTGTTGCGGCTACAAACACGCGCGCTCTCGGGGCGCCGGCCGTTTCGAGCACGTCGTGGGTAGAACTATCCCCGACAAATACCGGACAATCGAGCTTGCTTGACAGCGCCACCGCGCGTGAAGGCTCGCGTTCTATGACGGCGACTTCGTGACCGCTCTCGTAGAGCTCTCGCGCCAGATTGACTCCCACCTTACCGCCGCCCGCGATCAGGATATAGCGCGAGTCATCAGTTGCGACGTGCCGCGATTGCACTTGCGCCTTGAGCGGCTGTGGCGGAATCCGCTCGATGGCAGTTTGGTTGGCGGCGATATCAACCTGCTCGACGATCATCGTCACTGCGAGGAGCGTCGGACACACAACAATTAATTGAGGATCTTCTTGAGTCGCTTCAGCGTGGCTTGGTTCGTAAACCCGGGCGATGGCCCGCGGGACGTGAAAGTGGGTGCGCGCTACCTGCGCTGCCATCAAGTTGACGTTGTCATCAAAGGTTACCGCCAGGAGGATGTCGGCCTCTCCGATACCGGCGTCGCGTTGAACGTCTACGTCAATGCCGTTACCTTGGATTAGCTCGATACCCTCCAGTCGCGATGCGCGGCCAAGCCGACTGGCCTCCTTATCTACGACGGTGATTTGGTGGCCTCGATCGAGAAGCGCCGCAACAGTTCGCGACCCAACCCTTCCGTATCCGATAACGACTATCTTCATCTCGTTGTCTAAAGACTATCGAACGGCGGCACGAGAGACAAGCTGAAATCAAATGTCCATGCTTGTGAATTCTGCCAAACGAGTGGCGCTATTTCGTAGCAACCGCGCCCGGCGCCGTTTTGTTTATTCGAGCGGCCATCAAATGGACTAGCTCAGCGTTGGTAAACGGCTGCCACCCATGCGGTTTCATCGGCCGTCCGTACTCAAACACCGCCTCAGCTTTCGGATCAGCGGCCGATTTCAAAAAGTCTTCCAGGTGATAGACAGCGAGGTTCAAGTAGTAGTTGTCCATGTCTCCGCAGTATACATGGATCTTTCCCACCAGATCTCTTCCGATCCGGGACCAGTTCTTCTCGAGATTGTGCCTGAGATCGAAGCCGTTATCGCGCATATAGAGGGCAACCTCTCGATCGATCTTCCCGGTCAGCGGATCCCAGATCGGGCGCGGATAACCATCTTTCCCAACCGGACCGTAAGCAGCATCCCAAGCCGCGATTTGCTGGCCGGAGCGTACTTTGCTCCCAAGAACTGCTTCCAGGCGACTCATTTCGCGCATCGTCATGGTCACCTGTCCATCCGCGTTTCTCGAGAGCGGGCGAACGAACTTCCCCCAATCGCCGTCGGGAACTTCGAATGCATTGTCATCTTCATAGACATTGGACATCTGATAGCGCCGGAAATCGACGGGATCCGGATACAAAACCCACGTGCCGTTGAAGAACTGTGGATGGAAAACCTGTAGAGCAAGCGCCTCCCAGCCACCGGTCGAGCCGCCAGTCAGCACTCTCGCGTGAGGCTGGGCGAGGATTTTAAATCTCGCCTCCAGATAAGGGATCAGCTCTTTGGTCAGCGCGTCGCCGTAAGGACCATTGTTTGCCGAATTCACTGCATACGAATCGTCGTAATAGGGCGTTGGATGTTGAAAGGTCACCGCCACCATGCGCGGAAAGTTTTCGGACATCCAGGCCCGCGCGAACTCGTGTCCCGGTTCCCGCGCGCTGCGGTTAAGGCGTGCGATGCGCTGTGCTTCGCTTTCCTGAGCTCTCGGCGCCTCCGTCGTAAACCCAAAGGGTGCGCCAAGGCCGAAGTGACCTTGAATGTAGATTGCCGGGTACTTCTGATTGGCGTCCTGGTCGTAGCCTTTCGGCAAAAGCAGAGTGGCGCCAAGGTATATCGGATGACCCCAAAACTCCGATAGCATCTTGCTCTGGAACTTTACTCGCTTAACCCATTGCGTGTCCGGAGGCACCTCAACCTGCGGCAACTTTTTCGACAGGTTGAGCTTCACCGTGAACCCAGCCGCGGGATCAAGCCGGACGCGCTGAACTTCACTTACCAGGTTGCCTGGGGATCGATTCCATTTCTGGCCTTCCCATTGATCCATATGCACCCAGATCACGTGACCGTCTTTTCGGCGGACCTGAGTGTAAACGTTTAGAACCGCCTGAACGTAATAGTCACCCGGCGGGAGCTGACTGAGCTTATCGATCGGAAAACCGAGAACGGATGGGTCGACGATCGCATTTTCGCCGGGCTTCAAGGCGTGAACGTCTAGGCCGTAGAACGGTACCGACCCGCTGTAGGAGCCTGCCTGCAGCCGCGGTTCAACCCGATTGTTTTTAGAGATCGCGACAAAGACGCGACCAGTGATCGGTCCATTGTCGATCGCCGCTGAGTATGAGATTTCGAACCGCGCATCCGGCGCCGCTGCCCGGCTGGAGTAAACGAGAAGGAGCGACAGACAAATTGCCGAACCCGTGATCACGAGAGTTCTGAGTTTAAATCGTTTCATAGATTACGCTCCGATTGTTGCTTCGGATGATGTCAGCGAGGTAAAGGATTGCCTCGCGGACCGTAAACTATCGCACCACTGGTGACGAAGTCCAGTAAGCGTTACGAACGTGGTTTGAGTTGGTGACGATCTTGAGAGAAAATGATGAGCCTCGGGGTCGCCGCTGGAGCTTAAACACTTAATCCGAGGCGGGCTCTCGATAACGCCCAGGTGCGTATCGATTGGCGATCAAACCGGTCGCCTCGTCGATATTAATTGCCTCCACCAGCACTCCCTCCTGGCCGTGGGGCAAGTATGCCTGGCATTTGCCTGACGGCGCGATAAGACTTGTCGCAGATTCCTGGAAACGGAACGCATAGTTGACGCTCGCAAAATAGACCGTGTTTTCTATGCTTCGCATCATCATGGCTTTCTCGTAGTAAGGACCACCCTTGGCACCCCATTCCTCGCAACCAACGCCTTCTCGATCACTTCCGGTGCAGTGAGGATGAAAGACAATCTTAGCGCCTCGTACAGCTGACCATCTCACAGTCTCAGGATAGCGAAAGCCTTCGTGACAAATC
>DASRIZ010000613.1:0-5037 GCA_035649735.1 Blastocatellia bacterium | reverse complement strand
AAAGAGTCCAAAGTCTAAGGTAAATCGTCTTTCCCACTCTTCCGACATAGTTTTGTTTAATTCGTCCTGAGCTGCTGCAATTGCGGCTATATCGTCGGCAGACGGTACTTTCGGAACCTGAAACAGAAGACGACTACGGAGCGCGTCCAATGCGTCTCGCTTTCTATAATGCCAATGTGCCTTATCTTGGAACTTCATACTTGATGCGACGAGAGCAATTATTCCAGGAATGAGTGCTAAAGCACCTGTTTGTTGTGCTGTCAGTTTTTCGAAGATGCCACCGATACCTGCGCCAGCACTGGCCAATAGAGTAATTAACATCAGCAACACTGTAATCCAATAGTTTGCTTTCGACAGCCTGGTGTAATTCGCAATGGCCCTTTCCAATCTCGTTTGTAGCAGAGCTATACGTTTTTGGATCTCTGGACTGGTGGTCATATGTGGTCCTCCGTGCAATCGCGGTCTTATATATCAACTAGCACAAATATGTCGACATCTTTATTCAACATGTGAGAACAAATTGGTCGCTGATGCAATCTTGACTTTGCGTTCGTCAAGTTCCGTTTCTGAATTCATCGTGAGTGGCAGAATTTGATGCCGGTAGAGATCAGTAACCGCCGGTCTTGTCGATTGTTTCGATCGAAGGCATAGTTCATCGAGTCCTAAAAAACGTGAACGCAGGAGAAACAAAAATGCTTTTAGGAAGAGATCGATCGCGATTCGTTGCTATCGGTATGTCGCTGATCTCAGCCTGGGTCCTGACCACCGAGATCGCAAACGCTCAAGACCGGCCTCAATCCCAGCAGCCACCGTTCCGTGGCGGACTCAATCCGGTGAGAGACGCCGACCGCCCCCACCCCGTTCGAAACGATGTCGCGCAGCCCGGCGAGGAGGTTGTGACCCTACGCTACTTCAGAATTAAGAAAGGCAGCTTCGACGAGTTTTTGCGAGTTAGTATCGAAGGCGTGTGGCCTTATTTTGAGAAGCTTGGCAGCCGGGTGATCGGGATGTGGAAAGTCATCACCCCTGCCGGAGTTGACGGCGCGCCGCAAGTTGAAAACAAAGACTATGATGAAGTTTATCTCTCGACGCGCTATGCGAGTATCGAGCACTGGAAAGCATCGCGTGACGGGGTGCTTCACGGTGGCGACGGTCCTGATTGGTTGAAATGCAAAGCGGCGCTTGATCGGCGTACGGCGTTGACGATTTCATCAAACGTTATTTTTCTCAAGGGCAGTATGGCTCCGGGCGGGCCCTATTTCATGCCGGGGTTGAACGAGAGCTACGAGAAGAAGCCGGCAAAGTGATGGGCCCTCCTTGGGCTGGGCGCCACATATTTGGAGTGCGCCGCCCATTTCCGCATTTGCCGATTCTCTCATTCGTGGCGGCGCTTTTCCCGTACGATCGTGTTCCAGTGGGTTCCGGCCACACTACAAAAGCGCCGCCACGCATGCAAAAGTCACGGGTTGCGGAACGGGGCGGCGCACTCCAAATAGGGGCTCTGAATCCAAACTGACGCACCACCGGAGCTTGCCCCGGACCTTCGAATCGATTTCGCCTCACAACTTTCAGAATGATATGCTGGAGTCGTGGACCTACGTAGTTGTTTACACAACCGAAGCACGGCTGACTCTTGATGAGTTTGTTCCAGGGAACAAGTCGTTCCGACAGTACAACAACTGAAGATCCGATTCGGGAAGAGCTTTTCAGCGTCGAGCGTCTCGAACAATATGCGGCTGAGCTGGCCGCCGAGCATTCGGTGTCGGCTAAGGCAAATCGGGGCCGGCGTCTTCTGCCGCGGTTAGAAGAGAACGGACGCCGGCTCATCGCTGTTTATCGAGCTCTGGCTGACGCGATCCAGAGCGATCAGGCAGTCTCGCCAGCCGCCGAATGGCTGGTCGATAACTTTCATATAATCGAGGAACAACTCCGGGAGATTCGTCGAGACCTGCCAAGGGGTTATCACCGGGAACTACCCAAGCTCGACAAGGGCGAGCTTGCAGGTTACCCGCGGGTGTACGCTATCGCGCTTGCGCTGATCGCCCATACAGACAGCCGTCTGGACGCCGACACTCTCGGCCGTTTCATACGTTCGTACCAGCGGGTGACGCCGCTATCGATTGGCGAGTTGTGGGCGATTGCAATCACGCTGCGGGTCGCGCTTGTGGAGAATCTGCGGCGGCTTGCTACGCGCATCGTCCAAGCGCGCAACGCGAGGGAGGCCGCCGACTCGCTGGCTGACCGGCTTCTGGAGATTGCCGGACGGCAGCCGGAGGACTTAATCGCGGAGCTTCAGTCTGCGATGGGTAAGTCGAAACGGCTTGACCGGGCCTTTATCGTGCAGCTCACTCTGAGGTTGCGCGACCAGGACCCGGAAGTTTGGCCCGGTTTGGAGTGGATACAGGAGCAACTTGCCAAAGAGTCGCTGAGCATCGAGCAGATTGTTCACGTTGAGCATCAACGGCAGGCGGCAGCACAGGCAACAGTAGGCAACATCATCACCAGCATGCGCCTGCTTTCAACTCTCGACTGGGAAGCCTTCTTTGAGAGTATCAGCAACGTCGACCCGATACTGGCACAGGATCCTCTGGGCGCTTATTCGCTGATGGACTTCGCGACACGTGATCGTTATCGGCACGTCATTGAGAAGATCGGGAAACGCTCACAATCTACCGAGCAGGAAGTCGCTCGTCGCGCTCTGGAACTGGCGTTAGCGTCCTGCCAATCGTCGGTAAGCGATCGCCGAAGGGCGCACGTGGGCTACTACCTCGTCGACCGCGGACGCGCGCAGCTTGAAGCCGAGGTCGGCTATCGAGCGCGCTTATCCGAGCGGTTTTTGAAAAGCATATTGAGGCATCCGACCGGTTCATATCTGGGAACGACCGCGGTCATGACCGCTCTGTTCATCACTTCGTTCTTGTTATACGCGTCGATCTCCGGCGCTCCGCCAGCTACGTTGATCGCCCTCGCTTTGCTGCTGATTGTGCCGATCAGCGATTTCGTACTGGCGGCCATAAACCTGGATGTAACGGCTTTTTTCAAGCCCAAGCGACTCCCCAAAATGAGCACAGCTTCGGGGGTTCCAGATACCGGGTGTACCCTCGTGGTCATCCCCACGATATTCACCAGCCAGGATACGGTCCGGGCGCTGCTTGAGAACATCGAAGTTCATTTTCTCGCAAATCGCGATCCTAACGTCTACTTTGCGCTTCTTGGAGACTTTCCTGACGCCTTACAGGAAGACATGCCCGATGATGACGAGTTGATCGAAACTGCGGTCAAGGGCATCGACGAATTGAACGGCCGGTATGAGCCCGGACGTTTCCATCTGTTCCACCGGGGCCGCAAGTGGAATCAGATGGAAGGGAAGTGGATGGGCTGGGAACGAAAGAGGGGCAAGTTAACTGAGTTCAACCGGCTGCTTCGTGGCGCCGAGGATACAAGTTACATCGTAGCCACCGCCGACCCGGCGCTAATGTCGACGATCAGGTATGTAATAACCCTCGATTCCGATACTCAATTGCCGCGCGACAGCGCACGGCGGCTGATCGGCACGGCGCTACATCCGCTCAATCAACCAGTAATCGATCCTGAGCTTAACCGAGTGACACAGGGCTACGGCATCCTTCAGCCTCGCGTCAGCATGACTCTTGCCAGTTCTTCGCGCTCGCATTTCTCGCGTATTTTCTCCGGTCATACGGGCCTCGATCCTTACACCACTGCGGTTTCGGATGTTTACCAGGATCTATTCGGCGAAGGCAGCTACACCGGGAAAGGACTCTACGAGGTAGATGCGTTTGAGGCCGCACTAGCCGGGAGAGCCCCGGAGAATCTGCTGTTGAGCCACGATCTTTTTGAGAGTCTGTTCGCTCGAGCCGCGCTGGTTACCGATATTGAGCTTCTGGACGATTACCCATCGCACTACGACTCGTACGCAAAGCGGCAGCACCGTTGGACCAGAGGTGATTGGCAAATTTTGCGTTGGGTATTTCGACGGGTCAGAGATGGGCAGAATCGATTGGTGCGCAACCAACTTCCTCTGATCTCCCGCTGGAAGATACTCGACAATCTCCGTCGCAGCCTGGTGGCGCCCACCATGCTGCTGTGGCTTGCCGGTGCGTGGACAATCTTGCCCGGCTCTCCTCTGCTATGGACCGTCTCGATCCTGGTGATTCTGGCTTTTCCGGTTTACGCACACGTCACCAACGCTCTGCTGCTTCATCCGCGCGGCATCCCGTGGACCAGTCACTTCTGGAGCGTTTGGGGTGACGTCCGTACAAACACGGCGCAGTTTGCCCTGACGTTTACCTTTATCGCGCACCAGGCGTCTTTGCAGGCTCATGCGATTTTTCTGACTTTCTATCGCAAGCTGATCTCAAAGAAAAAGCTTCTGGAGTGGGTGACCGCCGCCGAGGCTGACAGCAGTAGTGCGCACGATCTCAAATCCTTCTGGCAAATGATGTGGCCCGCCGAAGTGCTGACTGTGGTCATTGCTTTACTGACAACACTCACAAACCCTTCAGCGTTTTCGTACGCGGCGCCTTTACTGGTCGTTTGGGCGGCATCGCCATTGATTGCCTTTTGGGTAAGCAGGAACCTTCGCGCTAAGGAGGAGTCGCTGAAGCTGGATGACGAGCGTCTCGCTCGTCTGATTGCTCGGCGAACCTGGAAATTCTTTGAGACCTTTGCGGGAGCGGAAGATAACTGGCTTCCTCCGGACAACTATCAGGAGGACCCGCGGCCGGTTGTTGCGCATCGCACTTCACCAACAGACATCGGCCTGCTCTTACTGTCGACAGCGTCCGCTCGCGACTTTGGGTATGTGGGAACTCTGGAGCTGGTCGAGCGCCTCGAACTCACTCTGGACTCGATGGATAAGCTCGACCGGTTTAACGGGCATTTCCTCAACTGGTATGACACCAGGACGCTCGCGCCGCTGATGCCCCAGTACGTGTCGACGGTAGACAGCGGGAATCTCGCCGGACACCTGCTTGCACTCAAACAGGTCTGCGTCGAGGTTGCCGACCAACCGGTGTT
>DASRIZ010000612.1:0-8843 GCA_035649735.1 Blastocatellia bacterium | reverse complement strand
TAATCACATATTTGATAAGAAGGAAGTCATCGGCTACATCGAGAATCAAACGCGTCTGCTTCGGCCCGCCAATTATGCACCGGAGGCTCCCGGACGAGGGCTTTGGCTGGGTTCAACCGCTTCCGGCACACAGGTAGCAGTCATAAACATACAGGGTCGAGTCTTCATGCCGCCCACTGACTGCCCGTTTAGAACTGCTGACCGCTTGATAGCCGAGGTCGGCAACCGGGCATCGGTAATCATCGTCGATCATCATGCTGAGGCGACATCGGAAAAACTGGCGATGGGGCGTTACCTTGACGGGCGAGTTTCGGTGGTGGTCGGCACGCACACTCACGTACAGACTGCTGACGAGCAAATCCTTCCCGGCGGCACCGGTTACATAACCGATCTCGGAATGACCGGGCCCTACGACAGCGTGATTGGAGTAGAGTCCCAACTGGTGATCGCCCGTTTCGTGCGAGGCTTGCCGGTTCGTTACCAGACTGCAAGCGAGAATCCCCAGTTGCACGGCGTCGTTGTTGAGATTGATGAGCGGACCGGGAAGACCGTCGGAATTTTGAGACTACAGATTAAAGAGTAGTTCAGCGTCGCTCGTTGATGAGTCGCGCTACGGGAGTTGTTCGATCACACAACAAAACCGCCGGCAACTCACTTATGACTTGCCGGCGGGTTCTCTTCTACACTCTTGTTTGTCACGGTGCTACGAAGTAGACGTCCCACGCCCATCTACCGACACTTGCGTCGTGCTCGTCATAGACCTTGGCACGGTAGCGAAAGCCGTTGCCATATTCATCGGCCCGCTTCGACTTTTTGTACTTAAGGTCGACAGCATGAACCCCCAGTTGCGGCAAGGTATGAAGCTCGCTTGGCTCGGAGACGCCATTGTGATTCGTGTCTTGCCACAGACGCAGAGAGGAAAAGATCGCATCGAGGCGGTCAATACGCTCGTCGCCGTTTCCGCCGCTCGCCGTTGTATCGTACGCAGCGAGCGCATGGAAACCATTCGGAGTTGCCGAAACAGGCTGGGGCGTGTAATTACCAAACAATTCACCGCCGTCAGTTATCGTTCCATTGCCGTTCCGATCAAGGGCAAGGAACGCATCATCGGAACCCGCTGAGGTCCAGGAGAGGTGTTCTGGAACGCCATCACGATTAAGATCGAAAGCCACTCCACCTGCTGCATCCGTCAAGCTAAAACCATTTCCTAAAGTGTCAACTAAGATGGGGGACGGACAGCATTCAGTTCCCGGCGCGTCGATTTGAAAGAACTCAGGACAAATCTCGTTGGCGCAAGGGTCGGGCTCCCAACCCTCGTCGCAACCCGTAGGCGGGATTATGTTAAAGCTACCATCCGAGCCACCATTGGTATTTTCTTCGGGAGGGTCTGGAGGAGCACCGGGGCCAAAAGTGTCCGCAGGCTCCGCAGGATCGCCCAACTGCCCGTTTGTCGAGCTGCAGTTAAAGTTCGTTGCCGCGCGGCCTCGAGCGCCTGGATCTCCGGGTGCACCAGCGGCGCCGGGGGATGTTCCTACGCCTTGCGGACCAACGCCCCCTTTGTGAAAGTCAGGAGCGGGGCTAAAAGTGCCCGTATAGTTACACGGGAGCTGAACAAATATAGGTCCGCCAGAACCACCGTCACCCCCTTTGCCGCCTTGCCCGCCTTTTCCACCTTTACCACCCCAGCCGCCTTTTCCGGCCCTTCCCCCGCTCCCAGTTCCTCCCTGATTACAGCCGCAGTCTGCTCCGTCACCTCCGGGCCCTCCAGTACCACCCTTTTTCCCGGCGTACGCGACTCCGCCTGTGCCACCCTGTCCGCCCCTCCCGCCATAACTCTTAAGCTCCCATTGCTGGTGGGCTGCGGTTTCCGCGGCTGACAGGAAGATCGAACCGCCAGACTGTCCGGTAGGTCCTTGGCCCCCTGACCCAGCGTCCCCCGCGTCTCCGCCATTTCCTCCTGCTTGAGCCTCATGTCCGTTCACTGTAGCCGCGCTGCCACAAACACCATCCGACCCTTTAGCACCGACAAACGGAATAGGGTCAGTAGGAAACGCGCCATCTGTCCCTGTTGCTCCGATCCCAGTTTGGTTTGGCTTGGAAGTATCGCGAACTTCCTGGATAGCCATTTTGTCGCCCCGCTGCATTCTCTTGATGAGCTCATCTACACGCTTGCGGCCACCATGACTCGCCACCCATTCGTCGAAGCCATTGCCGTGGGTATCGACTGTTATGTGGGTTAGTGGCAGGCAAGGCCGTAGAGCAATGTCGCGCGGAACCTCTCTTGTGTCGCCAGTGTTTACGCTCGCGAGACGTCGTTTGCCCTTTCCATCCAGGTTCTCGACCGTCGTTCCCAGGACTCCGACGCTGTCGACGAGAAATATGTAAATGTTGTGATTGCCACGAATCACCGGCGCAAAGCCTTCAAACCTCAGGTTCTTTACCAGGATCACCGCATCGTCAGTCAACTCGACTTGCTCTGGGAGACACAGCGTCTCTGCAAGCTGGGTACCGGCGAGCGGCTCATCAAGGAATCGAACCTCATCCATCTGAGGAAGACTATTCAGAACTGAAGCCAATTCGTTGCGCCAATTGGGACTCATTAGCTCCGTGGGCTCGAACGGCAAGCGCGCTGCTTGAAAAAGCCTGCGAGCGGGCTCAAGCTGAGCCTCCGGAACTGGCGTTGTGCGTCGTAAGATATCCTGCTGGCGAGGCGCTTCGCTCGTTGGCTGTGTGGTGTTTGGTACATTCGCGAAGCTGATTCCAAAAACACAAAGGACCGCAATGATCGATGAAACGTTCGGGATCTTCATGGGGACTCCTTTTGGGTTCGATCTCATTCGGACTATGTTGTCAAACCAAGTGCACAATCACGTGCCCGAAGCTCTGGCTGTCAGACACGCGTCGTCCTTCGATTCGAGCTTGGCGCTTTCGAGGGCGCTAGCGTTCGAACTTTCTGAATTCCGTATCGCTTAGGGGGATGTATATTACGCGGGGCGGATTATAACGGCGGAAGGGAAACAAGTCTTTGGGTGATTCTTAGTGAGTTATTAGCTAGTTCTTGGCTGGAGGTGAGCGGAGATCTGCTGATCGCGGACCAACCAGGTCATTCACCGGTCGCAAACCCAATACGCCGTAACAGACGTACGAATCTCGCGTCTGAGCGAAGATGATCAAAAATCGGCCACACCTTTAGCCAGATGAGTAGTCCGGAGCGTTCCACATAAGCCTTCTCCAGCCATTCCATTGTCTGGTCTATGCGGTCCCTGAATCCGGCACAGACAACCGCAATCGTGGCGCACGACACAAACTGACGCTGCGACAACGTCAACAGTTGGTCTAGAAACTTTTCAGCCTCCGCTCTCGCGCCAAATGATGCGTGACAGTGACCGAGACCTGCTAGAGTCCACGAGTTTTCGCTGATGGATCTCGCCTTTTCGAGTGCGGCAATTGCTTCGCCGTACATCCCCTTGCGCTCGTAACACATTCCAACGTGGAGATGCGCGCGAAAGAAACTGGGCTCCAGTTCGAGCGCGCGTTCCAATTGTTCGAGAGCGAGATCGTACCGCCGCGCGAAAAAGAAGTTGAGCCCAAGATTTGTATTGATGATCAGCGAGAGTGGATCGAGATCACGAGCTCTCTTCAACTCAGCTAGTCCTTGATCAAACAAGCCCATCGACACCAGATATTCACCGTGCCACTGATGGGCGGTCGGATAAGTTGGGCTTAAGCGTATGGCTTGTTGAAAATCCGCCTCTGCTGCCGTCCAATCCCAATCATAGATGAGCTTTATCTGCCCCAATGAAGCGAAAGCCTCCCCGATCGTTTCATCCAACTGAATAGCTTTGATGGCGGACGCCTTGGCTTGCGGCATGATCTCTCGTGGATTTTCCGCTCCGAATAATCCAAGTAGGACGAGGCAATCCGCGACCCCGGCATGCGCCAGGGAATACTCCGGGTCTTCGGCGATTGCTTGCCGGAAGTACTTGACTCCTTTTTTCAGATCCTCGATGGCTCTTCTGGCCCAGGCGTAGCGTCCCTTAAGATAAAACTCGTATGCCTCCCTGTTCTCCGTAAATCGTTTTGTTAGTTTTTCCTTCTGCTCGCCGCTCAACCTGAGGCGTAACTTCTCTGATATCTCCCAGGCCAATTCAGCTTGCAAAGAAAAGATGTCGGAGGATTTCCTGTGATATTGTTCACCCCAAATCAGCGATCCGTCCTCAACGTCGACCAGTTCCACGCTCAGGACAAGGTGTTCGCCAACCTGCTGAAGAATGCCCATCATCACTGCGCGGACTCCCAGACAATGTCCGACCTCTCGCGGCTCAATATTAGCTCCTTTGTAGCGAAAGACGGTGTGGCGCGCCATCACTTTCAACTGCGGGAGGCCCGAAAGGCTGTTCATAACGCCTTCCGTTATCCCATCCGAAAGGTACTCCATGTTGGAATCATTACTCGCATTAACAAAAGGAAGCACCGCGAGAGAAGCTACACCTTTGTGATCCGCTTTTTCTCCGAGTTCCGTCATTTCGGCGACAAAGCGATAGCCTCGACGCGGAACGGTTTCGATGTACTTGGGAGTCTCGGTGCTTTCGCCCAGGGCCCTGCGTAGAATGAAGATGTGTTGCGCGAGATTGCCTTCCTCGACATACTCGTCCGGCCAAACCGCTTCTATCAGAACGTCCTTTTCCACTACGTGCCCGCTATTCCGAACGAGGAGAATAAGAGTGCTCATAACCTTCGCAGGCAGCGGAACGATTCGTCCATCGCGCAGGAGCACCCGCTCGCCCGCATCAAGGCGGAAGGCGCCGAACTGAAAGTCATTAAAGTCACTATCGGCTAGCCCCATAGACGAATGGTTGATAACACAGAGGGTGTAGTCTTGCCCACCCTTTTGTGTCTGGCAAGCGCCTAAAGGGGGTTAATCGAAATCAGTGGGCTTCACTCGACGAGCTTGCGAGTCCCAGTGGCCGTCGGCACACGCACTCACATTCAGATAACGGATGAGCAGATATTAATGGGGAGGCGCTTTGAGCGACACCCCATTTTCCGGAGGAGGGTGGAAGCCATGACCTACTCAAGAACTCTCTTTATCGCAGCAGCGAAGGTGTTAAGGGCGAAGTCAACTTGTTCGCGGTCCACTATCAACGGCGGAGAGAAGCGAATTGCAGACTCACCAGCACCCTGAATCACCAGTCCGCGATTGAAGCATTCGACGACTATCTTGTCTCGCAACTCGGACCACGTCTCGTTGGCATCGGCGTCGCGGGCGATCTCTACTCCGATCATCAAGCCCAGACCTCTAACCTGAGCAATACATTCGTGCCGCGGCTGAAGCTCCCGCAGCCGGTCCATCATGTAGGCACCCATATCCGCTGCATTTTTCATTACACCATTTTCGAGTATTTCAAGAGTCTTGAGCGCAGCGGCGATTGCAACTGGGTTGCCACCAAACGTCGATGCGTGGGCCCCCACATGCCAGCGCATCAACTCTTCCTTTGCCAGCGTGACGCCAAGCGGAAGCCCGCCCCCAATAGCCTTTGCCATGCACATAATGTCCGGGACGATCCCGAAGTGTTCGATCGCCCACAGCTTTCCCGTGCGGCCCATGCCGGATTGAACTTCGTCGACGATAAGCACGATACCGCGCTGGTCGCAGATGCGTCGAAGCTCTGGAAGGAAGTCAGGACAGGGAACAACGTAACCGCCCTCACCCTGAACCGGTTCGACCACTATTCCAGCGCAGTCTTCCGGTGCAACCGTTGTTTTGAAGATTGTTTCCTCGATATAACGCGCCACCCGACGTCCGACGCTTTCACCCGAACGCCGTTCGAGTGGAAAGCGAATCGGATTTGCGAATGGAACGTGGGTCACATCAAGCGCTTGCGGGCCGAAACCCCTGCGCTGCGCCGCTCGCGATGCAGTCAACGACAGAGTGCCAAAGGTGCGTCCATGAAACGCGCCGCGAAACGCGATGAACTTGTCGCGCCCGGTTGAATAGATGGCTGCCTTCAACGCCGCTTCCATGGCTTCCGCACCCGAGTTGCCGTAATGAACCTTTTTTGCAAAGGTCCCCGGCGTCACCTGACAGAGTTTCTCCGCAAGCGCAGTCTGATGAGGGTAGTAGTAATCGGTTCCCGATATGTGAACAAACTCACGCGCTTGTTGCGCGATCACTTCAACAATTTCCGGATGAGCGTGGCCGAGTGCGGCGACAGCCACACCGGCATTGAAGTCAAGAAACATGTTTCCATCGACATCTTCGATGATCGCCCCGTACCCGCGCTGGGCGACAAGCGGGTAGCTGCGAGTGTAGCTTGGCGAGATGAATTGGGCATCGCGCTCGAGAATCTCTTTTGCCTTTGGTCCCGGCAGAGCAGTCTTTATCTTCGGCAGCGTAGTCTTAGTAATCGTTTGCATGAAACCTCCACGAATGGCTGAGAAATCAGAAAGGCAGGTCCGCGCCTAGAAATTAGTTTATTGATGGAGGGCTGTTCAGTCGGCGAAGAGGTTTCTTCGGATCGTGCAGGGGGCGCATCTGATTGTATGTCTCACCTTCGTCACCTCCCTTTCAAGTGCTGAAATCTTAACACGGCGGGTAGACCGCATCAATCATCCCGACCACATACCCGGAAGCTCGTTCGGCCGGTACAGCGTTTGTAGTCGGGATTGCGCTCCGGCACCCGAGTTTTTTCATTTTTAGGGGTTTTTGCAAAAGTTTCTTGCGCGGGTCATGCTGCCGTGTTAGATTAGGCATTCAAAAGATTTACTAGAACGGGAGCTGACTGAACGGGCGGCAAGCAAGCAGTAGATTTTGACCGGGACCGGGGTTGGAGGTTTCGTAAGGGACACCGGCCGCCATCCGAAGAGCCTTACAATGTGTTGTTAAATCATCCACCGCCTCGGCTTTACGCCAAGTGCGTCTTTCTCCCATTGCAAAAAAGCCTCTTGCTCTCTTTGCAGTACTCTTGATGGAGCTTGCGAGAACTTTAGGACCAGCGCAATGAGTGCGTGCTCGTCGATCTCACGGATGAGCACTCTTCCAGGGAACCTTCCGGATGCAGAACGAAGCAGTAAGACCATCGATATTTGAGGCCGCCATGAGGCTGCACCAAACGCTGGATGCGAGTGAAGTGGTAGCCCGAGCGCTCGAGTTTCTCCCCGAGTTGGTTGATGCGGAGTCGTGGGCCGTTTTTGTCAAGACGGAGCAAACCAATCGGTTAGAATTGGTGAGAGCGATTAACGCGCCTGATCTGCCCGTAGGCCCGTTTGTAGAAATCGAGCAGGCGCCTCTTCCGATAGCCCGGGCGGTTAACGAACAGCGAACGATTATCGCCGGAAGTCTCAGGGAGGGAATGACGCCGGAGGCGTCATCGGCGGAGACCGAGCTGAGTACGTTGTGCGTTCCACTTATCACCGGTGGCCGGTTGGTTGGCGCTGTACAGGCGACGCGCAAGAGCGGGGGAAGCGAGGCCTTCACTCAAGAACAGGCGCACAAAGTGGAGGTTGTGTGCTCCGCGCTGGCGACTGCGCTTGCTAACGCGATCGACTATCACAACGCAACCCGACAGACGCTGATAGACGATCTGACGCGACTGTACAACGTCCGCTATCTCTATCAGACGCTCGAGGGCGAAATCCGCAGGGCGCGCCGGTATGGTTCGGCGGTTTCAGTGGTGTTTATGGATCTGGATGGGTTCAAGCTGGTGAACGACGCTTACGGACACCGCGCTGGGAGCGCGACACTGACCGAGGTTGCCCTGGTGATTACCCGGTCGGTTCGGGATTCCGACTTTGTCGCGCGGTACGGCGGCGACGAGTTCGTGCTGATGTTGCCCGAAACATCGGCAAAACGGGCGCTTCAGATGGCCGAGAGGGTGCGGTTACGAATTGCTGCCCATCGGTTCAAGGGCGGCGTTGGCGCGGACATATATTTGACGGCTAGTTTCGGTGTTGCGAGTTTTCCCGAACATGCGACCTCGGCCGAGAAGCTTATCGAACTGGCGGACGCCGCGATGTACGAAGCTAAGCAGCGGGACAAGAACAACGTAAAGCTGGCCGCATGTTAAACAGATTGCGGCAGCCCCTGAATAGCGGGAGAAGTCGGTCGAAAAAGGCGAAGATAAATCAATGAGGATGAGAAACCTGTTTAACCCGTTTTCCAGCGATCTAGCGATAGATCTTGGAACTGCAAACACTCTTGTGTTTGCCAAAGGGCGCGGCATCGTGGTCAGCGAACCTTCAATCGTAGCCATCAACAAGGTAACCAATAAAGTAGAAGCCGTCGGCAAAGAAGCCAAAGAGATGCTTGGCCGCACCCCCGGCAATATCATCGCGATCCGGCCGATGAAGGACGGTGTGATTGCCGATTTTGAGGTTACCGAGAAGATGCTCCAGCATTTTATTCGCAAGGCTCACAACGGCCGATCGTGGGTCTCGCCGCGCGTCGTCATAGGCGTGCCCGGCGAAATCACCCAGGTAGAACGGCGGGCAGTCGAAGACGCGGCATATCGGGCGAAGGCATCAAAGGTCTATTTGGTAGCCGAAGCAATGGCGGCAGCGATCGGCGCGGGACTCCCGATCACCGAGCCGTACGGAAACATGATCGTGGACATCGGGGGTGGTACGACTGATATCGCCGTAATCTCGCTTTCTGGAATCGTATATTCGCGCGCGGTTCGCGTAGCCGGTAACGAACTCGACGAAGCGATCATTCAGTACATAAAACGTAAGTACAACCTACTTATCGGAGAGCGTACGGCGGAGTCCATCAAGATAGAGCTCGGCTCAGCCTGGCCCTGCGAAGAACCGATTCAGATGGAAATCAAAGGACGCAACTTGATCGA
>DASRIZ010000611.1:0-6871 GCA_035649735.1 Blastocatellia bacterium | reverse complement strand
CATCGTGCGGGTGAGCAAGTAGCACGTGTTTGCGGTCTTTGCGTACTTGGTGCGAGAAAAACGGAGAAAAATTTGCCTCCCGCAAAGGGCGCCAAGTTTCGGAGAAATCAAAGTAGGGGCCGCGAAGGAAAAAGTGGTTGGGTGGAGAGGGGCCTTTGCGAGCTTAGCGTCCCTTCGACGTTGCTCAGGACATGCTTGGCGGGAAAATAGATCCGAAGGTTACCTCCCGCAAAGGCGCAAAGGACGCCAAGTTCGGAAAAAAATAGAGGTAAGTTTCATGGCTGATAGCGAACAAAGAACTGGAACCGGCAGATTCGAAGTCAGGGGGGACGTGCCGACGCATTTCGCTTGGTTGCGCACGCGCATGAGCATTGAGCGCACCTTGATGTCCTGGATCAGAACAGCGACGGCGTTGATCGGCTTCGGCTTTACGATTTTTCAGTTTCTGCACAGGTTCAACCAGACACCGGGCATTAAGCCGGCCGCCCATCCGTGGACGCCCTGGGTTCTAGGCTTGGGGCTGATCGGAACCGGTATCGTTGCGCTGACTATCGCGGTATGGGAATACCGGTCGCTGGTTCGCTATCTCTGGGAGAAGGATTTCAAACCAATTGCAGGTGTTGATGAATTTTCTCATCACACACCGGTCGTCGCGGTATCAGTCGTATTGATCCTGATCGGAATCTTTGCTTTTGCCGTTGTGCTCTTGCGAGAGCCGTAAAGACCATGGGCTAAGGGAAAAGATTTTGGAAGAGACTTTAACACTGACACCGAGGTGCTGCCGTCGCAATCGACATTTCTGCTAAGGGTCCTATTGCGCTTCGTATTGGACCAAAGTCGAATAGCCAATGCTTTGAACTATTCGCTAGAAAAACGGCAGTGCTAGCGCACTGATTATGAATCGACAAACGGGTTAAGCGTCGGGAAAGACGAAGCCTAGCTTCGAGGTGAGTTTAGAATAGGAACACGCCACAATGCTTCGGGTGTCTACATTAAAAACCCCTATTGAGAGGAACGTACACCGTCGGCGGAGGCCTGTGGCTGTGGCCAAGTGGGTGTGGATTGTTATGCTGGCCTTGTCAGGATCGATTTGCGGCGCGGATGCTCAAACCGCAGATTTCGAAGAGCCCTTCAGGGTTATGATCCTGCGCAATACTAGCCAATACCTTCCGGCAGGCATCCTTCAGGACCGCGGGATGCGTGAAGCCTTTGCGGCCAAGGGTCCCGGCAGGGTAGAGTTTTTCGTGGAGACAATGGATACGATGTGGTTTGATCGCTCGGAGATCGAGCCGGAGTTCTTGTCGCTTTTTCGAAAGAAGTATGGGAGCCGCAAAATAGATCTCCTGATGGCTGCTGGGGCGGACGCGTTGGATTTTACGCAGCGCTTTCATGACGTATTGCTGCCAGGGATACCTATCGTGTTTTACAACGTCGCGGAAGATGTGCTTCGTGGGCGTGGTATCCAACCGGGTATGACCGGGGTAGTTTTGCGGTTCGACCTTCCTGGAACGCTGGACTTGGCGGTGCGTTTGCAGCCGGACGCACGGCGCATCGTCGTTGTGAGCGGGACCTCGGCCTATGATCGGAATTGGCTTCGGCGCGCGCGCGAAGCGCTGCGGGCGCATGAAGGCCGGCTCGAAATCTCATACTGGTCGGGCCAATCGCTTCAACAGCTTCTCGAAAATTTACGAAAGCTACCCGCAGATGCGATTGTGCTTTATCTTGCCGTCTCTGACGATGGTTCCGGACGCAGCTACTCGCCTGCCGATGTGGCGAGACAGATTGTTGCGGCATCAGCGGCTCCCGTTTATGGAGTTTTGGAGACCTATCTCGGACAAGGGATCGTCGGAGGTGCCTTTCCAAATTTCGAACCTCATGGAAAGCTAGCGGGCGAAGTGGCTCTAAGGGTGCTCGCAGGCGAGAAGCCCGAGAATATTGCGGTGCAACCTTCGGCTCAAGCTGTTGCCAGTGTTGACTGGCGCGAGCTGCGCCGTTGGAGCATCAACGAATCACGGCTGCCCCCGGGCACCGTCGTTCAATTTCGTCCCCCGTCGGTGTGGGAGCAATACCGTTGGTACATCATCGGAGCACTCGCTACCATCACGGTCCAGGCACTGTTGATCGTTGGTCTGCTTGTGCAACGTACGCGGCGACGTCGGGCTGAGAGGGAGCTACGAGAAAGTCAGGAGTTCATGGAACTTTCCACCAGCGCCGGCGAACTGGGCCTGTGGGTACGCGATTTGAAACATGGTAACCTGGAGGTTAACAGTCGTTTGCGTTCTCTATTTGGTTTCGGCGAGAACCAAGTGCTCCGGTTCGAGGACATAGTTGGCCGCATTCATCCCGATGACCGGGCCCGAGTCATTGCTGAGGTCGAGCGCACGCAGCAAGCGCGGGTTTCTTTTGACGGGGAATTTCGCGTGATTGTTCCTGATGGCAACGAGCGATGGCTTGCTGCGAAAGGCAGGACCGTGGAGGAACCTAGCCTGAATAGCGGGCGCAGGATGGGTGTTGTGTTTGATATAAGCGAGCGCAAGCGGGCCGAGCAAGATCTCAACGCAGCACTTGTAGAAATCCGTGGCCTGAAGGAGCGGCTGGAAGAGGAAAATATCTATCTGAAAGAGGAGATTTCTGAGGTTAAGGGTTTCGACGAGATCGTCGGCAAGAGTGACGTTTTAAAATACGTGCTCACGCGTGTGGAGCAAGTGGCCAAAACGGACGCCACCGTGCTGTTGCAGGGAGAAACCGGTGTGGGTAAGGAGCTCATTGCGCGCGCGATCCACGAAAAAAGTTCCCGCTCCAACGAGCCGTATGTCAAGGTGAACTGCGCAACGTTGCCTGAAGCTCTCGTCGAGAGTGAACTGTTTGGCCATGAGAGAGGCGCCTTCACAGGCGCGGACCGCCAGCGCAAAGGCCGATTTGAGCTTGCCGACGGTGGCACGATCCTGCTCGATGAAGTGGGCGAGTTGCCTCCGGGCACACAAGCGAAGCTGTTACGGGTTCTCCAGGAAGGTGAGTTTGAGCGGGTCGGCGGTTCGAGCACAATCAAGGTCAGTGTCCGAATCATCGCGGCAACCAACCGTAAATTATATGACGAGGTTTCGGCGAGACGGTTCCGGCAAGATCTTTTTTATCGCCTTAACGTTTATCCCATTACCATTCCTCCGCTACGCGACCGACGAGAAGACATTCCCCTGCTAGTGAGCCACTACGCGCGCCAGATCGGGGAGCGCTTGGGTAAGAGCATCAGTGAAGTGCCCGCGCAAGTGATGCGTGAATTCACGGGATACAACTGGCCCGGTAACATTCGGGAGCTACAAAACGTGATCGAGCGGGCGGTGATTGTTTCAACGGATGGTGTGTTGCATCTGCCGGAGCCTTTGATGCAGACAACGGCCGCACCCGCCGGTGAAGCTGAAGCACTTAAGGAACCGATGACAATTTCGACCTTGGACGAGGCCGAGCGGGATCATATTCTCCGGGCTCTCGAAGCAACCGGATGGCGTATCGAGGGGCCCAAGGGTGCAGCCGCCATGCTCAAACTCCATCCATCCACCTTGAGATTCCGGATGAAAAAACTCGGCCTGACCAAGGCTCTGAGTTATACACCGCCAACGCAGAAAACAAATTTACACTAGCCGATCGAGGGAAAAGGGTCGAGGGTCGGGTGTCGAGTGTTGAGGATCGCTCATCACTCGGCACTGTTTCGTCATGGCGCCAAGCAATAACTAAATAACGCAAAGATTCTCAATCTCATTGAGTCAATTCTCCCGCAGCTTACTGCCTATTTTATTTCCAGACCTCAGAGGAGTCTGTCATTTCCGAATGCTTCTATCCCTCGATTTCCCTCGGGGACGATGATGTTCTCGAACCGTCGGGAATCCAGGCGAGATCAGAACTGGACCCCGGATTAAAACAGCCCATTCAAAGTTTCTAGATTCGAGAGCATTCGTTTTTCACGACTTGAACTGTTTGAACGTCTTGAACTGTTCGTCGCAGCAGCCTGCTTCCCTCAACATTTTGAGGATCCGCAATACGCCGAGGTCCGTGTGGCGAGCCGTTACACTCCTGTGCGCGTAACATACTCGCAACATAGTTTTCTATCTCTCTGATATTACAAAACCTTCTGGCCGCTGTGATCGCTTCGTTTGGAAACTGGCACGAGGGCTGCTTAGTAAGGGCTGTCAGAAAGATTTCAAGGGCGCGCTCCGCCTTTTGAACCTTGAACTGCTTGAACATTTTGAGCTGCTTCCGTGAGCGGAAGCCTAAGCAGAGCATGATCGGCATAGTAATCAGAGCGGAAGTGGAACCTAACCAGCGACACGAGCTGATGCAAATGTTCAAAGAAACCAGCCGGACCGATCAATTGCCGGCGGCCTGTTTAGAACGGCGAGTCTACGAAGAAGCCTATTTGCCGACGAATTTGCTGCTGGTCGAGCAATGGTCGGACAAGGTGGCGATGAATTCCTATTTATCATCGGATCAGTTTCGGGCTTTGATCGGCGCCGTCAAGGTGCTGGGAAAATTGGTGGACGTCCGTATGTTCGAAGCGACGTCGATTCAAGATCTAGTGATGAGGTTGAAGGTAGGAGAATGCTGAATGTGGCTGACGACGAGTGACGACGGAAAAAACAGTGTCGAGTGTCAAATGGCGAGTGGGGGAAAAAATAATCAGTCATCAATAAGCAACAACAGCACATTGAGCAGGAATTCACTTAAGTCGGAAAAAAAAAGGAGGAGGAAGTCATATGTTTAAGATTCGAACGGTTTCGAGGTTCGCATTATTGTTTCTGGTGATGGTGGCTGCGAAAACTGCCGTCGCCGCGGAAAAGGCAACGCCTGCGGCGAAGGTGTCCATCGAAAGCACTTCGATCGCCGCCGGTATTGGTGTTAGCTGGGGCGACGGGAAGCTGAATTTCAAAGGAAAAGATTACCCATTCTCGATCGACGGGCTTTCGCTGGTGGATTGGGGGATTAGCAAGGTGAACGCTACCGGAGACGTCTACAACTTAACCGACGTGTCGAAGTTCGCGGGAACCTATGTGGCCGCGGAAGCTGGACTTACCTTGGCCGGCGGCATGGGGGGGATGGTCTTGCGGAATTCGAACGGCGTGGTCATTCACCTGCGTTCCGTTTCTCAAGGCGCCCAACTGCAATTAGGCACCAGCGGACTAATCATCAAGATGAAGTAATAACGATGATGAGTGTCGAGGGACGAGAACCGAGGACGAAACGAGTAAGCAGTAAACGGTAAGCAGCGAGCAGAGATGAATAGAGGGATGACGCTCTGAAAGAACCGCTGAAGCGGAAAAGAAGTGAAGGGAAAATTAATATGAAAACAAAAGTTATTGGCGTTCTTAGTGTTGTCGTGGCTGCCGTGCTCGTCGGATGCGCGGGCCAGCCCCAGCAGTTTGTCGTGCAGCAACCGGATGAGCAGAAGCCCCAGACGATCACGTTCCCCAATGGTACGGTCTTTGGCGGCGCATCGGGCAGCCAGGCAAGCACTCTGGCTCAGCTCGTGGTCGATTCGAACAACAACAACATGAAGGACTACGAGCAGCTCCAGGGGACGGCCAGCAAAAACCTCCAGACGTCGCAGCAGGCGCTCGGAATGCTCGAACAACTATCGAATCAGCAAGGCACCGGCCAAATCACACTCTTCTTCCCGACCGGCTCAGCCAGCTTAGGGTCGAGTGGGTTGCAATACGACCGGCTAATTAATTTTCTGGACTACATTTCCCGCGATAGCCGCGGGCGCAAAGTTCTGTTCGTCATGATCGGCAGTGCCTCTGCGACGGGCAGCCTAGCGATCAATGAGAAACTATCCCGGGAGCGTTCTCAGGCGCCGGAACCGATCATCGACCAGTACCTGGTCAATGTGCCGCACCAGTTCTACAAAGTGTACGGTCTCGGGGACCTCTACGCTCCGAAGAACGTGACCTTGCAGGAAGACCAGCGCTACCAGAACGTGCGCATTATTGCTGTTTACGACACCAACCAGATCCCGGCGCTACGAAGCTAACGCCGCGAAGCATTTTTTGAAGCAAGGGGGTCACATATGTCAAAGTCATTCATGATCTTCGCGCTCATTACTTTCCTGGTCTTCACTGGTTGTACGAGCCAAGCCCAATTTCTCGCTAACAAACAACCGACAGCGATACAGGCGGCCGTGAGCCGCGGACAATTCGAAATGAATTGTCCGAACGCAACCGGACAGGTGCTTTCGCAAGAGGTCACACAACCGGCCATCCAGGGACCCTATCTGCAGGGCGAAGAACGCGGTCTGTTTACGATCGGCGTTGCGGGTTGCGACCAACGCCGAGTCTATCAGGTTTTTTGTCCGGTGGGCGGCGACAGTTGCACAGCGCTCGAAGGTCGCACGCAGTGAGGGTGAGGAGTTGAGCTAATTTTCAGGTTTCAGGTTTCAGAATCGGAGTAGGTCCCGATTGTTGACGACTGTCCTGAAACCAGCCAGCTCTTCGCCCCCCCCGGGACACCGGATGCGAGAATCTTTCGCCCCAAACCAGAGGCCAAGGAAGAAGGCGAAAGGAAAATCTCAAATGAAACGCACGATGATAAACAGAATGCTTGGGGCAGGGTTCCTATTTCTGTTGCTGTTCGCCCAGGCACATGCCCAGACGGACCCCTCGACTGCGCTCGGGGCAGGTCCGCTGCCGTCTTGGAACGACGGACCTGCCAAGAAGGCGATCGTCGAGTTCGTAAAGTCGACTACGGAAAAAGGCAGCCCGCAGTTCGTGGCGCCTGAGGCGCGCATCGCCACCTTCGACCAGGACGGAACGACGTGGGTGGAGCAGCCGATGTACACGCAGGTGATCTACTGTCTAGAAAGAGTTCCGGCGGTGGTCAAGGC
>DASRIZ010000610.1:0-8626 GCA_035649735.1 Blastocatellia bacterium | reverse complement strand
GAAATCGCCTCGGCCAACCCGAAAAGCAAACACGCAAGGAATGCACCTACCGGATGCCACTTGCCGAATATCAGCGCGGCCAGGGCGATGAATCCGCGACCGCCGGTCATGTTGCGAGTGAACAGCGAATTCTGAGCGATCGAAAGATACGCGCCGCCAACTCCCGCAAGCACTCCGCTCAACAGCACCCCGGCGTAGCGGAGGCGAGAGACGCTCACACCGGCTGTGTCGGCAGCTTCCGGGTTCTCGCCTACCGCACGCAGACGTAAGCCGAACCGCGTTCGGAAGAGAACATAGTAGCTGATTGGAACAAGCGCGACCGCCAGATACGAGATGGGAGTGTGTCCGGATAATAACTGCTTTAGCACGGGAACGTGATCGATCAACGGGATGTGCCATTCGGGCAGCGTCTGCTCGCGCGGAAGTTGTGGAGTTGAGCCCGTCGACTCGAACAACGCGCCCGACACAAGCGGCGGCACACCAAGAAACAAGATATTGATTGCTGTGCCTACGACAACCTGATCCGCTTTGAACTGTATCGAAGCAACCGCGTGAATCAACGCAACCAGCAATCCCGCGATTGCCGCGCACAAGAGACCTATCCACGGATTGCCAACCTTCACGGTAACCGCGGAGGCCGTGAACGCGCCGGCGAGCATGATGCCTTCCAGCGCGATGTTGATGACACCGCCGCGCTCCGAGTACATGCCGCCCAGCGCGGCGAGCGTGAGAGGAGTCGCGTACCTCACCATCGACGCGAGAAGCGATAGACTGATGATGGTCTCGAGCATGAACTAGGTTTCTGGTTTCTGGTTTATGGTTTATGGTTTCTGGTTTGTGGTTTGTGGTTTGTGGTTTCCGGTTATGCTCTCAACCAGAAACTAGAAACCACAAACTATAACCCCAAACCTGAAACCGTTTTTTAGACTTTTCCGCGGATCAATCTCTTTGCTCCACCCCTGAATAGCGCCTCGCACGCAACAAACAGGATGATGATTGCTTGCAGGATCACAACCCAATCCTTCGACACGTTGTCGGTAAAGATGTCGATGAACAGACCGGATCTGATCAGCGCCCCAAACAGAATGGCAGCCAGCAACACACCTATCGGGTGATTCCGGCCCAGTAACGCAACCGCGATTCCGGTGAACCCATAGTTCGCCGAGAAGTTGTGATAATAACGATAGCGATAACCCAGGACGTCGTTTATCCCAACCATTCCCGCGAGCATGCCGGATATAAACATCGCGATTACCACGTTGCGCGCGATTGAAATGCCGCCATACTCAGCTGCCGACGGGTTTATCCCGACTGCACGTAGCTCGTAGCCCCACTTGGTCTTCCACAAGAAAACGTAAACGATCACACAAGCAGCGAGCGCAAACAGAAACGCAAGGTTCAACGGAAGTCTTTCCGGGAAGCTTATTCCTAGCGGCGCAAGTAGTGCGCTCATCCGGGGGATATGAGGTCCAACGATCGAACCACTAACATTCTCGGCTATCGGCAAGGTCTCAAGTATCGGGTCGCCCGGTTTCCGATAGTGATATTGAGTCAGATAGCTGACCAGGCCCGCCGCGATGAAGTTCATCATGATAGTGGTGATGACTTCGTGCGCGCCGAACCTCGCTTTCAGCACACCGGGTATCCCGGCCCATACTCCACCGACCAAGATGGCTGCGATCATCGCCAGAATGACCACCACCATCCACGGCCATCCCGGAAGCACCAAACCTACCCACGCTGTAGCAAAGGCTGCGACGATTAGTTGGCCTTCGGCGCCTATGTTCAGCAGACCGCACTTAAACGCTACGGCTACAGCAAGCCCGGTGAAGATCAGCGGCGTGGCGTAGAACAGCGTGTATCCTATGCCGTCGATAGAGCCAAACGCGCTCGTAAAGAACAGCTCGTACACCAACATCGGACTATCGCCAACCATCCACACGATCACGCCGCCGACCAGAAAAGCGGCAACAACCGCGATCGTGGGAAACAACAGTTCTCTGAGAAGACTCTTCATACGCTGCTTGCGGTGCCAACTCAAATCAATTGAAGAAGGTCTGCCCCGTAACTGATATTGCTGGACACTGATCCCGAGGAGCCCAGTGTTAAACCTTGAACAGTTGCGTGCTGCAGTCAAACCCGCTGCAAAGGTCAAGAATTACTTCGCAGTGCCGCTCTGAAAGTTCCGCGCTCATTGAGCGATTAACCCGGTGTTGACTGCGTCGCAGGTGATTATCAGTTTAATCCGGTTCTTGTCAATTCGGTTGAGCCTCGCGTCCCAGAGACCACAGTGAAGTGAGACTGAAGTTGACAGGTGGTTAAGTTGAAACACACACGTCTAAAGGCCGGCGTGTCTGCGCGCAAATGCTGTGAAGCGCGCTTAAACACAACATGGCTAAAGCCGGCGCTGCCTGGTACGCGAAGTCACAAAGCAAAGAGCGCGAGTGACAAGATCCTTGCGTTCACTATTAATACAGAAATATTTACTGGTATGGGATGCAATCTTTACCCGAAAGTTCAGCAACGCAAGATCGAATCGCGCTGCCAGCCGTTTAAAGCCGATTCAATCGACGGCACATCGGTTGCGACATTACTCCGAAACCAAGAAAAGGAGCTAAATGGTATGAAAAAATACATGTTGGCTGTTTCGGTATTTCTGTGCACAGTGATGCTCGGAATAGCGATTGCCCAGGAGAAACCAACAGAAAAGCAGAAGCCAGAAAAGACTCAGAAAGTTGAAGAGAAGGCTCAAAAGCCTGAAGCCAAAATACAGACCGGCGAGGTCGTGAAAATAGACGCGACGAAGAACGAAATCGTCATTAAGGATGACGCGGGCGCAGAAGTCCGGCTGCTAGTCAGCACAACTACCAAGTTCACCAAAGCGGATCAAACCATCGCTCTGAGCGATCTGAAAGTCGGCGACAAAGTGGCCAGCGAATGTGAAGCCTCAACGGATGTCTGCAAGGCAACTTCCATCGCGGTCATCCCGCCGGCACATAACTAATCACCCTCTCATAGCGCCGTTACTTGTTTGAGCCGGAGCTCCCTCCGGCTCCTTTTTTTGGATGTGAGAGATAAGAAACTCTGGTCGGGCGATTGTCCCATGATGAAGCTTTCTATAGAGCGTTACGGAAACAAGCGGCGCTTGAGTCCGACTGCTCTTTGCTTGCCGGCTCGAACCTGCGATTGCAGGCTCATCATTTCAGCTTCGTCGTTGGGTCCCCGAAAAGGATCCACGTTCGACGCACATCTAAGCTGTTTGTCGCTCTCCTTGCTCGCATCGCCGCTTCACCAATCGTCAGTCGTTGGTCTTGATTGAACAGCAGCCGGTACAGCTCTTGATTCACCACCGCTTGCTCACCGGGCATCGTCATTCCCGACGACGCCCATACCGCGACACTTCCTCCCTCCGCCTTCATCAACGACTCTCCAAGCGAATCCAAAGCGGGATCATTAAAGTACCCGTTCAAACACGTCATCATCACAAACATCGCAAAGTGCTCATTCCTCAATCCCACGGCCTGCTCATTCGTCAACAGATTCCCTCTCCACTGATTTACCGAACCGTGGCCGACATAGTTGACCAGAAATTGCTTCCGGTATATCGCTTCTATCAGTGAGTTCCTCGCCATTTCGGCATCTACTCGGCCACGGTTGACCTGGGTGATCCTCAAATTACCTGGGATCAGCGATCTCAGATCTGTGCTTGCTCGTTCGAAGTCGAGCCCTTCGTTGGCGTCAGCGACGAGCAAGGCTTCTTCTGACGGACCCGATTGCTCGTAGCGAATTGTCTTTGACACCATTGCCGACAACTCTTCGACGATCCGCGCTGGGAATCTGCCGGTCGCAACATCCGAAATTCCGTCGCCATCGAAGTCGCTGAACCAGTCATCGGTTGCGCTTTCCATGAAATCGGTGTCGATTAGCTTTGCCGGTATCAAGTCGAAGTCGCCAAATCCCAGATAGTTCTTTGGATCGAATGACGCGTCCCCGGCAAACAGCACGTATTTAGGTTTCTTCTTCCAGCTGGAGTTCGCGAGTGACATAAATGTTCTCAATGCGACGGGCGTCTTTTGCCCAAAGCTGAACTCATCGTAGATGTGTTCGATATCAACGAGCCCGACTGAGAATCCCTGGCTTTCTCGGAGAGCGACCAGAGGTGGAAGAGCAGGGGCCAGCTCGCGAGTCGTAATGATCAGCAGGCTCGCATTGAGATTGCGCACGTTGGAAGGCTGTTTAAGGCTCAGCCGGGCACCGCGCGGCTCCACTGCGATAGCCAGAATCGTTCGCTCTCCCTCCAATGGCGACGCGAAGCTCACACGGTAACCGGACTTTTGTTGGTCGATCTCACCGGACAACTCTTGCGGCGAGCCGTCGTCGGTAATATCGAATACGCGGATGGCCTTGGAAGAAAACCCGTCGATAGTGATCCGACGCTGACCGGCAGCCGTGAGCTTGAGGGCGTCGTTGTCCGCAGTAAGGGCATGCTCATAGCTGATGCGAATGTAGTTAACCAGACTGACATCGCCATCTCCGCCCACCGGCGTTAGTTGCACGTTGTTGATCCCCTCCTTCAACAGCTTTTGAGGGACGATTAGTTTAGCGATGCCCTCATCCTGGCCGAAAAAGCTGACTTCGCCGGCGTATTCCCCGTTGAGATCTATGCGAACTCGATGCTCCAGCAGGGTGGCGCCCTGGAGGGCTACGTCAAGCCGGGCATTACCAGAAGCCGCTTTTTCCAGGTTTGTAATAGCAAGATGCTGATCGACCGGGCTCGAAGCGATAACCGCTCCGAAAAAGTTCTCCTGATCGCCGTTGCGCAGGGCAGCGAAGTGAATCGATCGGTCGCGGCGCTCCACAGTCGCGGTGAAGCTGTGAGTATTCGAGGGCGCTCCGTCAAACTTGCCCGCCGCGACGCGCAAGCCGGGCTGATCACCGGCGCGCAACCAGTAAACTCGGGAGTCGGCAAATGGAGAGTCAACACCAGTGCCGTAGAACTCCAAAAAGTCTTCAGGATCAAAACGCCCGTCCAGCTCACCCGATACAATAATGTGTTGTTGCCGGCCTTCTGCGAGGAGCTGAAGGAATCTTGGATCGCCGGCAGGATCAAACCCGATAGCCAGGAGCTCCGGCTGAGTCACCCGATACCAACCTTCGGCATTGACCGCGATTTTCACGCCTGGTTTAGAGGCGAGATCAGCGGATTGAGTGAGCTGCGACGTCGATAGCGTACCGAGTGACGCGCGTCTCTCGAGCGGTGATGATTGATGATCTGGTTTTCGGCCGACTTCGCTTAAGAATGCAGCGCGAGAGCGAGCAGGCGGCTTGCCGTCAACAGGCTTGGGATAGAACGGTCCGTGCAGTTTGGATTGACCGTTGAGGTCAATATCTTCGAGCCAGTATGCGGCATTCCGACAATCTGCATCCCGCAATCCACAATCCGAAATCCCCGCGTCCCACCATGCATAACCCTGTCCGGCTCGCAGTGTTGACCCGGCTGTGAGCGCTGCTCCTGCGACGAGCTGGGTATTTATGAGCGAGCGCTTTCCGCTCTCTTCACGGTAGATGTTGAATCCAAGGTTGCTTGCTTCAAACCCTGTCTTCCATTCAATAAAGGTCCCGTTCTCATATCTTTCGGCGCTGAACGATATTAACTCGATAGCCGTTGGACACGATTGAGTGACGGTGAACGTGCGGCCGCCGACGGTGATCGTGCCGGAGCGGCAACCGCTAGCGTTGGAGGCGACCGTGTAAGTGACGGGTCCGTTGCCGCTACCGCTTGGGGGAGCGACGTTGGTAATCCAACTGACATTGCTTACTGCGGTCCAGGCGCAGCCCGCCGCTTTGATGACATTTATCAAACCACTGCCGCCGGCGTCGTTAAACGAGGCTGAAGGCGGAACGAGTTCTAAGGTTGCGCAGGCTGCGGCGTCGGAAACCACGTGAGCCAAAGAGAACTCCGATGTATTGCCCGCAAGGTCTATGGCGGTAGCGGTGATGAAATGGCCCAGAGTGACAGCGGTATTAAAAGTGGCGGTGAAGGTGATCTCGCCGGTGTCCTGGGTTGCAGCGGGTCTTGAGCCGAGAAAGACTTTGCCTTCCCCGAATCCTGTTGGGTCGGCGGTTGGGCTGGAGTAGAAGTCGATGTTGAAGAAGGTGTTCGGGGTGCTGCTGAGCGAGGCTTGTATGGTGATGCTTGTGCCTGTAGCGTGGGCCGACAGCAGCGAAGGAAAATTCTGTAGATTGTTAAACCCTGTGTCGCCGTCGCCGGCGTCATTAGGGTTTACGATGCCGCCCGGTGGTAAATCTATGCCGAGGTTGTCGTTCGAAAAGATCGAGTTGCCCCGGACCGCGTTGCCGACCGCTGTTCCTCCGCCCGCGCCGGCGGCAAGTACACCGAATCCATTGAAAGCAATCGTATTGCCTTCTCCCAGATTTGTGCCGCCAATGGCATTGTTTGATGTGTTGTTGTTGAGATCCCTATCAATCTGCACGCCCGCGCCTGAATTGCCCAGATTCAACATGCCGGTCACGTCCGTGCCGATGAGATTTCCGATCACTTGAGTGCCTGTTGCGCCGAAATTTATGAGAACTCCTCTGGTGTCATTCCCCGAAATCACGTTGCGCTCTGCAACGGTCGCCCCACCGATCACGTTGTTAGACGCCGTCCTGATCACCACACCATTCTGAGAATTGCCCAGATCCAACGTGCCGGTCACATCCGTGCCAATGAAGTTCCCAATAACCTGATTGAAACTACTGTTAAAAATGAATATCCCGCTACTGTTCCCCGAAATGACGTTGCGTTCCGCCGCCGTCGTGCCGCCAATAACGTTACTATTTGAGTTGATGATTCTTACGCCATCGAAATTGCCCAAGTCGGCAGTACCGGCGGCATTCGTGCCAATGTAACAGCCTCGAATGGTACTGCCGCCGTTGGTGTTGATTTCAATGCCCATGCCGAGGAAGCGATTGATCACAAGTCCTTTCACCGTAGAGTCGCCGGCTGTGATCAACAAGCCGTTGACAGCCCCAGCGCTTGCGCCGTTGAGTTCAATCAAAGGCGAGCCGGCGAATCCAGGCTGTGAAGTGCCGTCGATGATCACCGGGTCGGTTATCGTAGGCAGCGCCGAAAGCGGCGTGATTGTCTTCACCCCTGCACCTGGTATGTTGAAGGCGATCGTGTTCAACCCCGGACAACTATTCACGTCGAGTATTGCTTGGCGCAGCGAGCCTGCGCCGCTGTCAGCTGTCGTCGTAACCGCCCCCGCAACGGTCAGCGTTGCGGCCATTGAAGTCGCAGTAACGCCGAACGTGTCGGTGACGACCACGTCATAAGCAGCTTGGTCGAACGGACCGACCGGGTTTATGGTTAACATAGTGGTCGTCGCCCCGCTGATATTGCCGCCGTTGGTGAGATTCACTCCGTTCTTCCGCCACTGAAACGTGAGACCGGTACCCAAAGCAGCAACCGTGAAACTGACCGAAACGTTCGGGCATACGCTTTGACTGTTAGGCTGCGTGTTTATTTGTATCGAGCAGCCGAGGATGAACGTCCAGTTGGTGTTGTTGCCTGAATTCAAGCTGTTGAACGCGACAATGGTACCGGCGACGGCTGCGGCATTCTGGTCTTTTACATCTACATTCACAACAGAGAACATCCCAGACCCCGACCACGGGCGAGCTACGGTACTCACCGAAGAGCGGATGAAAATTGAAGCCGCATCGCCGCAGCCGCTGCCGCCACCGTTGAAGTTGAACACCCCGCTGTTCGTAAGGCTCGAGCCCACGGTCAGGTCCCCGGTGCCAAAGTTACGCAGCATACCTGAAGCCCCGATTGTTATCGCGCCCGCAGTTAGACTGAATGAGGCGCCCATATCCAGAGTGCCCGACGTTAAATTTAGCGACTGGCTTGTGCCCAGTATCAGGTCGCTCAGTAGCGTGACGCTGCCCGCACTCTTGTTGACGGTCCAGGCGCCCGTTGGATTCGCGCCGCCGCTGTTAGTAAAGCTCTGGTTGTTCGATCCTGAGAAAGTAACTGCCGTGCCATTCCCACCGTCGAATGTACCGGCGATGACTAGATTTCCTCGCGGCTGCAACACCCCGAGGAAAAGGGTGCCGTTATTCAAAGTGAGTGCGCCAAGCGCGATGAAGGGCCCGCCGGAAAGGTTCCTTTGACCGGCGTCAGGCAACGTGAAAGTTAGGTTATTGAAAGTCTCGCCGGCCGCCGAGATATTTAGGCCGCCGTTATCGGCCCCATCGAAGACGACTGTACCGTTGTTATGATTGAACGTGCCGCCCGGAACACTAAGCGTATCGTGATCGAAGGCCCTTCCAACAAAGAGCGTGCCGGTCGTCGAGTTGAAAATACCGGTGCCCTGGAGTGCGAAGTTTCCATCCACGTCAATGTTGCCACTGCCTCCGTTGAACGTGCCGCCGCTCTGATTGAATTCACTCTGGAAAGCTATTGAGTTGGCGCTGCCGTTGAAGGTGCCGCCACTCTGGCTGTAGTTGCCAAGGCCGTTCGGCACAAAGCTGAAGTCCGCGCCGCCCTGATTGATCGTGCCTGCTTGCAGAGTGAGTGACTGCCAGCCCAGAGTGCCGCTGCCTGATGTCTGAATCGTGA
>DASRIZ010000609.1:0-4877 GCA_035649735.1 Blastocatellia bacterium | reverse complement strand
GAAGAATCACGGCCGGCGAGGCGCTCAGTGCGTTGAGAGAGACTATTCGTGATGAAGTGGCGAAGGGACACACGAAAATTCTGCTGAACCTCAAGGACGTGTCTTACGTTGATAGCAGCGGTCTTGGAGAGTTGATCATGGCGCTTGGTACGGTTACCCAGATGATCTGCGCAAAGTGTGGCGCTACGGTGTTCAAAGACGACGAGGGTAACTGGGATCCTTGCCCGCAGTGTGAAAGCCAGGACCGAAAGCCGTGGGGGCAGCTGAAGCTTAGCAATCCTGGACGCCAGGTCATGGACCTGCTCCAATTCACGAAGCTTTATGCCGTGTTTGATGTGCATCAATCCGAACAAGAAGCGCTAACGAGTTTCAGGTCCAGATAATATTGCGGGCAGCACGTGCCCGCTTTTTCCCGCCCAATGAGCACAGTTCCAAACAAAGTCATTTACTCCATGATCGGCGTCAGCAAGTACTACGACAAGAAGGCTGTGCTCAAAGACATTTACTTGTCGTACTTCTATGGCGCGAAGATTGGCGTCATCGGCTTGAACGGTTCTGGGAAGAGCTCTCTGTTGCGGATCCTTGCGGGCGTCGATCAGGACTTCCAAGGCAAGACTGCCGTTTCGCCGGGCTATACAATCGGGTTCCTCGAGCAGGAACCGCAGCTGGATCCTGCAAAGACTGTGCGTGAAGTAGTTGAAGAAGGCGTGCAGCCAATTGTGGATCTCTTGCGCGAGTTCGACGAAATCAACGCCAAATTTGCTGAGCCAATGGCGGACGACGAGATGTCGGATCTGCTCGACCGTCAAGGTAAGGTGCAAGAAAGACTGGACGCCACTCAGGCCTGGGATTTGGACTCCAGGCTCGAAATGGCAATGGATGCGCTGCGCTGTCCGCCGCCCGATACGTCAATCAGTGTGCTATCGGGCGGCGAGAAGCGCCGTGTAGCACTCTGCCGGCTCCTGCTTCAAAAACCGGACATTCTTCTTCTGGACGAGCCCACGAATCATCTGGATGCGGAATCCGTGGCATGGCTGGAACATCACATCCACCAGTACGAAGGTACCGTCATCGCGGTCACTCACGATCGATATTTCCTAGACAATGTTGCCGGTTGGATCCTCGAGTTGGATCGCGGACATGGAATTCCTTGGGAAGGGAACTATTCGTCATGGCTCGAGCAAAAAAGATTGCGGCTGGAGCAGGAAGAAAAAACCGAGACGCAACGGCAAAAAACGCTGCAGCGCGAGCTGGAATGGATTCGAATGTCGCCGAAAGGGCGGCACGCGAAAGGTAAAGCCAGGATCAATGCTTACGAGGTGCTGCTCAGCAATGAAACCGAGCAGCGCGCACAAGACCTGGAGATCTATATCCCGCCTGGACCACGGCTCGGTCAAGTGGTGATTGAGGCGCAAGGCTTACGCAAAGCGTACGGCGATCGGCTGCTCTTCGACGATTTGAATTTCCGCTTACCGCCGGGCGGCATCGTCGGGGTTATCGGTCCAAACGGCGCCGGCAAGACAACGTTGTTCCGATTAATCACAAGTCAGGAAAAAGCGGACGCCGGTTCTTTCCGTCTAGGCGAAACAGTAAAGCTTGCGTATGTCGATCAAAGCCGCGACGTGCTCAATCCCAACAAAACCACTTGGGACGAGATTTCGGATGGATTCGATACGGTCAAGCTTGGGTCTCGCGAAGTGCCGTCGCGAGCCTATGTGGCGCGATTCAATTTTTCGGGAAGCGATCAACAAAAGAAGGTTGGGAATTTATCCGGCGGAGAACGGAATCGTGTGCATCTTGCGAAAATGTTGAAGCAAGGCGCTAACGTGCTGCTACTAGACGAGCCGACAAACGATCTCGACGTGAACACATTGCGCGCTCTGGAAGAAGCGCTGGAAAATTTTGGGGGCTGCGCTGTGGTAATCAGCCACGATCGCTGGTTTCTGGATCGTATCGCGACCCATATCCTCGCGTTTGAGGGCGATAGCCGTGTGGTTTGGTTTGAAGGGAACTATTCAGATTATGAAGCCGATCGCCGCGCCCGACTTGGCGCTGCCGCCGACCAGCCGCACCGGATCAAATATCGCCATCTAACAAGATAACGAGTCTCAATGTTCACGGCTGCCTCCACAGCAGCTTCCCAGCCTTGTCAAACAGCACGATCGAAGACGCAGGCCCTTTCTCGGCGATGCCGTTTTCGTTCACATGGGAACCCACTGACGTCGTACTGCCGATAATGGCCCGTTGCTGCCCAGACGGATCGTAGAGCACGAGACTTGGTCCGTCATTGCTCACGGACAAGTTTGCGCGGGTCTTTCCTGCAGCGTCGAACATCACGAGGAAAACGGATCCAGCACCATCGGCTACGAGAGAGGCGCGTTCTTTTCCCTTCTCATCCACAAGTACGAAATGATGCGAACGCACTTCGGCCTCGACAGAAGCTTGTTGTGTCGAGTCGCGTTGAGTGACGAGCGGTCTCCGGAGCAGCCGGAAAGGATCTAATTCGGGCTGAAGCTGAGCCATCGCGGTGCCCGTGGTTACCAGAACACCCAAAAGGAGGGCTGCACGCTTCATCCATCGGAACCGCTGTTCCAGTCTCTGAAGTCTTGCTGCAAGCAATTCCACGGTCATTTTTCACCTCTGCAAGGAATTTCTACCTGATAGTGCGGTTGTGCGTCCAATAGGAAATGGTTCGTTGTCCGTGGATTCCTTTGTGTGCCATCTCCGGCAGTTGAATTGCAATACCAAGCACCAAACGAAAGGGAGGATCGAGTTCGTGCGTAAGAGTGTACAGGAACAATATATCTACAGTAAGCCGACCATGTGCCTGCACTGCCACTTAGTGGTTGAGATGGTTCACGAGCGCGATGCCGACCCTCAAAAGGGCGCGTGGACTTGCCCCCGATGCGGTCATATCTATCCCTTCCAGCACTGGAAGATCAGGAAACAAGGTCCTCGGAAGGCCGAAGCCGCCTAATTTTGTAGATCTCGGGCGCCTTGCCCGCTAGAGGCAATAATGTCTAAGTTGTTTCTCGTTAATATCCCCTACAACTGCTCCGACCGTGAGCTGCAGGAATGGGTCGAATCACGGGGTATCAAAACGCGGTCCATTCGGATTGTCCGAGACCTCGTAGCCGGCGTGTCTCCTGCCTTCGGTTATGTCGAACTGTACGACGATTCGCAAATACAGGAAGCCATCACTCTGCTGAACGGAAAGCGAATGCGCAATCAAACAATCCTCGTCAAAGAAGCTCAAGTCCAAGGCGCCGGCGTGAGCCAAGGCCTGGAGCGCCGGTCAGCGTAACATGCCACGATTTAAAATTGGCGATACCGTTTTCCTGGAAGGCCGGCGAGCCACGATCGTGTGGTTGAGCGAGAACGCAAACGAAATCGAAGCGATGGACGAATACATCGTCAAGTTTGATAACAAACAAACGCAGTTTGTCATCAGCAGCACCTTAACCGCTGAGAAAGCTGCGCCCGGACACAATCGAGAACACGATAGCGATCGCTGTCATGGTCAGACATATTAGAGCCACGATCAGGTGATCCAGACGTTCCGGACGTAAAGGATCCAGGAATTTCGCCGCCGCGTACCCTCCAACAAAACCGCCAAGGTGTGCCCAATTGTCGACGCCGGGAAAGAAGAATCCGAAAATGAAGAGTGTCACGGCCCATGACTTGGCCTGGTCGCCAACGACGCTGCTTCCACTTCGCCTGCCGTAGTAAACCAAAGCCCCCAATAAGCCGAAGATTGGGGCCGATGCTCCCACCGTGAACCCCGCCCCGCCCAGGATCGGCAGCCGTATGAAAGCGCCGGCCAGAGTACTCGCAGTGAATCCTATGATTCCGGCGATGGTGTAGATGATGATCATTCGGCTGGGACCGTACATCTCCGACGTCGGAGGTGCGAGCTGACGAATCCACATCATGTTGAAGAAAATGTGGAGCAGGCCTGCGTGCAACCAGCCCGCTGTCAGAACCGTCCACCACCGTCCAGCCAGAAATACAGGACGCGCGCCACTCGCGCCAAAGAGGAATAGAGCCTCATTGCTTGGCGACAAGAAATTCAAAAGACCGCCTGTGCTGATGCCGCTTGGATCGGCAACCAGCATCAGCATGTATAACGTTGCGCAGGCCCCAATCACGAACTGCGTAAATCCAAGATCACGCCCCAGACGGTTCAAGAACGGGGCGAAGCCCCATAGTCCCGGATTCCAACGGCCGCATGTCAGGCACTGTTTGTCATTGACACCGACGAGATTTCCGCACGAGGGGCACACGACCGAGCCCCATTTTTGTCTCAGCATGAAACAATTATGTCATCCATTCGCTTATTGATTGTCTGATCGCATTGCCGTAACGGCACGGCGAACGGTGAACGGAAAGCGTAAAGTAAAAACGGCGCCTTTACCTGAGCCGGCGCTCGCAGCGTGAATCGAGCCGCTGTGCAGATCAACGAGGTGCCGGACGATAGTGAGACCAAGTCCGAGGCCGGATCGCATTTTGGAACTGCCATCGGTCCCTTGCCAGAATCGATCGAATATATATGGAAGAAAATCCGGCGGTATCCCGATACCGCTGTCGGTTACTTGGATCTGAACGTTGTCGCGCTCGGAGTGCACAGAGATTTCAATGCGCCCTGCAGGTGGAGTGAACTTCACGGCGTTCGATAGCAAATTCCAAACGATTTGCTGCAGCCGGTGTGGATCTCCGTCAATCGGTTTGTCGATGTCCTCAAAATTCGTGACGATTTGAATTCCTTTTGCCTCGGCCGAGGTTCTCACAGTGTCAATTGCGGCTTCCACAACAGGAACAACGGCCGTTGACTTCATTACCAGGTGTAACTTTCCCGCGACGATCCTCGAAGCATCGAG
>DASRIZ010000608.1:0-9160 GCA_035649735.1 Blastocatellia bacterium | reverse complement strand
CATCGAGAACACAGACTAAAGTCTATGCTACTGGAAGAAAACGTTGCGCTTGCGCCGTTGACGACTATCGGCATCGGCGGGCCGGCTCGATATTACGCCGAGGTCGCCAGTACCAACGCATTGCTGGCTGGCGTCGCGTGGGCACGAACTCGAGATGTACCGCTGTTTGTGCTTGGCGGCGGCAGCAATATCGTAATCGCCGATCGAGGCTTCCCAGGGCTTGTTCTTCGTTTGAGAATTCTGGGAGTTGAGACTCGCTTCGACGGTGGCGATGTGCTGATCACCGCCGGCGCCGGCGAAGAGTGGGATTCCCTTGTTGATCAGTGCGTAAACCAAAACTGGGCAGGATTTGAATGTCTGTCGGGTATACCGGGCCGCGTAGGCGCGACGCCGATTCAAAACGTCGGCGCCTACAGCCAGGAGACAAGCCAGACCCTGGTTTCGGTGGAAGCAGTCGATCTGGAGACGCAAGGGTTGGTTAACTTGAGTGCAACCGATTGCAAATTCGGCTATCGGACCAGCCGATTCAAGACACGAGATCGCGGCCGGTTCATAATAACGCGGGTGACCTACAGGTTGAGTGTGGATGGTAAGCCGGCAATTCGATACCCCGAACTTGAGCGCTTTCTCGCTGACGCCGGAATCGGATTGCCTACGCTCGCAGAAGTGCGCAACGCGGTGCTATCCGTCCGCCGCCGCAAGGCGATGGTGATCGATTCGACTGATCCTGACTCACGCAGCGTCGGTTCTTTCTTTGTGAACCCGACAATCGCCTGCGACGAGTTTGAGCAAATAAAGCGTCGCGCAACCATCGGTGCGGAGATGTTAGATTTGCCGGCGTTTCCCGTTTCGGATGACCGGGTAAAGCTCTCGGCGGCGTGGTTGATCGAGCGCG
Source organism: Blastocatellia bacterium (assembly GCA_035649735.1). Classification (GTDB taxonomy): domain Bacteria; phylum Acidobacteriota; class Blastocatellia; order UBA7656; family UBA7656; genus Onstottus_A. The sequence continues at coordinate 8,265 of DASRIZ010000608.1, read as the reverse complement.
CCGGCATTAAGCGCGGACACGTTCACGGTAACGTTGGGACTTCGACAAAGCATGCGCTGGCGATTATCAATCGAGGCGGCGGGACTGCGGCAGAGGTTATCCAGTTGATGGAGTTTATACAGAAGCGTGTGCTTGAAAAGTTCGGCGTCGCTTTGACTCCCGAACCCGTTTTTGTGGGACAGAACGAATAAATTCGTGACGACGGAAACGAATGAATTTGTTACTACGTGTAACCAGGATCTCGAAGCGCTCCACGTAGTGACGAGTTTATTCGTTCACGATCTTATTCCCGTCCTCGGCGCGCGGGGTGGGGTATCCCGCGCGCCGAAGCTCGAGTTGTGAATTACTGCGCGACGGGCTTGTTGAACTTCGTCTCGTCGACCGCGACGTTGTGCTTTACTTCTTGAAGTTTGATGATGATTGTAAACGCCGAAGTCACCTGACGCACAGTGTGGGGAATCTTGATGCCGTCCACTTCCTTGTAGTCTTCCTGGAAAACCTGGACCGCCATCTTGCCTTGTGGAGACTCTCGCTCCAGATCCATCTGCGCCAGCAGCCCGGTGGCTGCATCGAAGTACCACGTCTCGGGCGAACCCTCGGCCGGTGTCGCGGTTAAAACATACATGTCTTTATCCCCGACTTTTTCTTTGCCCTTCACGGCGATCTTTGGATAAAGCTGTTTTAGTCTGAGCGGCTTATAGAAGTCTGCATCGAGTTTTGTCGCGGCGAGTTCAGCGCCCGTTTTTTCTCGCAGCCCGCTTTGCGGATCCTGAGACCACGCGACGGTTCCATTAAAGCCCTCCAACACCAGACCGAAGCCGGGGATGTCCAGCTTCAGGGCGGTCTTGTTTGGCGCCTTCTCCCACATTTCGGCGCTTCCTGTTGCCCCGAATGCTGGGATCTCGAATGTGCCCTTTGAGGCAGTGCTGGTTATCTTTTCCAGAGCGGCCTTTCCACCCAGCGTCTGCACATACTTTTCCAGGATCTGATCAGCGGTGGGAAGCGCGGCGCCTTGCGGTACTCTCAGCGGGCCACCTTGTGCAACGGCTGCGACCGCAATAAACGAGCACATGAGGATCGTGATGGTGCGTTTCATATTATCTTCCTTTCATCAAAACGTTCAGCGAGCGGCCACGGCTTTTCGCTGCTTTGATTGCTTGTTGATTTGTTCGATTGCCGCGTCCAGTTGAGGATCGCGACCCTCCAGCAGCGCGCGGCGCGTAAACTTCACTTCGACATCGGGCGCGACGCCGCGGCCCTCGATCAGTGTGCCCTTCGGCGTGCGGAAATCCGCCACGGCATATTGAAAAAGCGCCCCGGTGGGCAGCTTTTGAATAATTGACGGCAGAGCGGCGCCCGCCGTTCGTTCGCCAACAATGACGGCTCGACCAAGCTCTTGCATCCCGGCGGCAAAGATTTCGCTGGTAGAGGCGCTGCCGCCGTCGGTAAGAATCACCACCGGCCCGAGATACGGGTTCGCCTGCGGATGGATGAAGAAGTTTTGGTAGCCGCTGCGCATTCGCATCGTACCGAGCGAAGCTTCCTCGTTCTGCAGAACGCCGGCGATACCATTGGACATACCGCCGATTCCGCCCGGGTTGCCCCGCAAGTCGATGATGATCCCGGGCGCGTCGCCCATCCCTCGAATCGCGGACTTGATTCGATCCATCAATATCATCACGAAAACGTTGAAGCGAATGTAACCGATCCCACCGGCCAGTCGTTTTACCTCAAACTCGGTGTATTGGGGGCCGAAATTGCCGAATCGTTGTGACATCTCGCCCTTCAAGCGTTCACGAGGGACGGTCACGTCGCGAGGCTGATCGCGCTCGTCGAGGTAAGAAATGCGCACGGTTGTCTGTGGTGCGCCGTTAATTCTTGCAAGGAAAGTCCGAGTGATTCGCAACGTTCTCATGGCTTCGGACTCTTTGCTCTTGGCAAACGCCGCGATCACCTGCTCGGAAGTTGTGTCGTTGACTCTTTTGATGATGTATCCGGTGCGCAGACCGGCCCGTTCAGCGCTGGACCCGGGCTCTACGCGAGTGATCATCGGCTGGCCGTCAACTAGACGAATATCGATCCCGATGCCTCCGCCTTTTGGTTCCGGGGAACTATCTTCTACAACGGCTTCGGGTGGAATGATGTTGAAGTGTGATTGCTTAAGTTCGCCGAGCATCTGTCTGAGGAGACTGTAAAACTCGAGGTCGCTCTTCGCAGCGGCTGCGCGGGGCGCATACTGTTCGCGGACTTTATCCCAGTCGACCCCGCCATGCGTTGGATCGAAATGCTTTTCCTTTACGGTGCTCCAGACGATGTCGAATGTTTCCTGACGCACTTCGGCGGAAGCGACCGGCGCAGCGGTTACACCTGCGGGGACGCCGCCGGGAACGTTTTGTGTGGGTCGTGAGGTCTGAGCCGCGGCGCCGAGACAGAGCACCACGGATAGCAATGCGATCACCAGAGTCCTCTTCAATGTCGATTCTCCAAAACGCTCAAGCCATCAGAGGGTTGAGTAGTTTGTACGCTGCGTTCAAAAACAAGTTCGGGTATTCGCGGTTGATGAACCTTTGAAGTGTAACGCAGGGTTCACAAGACGAACAAGCAAAGGGCAAAGAGCAAAGGGCAAAGAGCAAAGGGCAAAGAGCAAAGGGCAAAGAGCAAAGAGCAAAGGGCAAAGAGCAAAGAGCATTGTTTGCCCTTCGCTTTTCGCGCTTTGCACTTTGCCCTTCGCCCTTTGCCCTTCGCCCTTCGCCCTTTGCCCTTAGCCCTTTGCCCTTAGCTCTTTGCCCTTTGCCCTTAGCTCCGATTAAACTCAGAATCGAGGTTAACAGCTATGGCGACCAGTGAGATAAGGCGACAGGGAGTCGACCAGTTGATCGCCGATGAGTTCGGCGTTAATGCTGATTACGTCAGCGAGCTTCTTGCTCAGTTCGAACGCGACCGGTCGTCCGTCGATGATGATTGGCGGTCGTTCTTCGACGAGCTGTTGACCGACGGTCCCGCCGTTGGTGAATCGAGATCCCAGATCCCCACTGAGCAAAGAGCTGTGGAGAGTGTCCGACAGGCCGCCGGTCATTCTGATGCGATTCACGCAACCTATGAGTGGGGACGGGAAGCCTCCAGGACCGCCCCTGAATCCCCTCGCGAGAATATCCCGACCGTTCAGTCCGCCGCTGCTCAAGCTCAGCCTGCAACGGTTGCCCTTGTTGAGGAGACCGTTGAACGCACACCTCTTCGCGGTCCGGCGCTGCGCATTGCCGAGAACATGGAGGCGAGTCTCGCGGTCCCAACCGCAACATCGCAGCGTCAGGTTCCGCTAAAGCTTCTGGATGAGAACCGCCAGGTGATCAACAAGTACCTTGCTGCTTCGGGTCGCAAGGTCTCCTATACCCACGTGGTGGCGCGTGCGATCCTAAAGGCGCTAGAAAGATTCCCCCAGCTCAATGATTCATTTGAGGAGCAGGGTGAGAATGCTTATCGAGTGCGGCGTCCGCAGGTCAACCTCGGCGTAGCCGTTGATGTCACTAAGAAAGACGGGACTCGAACGCTGCTTGTACCGAACATCAAGGGCGCGGGCGGAATGACGTTCTCGCAGCTGCTCGACTCATACGACGATGTCATCCGGAGGGCGCGCGCAGGCAAGCTTCAGGTCTCGGATTTCCAGGACACTACAATCAGCCTGACCAACCCCGGAACGATCGGCACCACCGCTTCCACTCCAAGGTTGATGGCGGGTCAGGGGGTAATCATCGCGACCGGCGCAATCGGCTATCCACCTGAGTACCAGGCGATGTCGCCCGAAGGCCTGTCGCGGATCGGCATCAGCAAGGTGATGACCATCACCAGCACCTACGATCATCGGATAATCCAGGGCGCCGAGTCAGGCCTGTTCCTGGCGTTGATCGACGAGCTGCTGCGCGGCCAACACGAATTCTACGATCAGATTTTTTCAGACTTAGGCATACCTTATCGGCCTTATCGATTGTCCATGGACGTCAACCCTGCGATTCTCGGCGAAGAACGCCGGCGCGAGGTCGTTCGCAAACAGGCCCGGGTCTTCGAGCTGATCAACGCGTATCGAGTGCGCGGTCACTTGATCGCGGATATCGACCCGCTCGGTTGGAAGAAAGTCCAGTATCACCCAGAGCTCGACATCGAAACCTACGGACTCACGATCTGGGACCTCGATCGCCAGTTTATCGCTGGCGGAGTCGGCGGCGCCGAAACCGCAACGCTGCGCGAGATCGTCGATCATCTTCACGATTACTACTGCGGCAAGGTCGGCATTGAGTATCGAAACATCCAGGGACCTGAAGAAAAAGAGTGGATTCGGGCGCGAGTGGAAACGGAGCCGCCGCCCGTTCCGGTGGAGGTCAAGAAACAGATCCTGTGGAAGCTAATCTCCGCGGAGTTATTCGAGCGATTTCTCGGCACGAAGTACCTTGGGCAGAAACGGTTTTCCATAGAGGGAAACGAAACCGTCATCGCTCTGCTCGACCAGTTGATCGAAAGCGCCCCACCGCGCGGCATCTTTGATATCACAATCGGGATGGCCCACCGAGGCCGGCTGAATGTAATTGCGAACGTCATCGGCAAATTCTGCGAACGGATCTTCACCAGCTTTGAAGGATCGATCCACCCCAGCTTCCCTCACGATCAGGGCGACGTGAAGTACCATCAAGGCGCCAGCGGCGTTCGCGAGACAGCCGACGACCACGAGGTTTCGCTTGCGGTGGTTCCGAACCCGAGTCATCTCGAATTTGTGGATCCGGTCGTCGAAGGAGTTGTGCGCGCAAGACAAGACGTCGACGGAGACAGATCGAGCAGGCTTGCGGTGCTGCTTCACGGCGATGCGGCGTTCGCCGGCGAAGGCATCGTTGCCGAGACCCTGAATTTGTCGCAACTGCCCGGCTATACCACCGGCGGCACGGTTCATATGGTCATCAACAACCAGCTCGGTTTCACCACGCCGCCTGAGGAAGGGCGCTCATCGACCTACAGCACCGACATAGCGAAGATGATTCAGGCGCCGGTCTTTCATGTGAACAGCGATGATGTCGAAGCAGGTTATAACGTGCTTCAGATCGCACTCGACTATCGGCAGAAGTTCAAGAAGGATGTGGTGATCGACGTGATCGGGTATCGACGACTCGGTCACAACGAAGGCGACGAGCCGACTTATACCCAACCGGTAATGTATCGGCGAATCCGAGAGCATCCGGGGGCGCGCGCTCTTTACGCAAGGAAGCTCATCACCGAAGGAGTGATAACCGAGGAAATAGTCGCGACTCTTATGGATGAGCGGAATCGCCGTTATGAGAACGCACAGCTCGGGGCTAAGGCGATCATCGCCAAGCAGGACACTCAAGTCACGCTTGCTCCATCCGAGCCTGAACCTGAAACCGTTGAAGTGGCTCAGACCGGCGTCGATCAAGACTCGCTCCGGCGCATCGCCCACGCGATTACTACTGTCCCGCGCGGGTTCAACCTGAATCCCAAGATCGTTGGATTGCTCGCCCGGCGGGCGAAGATGGTGGAGGGCGCGGCGGCTGTCGATTGGGGCATGGCCGAGGCGCTTGCTTTTGGTTCGCTGCTTATTGAGAACACGCCGATACGACTCACTGGTCAGGATACGGTGCGAGGTACGTTCAGTCACCGTCACGCGGCGTTCACCGATACTCAGACGGGTGAGGAGTGGGCGCCGCTGGCTCAGCTTGTTGACAGCGCGAAATACGAGATCTACGACAGCCCGTTGTCGGAAGCCGGCGCGCTCGGGTTTGAATATGGGTTCAGCGTTGCCGCGCAGACCGCGCTTGTGTTGTGGGAGGCTCAGTTCGGCGACTTTATCAACGCCGCGCAAGTCATCGTGGATCAGTTCATAGCATCGGGGGAAGAGAAGTGGAATCAGCCGAGTGGCGTGGGGTTGTTGCTGCCGCACGGGTACGAGGGTCAGGGCTCCGAGCATTCAAGCGCAAGAACAGAACGGTTCCTGCAGCTGTGCGCGGAAGGAAACATGCAAGTCGTAAATTGTACGACCGCGGCGCAGTACTTTCACGTGCTGAGACGACAGGCTCGAGTGCGGCCGCGCAAACCCCTGGTGATATTTACTCCAAAGAGTCTGCTTCGTCTACCTGAAGCCTCATCGCCGGTTGAGCAGTTCACCAGCGGCGGGTTTCTTCCGGTGATATCCGACGAACTTGAGTTTGTCGATAACGGTTCAAATGTGAAACGGGTCCTCTTGTGCAGCGGTAAGGTCTACTACGATCTGGCCGCGGAGCGCAAAAAGCTCAACGACTCCAGCATTGCAATCCTTCGGGTCGAGCAGTTCTATCCATTCCCCAGGAACCTGCTGATAAAGGAATTCGAAAGATACGCGAGCGCGACCGATATCCGCTGGGTTCAGGAGGAGCCCGAGAACATGGGCGGTTGGTCGTTCATGCAACCGAGGTTGTTAAAGCTGATCGGCGCAGAGAAGACGCTTCGCTATGTCGGCCGGCCCGCAAGCGCGAGTCCGGCGACCGGGTCGCATACGATTCACCAGATGGAGCAGCAGCGACTGGTTAAGGAAGCAGTTTCTGAGGAAAACACCTGATACTTGGCATTCTCGGGGTCGTGAAGGGTGGCTTGCCCCTGCTCTTCTGGGCAGGGAGTACCGCAAATCACCCAGAGGAGTGGGGGCAAGCCACCCTTCCCGACCCCGAGAATGCCGAGGGTCACATCTCATCGGTTAGCCCGAAGCTCAGTCCGACTGCCGGAGTCGCCGTAGTAACGAATTTATTCGTTCTTTTTATCGCATTCGATTTTTAGTTTGTGCTAAAACTCACTCTCTCCTGGATCTTCTGCCCGATACACTGCCCGCAAGTGAGACCGTTGTTGTTGTCAAAGCTGTAGTGGATCCCGCCGTAAAGCCTCGAAACCGCAGCCTCCGCCGACGCTTCATCGAATGAGTCGAAAGTGCGTGGTGACAGAGCAGGCGTAAGACCGTGATCGGTGTGCGTTGTGTCGACGAACCGTTTGATGCCGAACATCTGCGTCAGAACCGCGGCCGCGGCTCCGGACTGCGTCGAGTGTCCCGATGTGTATGTGGGGAAGTTCGGCGTCCCGATAAACGGCGTCCAGCTCGCATTGATGTTCTGCCGTATGTAGGTAACCGGACGCTGAAGATTTGTAGCATACTTCGCATTCCAGCAGGCGATGAATGCGTCGTGAACCGCGATGCCCACTCGCGCATAGGCTTCCGCTGCCCTCGCCAGCGAGAGCCGATCGTTTTGCGCTATCTGGCTTACGATCGCGATCCAGTGACCCGGAGGCGTCCCGGTGGCGCCGGGACCATCGGCCCAGTAAATGGCGATGAGCTTCTGCTCGTCAGTAAGACCCAGACCAATGTTGTAGACCTCCAGACCGGCGGCATAAAAGTCCGAGCTATTGTTGGTGGAAAATGCGGGATGAGCAACGGGCGGGCATTCGGAGCCCGAGGTCAGGACCATCGGTCTGAGAAATCCCCAGCACGGTTGGAGCGGATTCGGATTAAAAGCCGGCGGCGTCGGCTGCCACGCACCCGGGAGCGCCGCTGGGATGTAAGGGCAATTGTTATTCATCGAGAACCCGTCGCCCGAGGCCCAGGAAAGAATCCCGGCCGCAACTGCGTGTCCGCGAGCAACCGATTGATTGTAGGTGTTCACCGGGACGCTTCCCTTGAATCGATTTGCAAAGGAGAGTTCCAGACTTTTGATGTTGTACAACGAGACTGAGGATAGGTTAGGAAAAACGCCTCGGATCGTGTTTGCAAGTGTGGTGTTGGCTACTGTTGGCCAGTGAAGAAGTTTCTTATTCGGTTGAGGGAGGTGGATGAGACCGTTGAGTTGGCCGACCAGCGACCGATTCAACTCTGTCCCCGGTACGATCGACTCGTACAACGCAACCGAAGTGATGCCGTAGATCCGCGAAGCCTGTGGAGGAGGCATCCCTTGTGCTTTCACGATATCGTAGAGCAGTTCAAACCAGCTTGATGCGACTTCCGAAGACGCGGCGTCCGCGGATGTAACGCTCTCCGCGGCGGCAATTGGTCTACTTTGGACGACGAGCAAAAGCGCGGCCATTAGTATTAGTGGCAGCATGGACCTTCTCATTGGTACTCCTCCAAGAGGAAGTGGTTGGATTAATCTCGTAGCGTCCGGACACTAGCGGGTTTTTTTTGTGTGAATCGCAGTAATGCTATCTAATATTTTTCCCACGAGCAAGTTTTGAAACGCTTCGGGGTTGTCT
>DASRIZ010000607.1:0-42092 GCA_035649735.1 Blastocatellia bacterium | reverse complement strand
TCGCCCTGTCGCCCCCTCGCCCCGTCGGCCCCTCTCCCCGTCGCCCTCTCTCCCCGTCGCCCCGTCGCGTTCGTCCTGAGGCTTCCCGTTGACTCAACGGCGCTCAAGCCGGGCAACGGTCTCCACGTGATAAGTCTGAGGAAACAAATCAATCGCGATGACCCGGCTTAGTTCATAGCCTGAGTCACTCAGCTTGCGAAGGTCGCGGGCCAGCGTGGTCGGATCGCACGAAACATACGTGACGCGTGAAGGTCTTAAAGCGGTGATGTGAGGGATAGCTTCCGCCGCGCCGCCTCGCGGCGGATCAAGTAGGATGAGATCGGGCGCCGCTCCGTTACTATCGACGTAATTCCTCAACCAGACATCGGTTTTGTTGTTGTGGAACTCCACGTTGGTGGCTCTATTGGCGCTAATATTCTCTCCAGCAAATCTTGCGGCATCTTGGTCGGCCTCGACGCCGATCACCCGGCTGAATCCCCGGGCTAGTTGAACCGTAAACAGACCGACACCTGCATAGAGATCAATTGCCAATTCTCCGGTGGTTTGACCGATCGCTTCGGTGACCAGTTCGTCGAGCAGACGGGCGTTACCCTGGAAGAAAGTGGAAGGACTGAATTTGTAAACAGCATCGTTCACGGTTCGCTGAAGCGCCCCTTCGGGCAAACCGTCGAGCGCCGGTTCAAACGAAACCCTCGAATCTCCTGCCGCCATTTCCAGCTGCAATCGGTTAGGTAACCGCTGGTCATTCTCGCCAACGGTGCCAAGGGCGGTCCAGAGCGAGCGAAGCGCCTCGTCCAGTTCAGTCACCAGTATCGGACAACTCGTAATATCACACACTGAATTTGAAGAGGCTCGATTGAAGCCGACGCGACCAGCCTGGCGATCTATCTTTACTTGCGCGCGCGAGCGATAGCCAAACTCTTCGCCACGGCGGATCTCGATCTTTTGAGTCCAATCAATTCCTCCGATCCTCTGGAGCGCATCGCGGACAAAGCCGACCTTGGCCTCAAGCTGTGCGTCGTAAGTGATGTGTTGGAGCTGGCATCCGCCACACTCGCCGAAGTACTCGCAGCGCGGAATTCGCCTTGAGGGGGACGGCTCGAGTATTCGATCAATAGTCGCCCGCGCGAAATTCTTCTTGCGCTCGGTGATGCGTACTCGGAGCTTCTCACCAGCGGCGCCGTACGGAATAAAAATCGCGAGCCCTTCGTGGCGCGCGATCGAGTCCCCGCCGTAAGCGAGCCGCTCGGTGGTTACGTCAATGATGTCGCCAATGCTTAGGGATGTGTCGTTCACAGTTTGACGATAGCAGTTGAGAATGCTCGAAGGAAGTAGCCCAGACTTTAGTCTGGGTTAAGCGTCGCGGCCGCGAGATCAAAACAGACGAACACCGAGCTACCGATAGGACACCGCTACGCGGTTATCCTTTCTCTGTTTGTTGAAGTTCGCGAGCGAAACGTCGGAACTCAAGTGACTGACGTCTATGATCACAGGTAGAACAAGCTCATCCGGGGAATGTTGTTCGTCTCTCGGAGGCGGCGCGAAATGAAATTCTGGACCGTTTGCTCGTAGATTGCCTTGTCCATTTTCTTACGATAGGAACGAAGATTTGATTCAGCTTCGGTTCGAAGCTTCTTAAGCTCTTCATCGCCGAGGCTCTCACGCGCCGCCTCAAGCACCATCCGGTCAATGCCGTCCAGATCTCGCTCAAGCGCTTCGGCGTTTACCCGGGCTGATGACGCGACATCTTCGGTTATCTCTTTGAGCCTCGAGCGCGCGCGGCCGATCGCATCTTCAAGCGCGGTAAGACCCGAGCTCGCCGCGCGCGATAAGGCTGATTTGAGCTCGTCATCGCATCGAGCGAGGAATCCGAACAGAACGTCTTTCGGAAATGCTTCACGCTCATCCGATGAGCCTGCGTCGGTCATTTTGTCGTTCTCCTCAGTGCGGGCGGCGGGCTCTCCACCCACCTGCGCGAGGCGATAATCCGCAAAAGTGGACTCGACTTGTTGCTGGCAGTAGAAGATCGAATTCACTTTTCGATGCTTCTGAGCCCGAGCGTCATAGGCGTCGAAGGCCTGATTGATTGCCCGCAGGACGATATGTAGTGGGATGCCCGCGCTCTTCCAGGTCTCAACCAGCGCCCAATCCATGGGCGAGATCAACAGAGGCTTGCCGCGACGACGGACGAACTCATCCTCAACCTCGGTGAAATAGTTGAAGTAGTTTAGCCGTTCCGCGGCACCGGCTTTGCAGTCGCGGTCGTCGTTTTCCAATTGTGGGGTTGATACCGGTTCTAATTTACAGGAGGTTATTTGCTAACTCGCCGACGATGCACACCGCAGCCGCCATAACGACGAGGTCCAAAATAAACAAGCCGATCAGCGGCCACGCTTCCTTTCCGCATTGGGCATCCAGCTTCTCGATGTACTGTTTCGGATACTCAGCCATTCAGATCTCCTCTTTCGGAAATTTGTTATGCAGCTGCTTCAGACCAGTGGCGTGAATTCGCTTATGATCGCGCCTTCGACATCTTCCAGTTGTTCTCGGACCACGTCGGCTTTCGTGCCGGACAATTCCAACCGAGCCGCTATCTCGCCCGCGGCTGCTCTTAGTCCTCGGTGCAGCAAATTGGCCATCCGCTCTCGTTCCGCTGCCGGCACGGCGTCGGGGTTTGCAAATGGCGCCATTCCATCGAGAGCGGCCGTTCCTGGACCTTTTTTTGCGACGTTGATCAGCGATGCAAAGCTTGGGATGGGATGCACACGCGAGCGGCGGAAGGCCTCGCGCATCATGCGCTTTGTTTGTTCCTCGGTCGAGTCCGTCAGACCGCTGAGCGCTTCCTCATCTGCTTTTGTCCAGTCGTTATCGGTGAGGTCCTGGTAGAAACGACGCACGCCGTCCAAAGTGTCGTCTTTACTGGCCACCGGTTGGCGCTCGAATTGCGAAAACCTATCGCGTATCCGGCGGCTGGCCTCTTCAAGTTCCTCCCGAAGAACTTCCGCAATCTGCTGTTGCTCCTGCTGCCTGATTCTCATCTCGATTCCTCCAACAAACGGCGATTCTCGGCGCAGCCGGTGGTAAATACAATAGTCGAACAAGTCGCACCGAACAAGTCCACGAGCCGACGAAATGATAGCCAAACCGGACTCAAAAGGATCTTCTTGCACCCATCAATCGTTCTCTGCTCGTTGACCTGTCACTAATGATTGCGTCCGGCGCCCTTAATTGGTTGACATGAGATCGGAGCGGCCTTTAGTATGGCAAAAAATATATTGAGGGGCGGGGCTGAAAATATTTTCAACCCGATCCCGCAGTTCAGGTGAACATGGCCGCCGCAGAGAAGACAATAACATTCGAAACCGATGACCAGGCGGCGTCGTGTCCGTCGTGCCTGGGCACCGGGATGGTCTCTTACTGGAGCGAGATCGCTTATTTCGAAGATCGTCGGGCCTGCGCAAGATGCGAAGCCGGTGAAAGGGTTGATACAAAGATCGCCGATATTGTTAAGCGCGCACGGCTTGAAGATCGGCTCTCTGTGATGTGATACCCATCAGACCTCCAGGGTAACAAACAAACTTCGGTCGGATCTCGAGTAAAAACAAATTATGCCAGGGCTCGCACAATGCGTTCAGCAGCAAGCTGGAGCATTTCATCCTCACGTGCAAAACACAAACGCATAAACACATCCCGCTCTGGCTCATCCATAAACGCGCTCCCTGGTACACCGGCAACCCCCGCCTCGCTGATCAGGAACTCGTTCAGTTCGGTTGCGTTTTCAAACCGGTGCGGTATGCGGACCCAGACGTAGAAGCTCGACCGGGACGGATAAATGCTAAAACCTGCCATCTCCAACGCGTCGGTAATGATGTTGCGCTTCCGGGCAAAATCAATACGCAGTCGATCGTAGTATCCGGGATCGCGAAGAAGCACGCGAGCGAGCGCATGTTGTAGCGGAGTTGGCGTGCATACGTAATAGATGTTTCCCAGTTGTGCGAGCTTGCCAACCAGCTCTCCTGGCCCGTATGCATAGCCAAGCCGCCAACCCGACACCGCCCACGACTTCGAAAATGAGCTTACGGTAATCGTTCGGTCGAACGCTCCTGGAATCGAACAGGTCGCGACGTGATCCGCAGCTTCAAGGGTAAAGTGTTCGTACACCTCGTCCGAGATAAGCATCAAATCAAACTCTTCAGCGCATTCTACGATTGATGACAGCTCGGATCTGCTAAACACCCGTCCGGTAGGATTCGCGGGCGACGATACGATAATTGCTTTTAACGGAAATGAGGATCTGGACTTTCCGGCGGCGCAAACACGACGCAACTCATCGAGATCCAGATCCAGATTCTCACCGCTCAACTTCACCACGTCGGTTCGCCCGCCCGCCGTTTCCACTGTCCGTTTGTGATAAGGATAGTACGGCTCAAACACTATTGCCGACGCCCCGGAAAGATACGTATGAGCGATCGTAATCAGCCCTCCGGTTGCGCCAGGTGTAATGATCAGCTCTAGCGGGCGACGGTCGGGATCGACAGAGATGTCGTTAAACAAACGCAGCTTCTCTGCGACCGCTCGCCGCAACTCATCAACACCTTCGAAGAAGCTGTAATGGTTCAGGCCCTCGGCTACGACGTCGGTCAGGGCCGCAGCCAAGTCCGGATGAAGCGCAACATCGTTCTGTCCCTGCACAAGATTCCCGGTTGGTGGAATCAATCGGGCAATCGCACGTATGTCGGGCTGAGTTCGCCTTGGTGTAGTCTGCAACGTGGTCCTCCAACAAAGAGCTACGCAGAAGTATTATGACGCACGATGGTAAGTCCGCGATAGAGTGGTGTCAAGAACGCGGAATTCATTCAACTGAACATGCAAATGTTGAAAAACTAAAGTTCTGGTATTAGAGTGCGTTCATCACAGGCCGACCGTACAAGGGAAGCACGCATGCGATTATGCGGGGTTGAGTCGCTTCCAATCTCCAGGGAGACTGAAGGTTCGAATCTGAACGCGATAGCCGGAGACTCACAAGTCTATGGTCAGCGATCCGACGAGAATCAGGCGCATCACACTGGTAGGAGGCGTGCTGCTTGCGGCGTTCCTGCTGCGGGTAGTAAACCTGGACGCCGATCCATCTGCTCTGATCAGCCGTGATGTGATCACTGACGAGGGCTGGTGGGCGCACAATGCTCGAAACGCAATTCTTTACGGTCAATGGCAAGTAGACGATCTCAATCAAGGGCTTTACTCGGCGCCTATATACAACGCCCTCGTCTATCTGAAATTCGAAGTGTTTGGCATTAGCTTTACGTCGTTGCGAATGCTCTCGGCGCTTACCGGATGGCTAACCGTCGTTCTGCTTTTTCTTCTGGTTCGGCGCGAGGTCAGCGCGAGGGCGGGCGTCTTTGCGAGTGCACTTCTTTGCTTTTCAAACCTTCACATTATCTATAGCCGTACCGGCTTTGCAGAAAGCACGATGGTTTTCTTTCTGGCTCTGGCGTTCTTGTCATGGCATCTGAGGAAAAGCCACGGGGTCTTTGCGCTCATATCAGGGATTGCGTTTGCTCTGATGCTGTTGACGAAGATCACGGCGATTTATTTCCTGCCGGGATTGCTCATTGTCGTCGGGTTGGAGTCGATCAGGCGGTCAGTCTCCCGGCGAGAGTCACTGTTATTCGTGTTGGGCATAGGCCTGGTTCTATCGGCTTATTTGGTCCTGTTCCTCGAACCGCATTTTGACGAATGGCTTAGATTCAATTTGGCTACTGGCTCCGGCTCCGAATGGCCATCAGGGCCCGCCAGTGGAATACACTCGATACTCAAATTGCTCGGCTCGCCCTTCTATGCAAAGGCGCCGCTAGTTACGGCGCTCACCCTTTTGTCGCAGGGCCTATTTGTCGTCAGTGCGTCCCGGAGCGGGTTGATGAATGCAATCCGAGCCGCTGAAGAAATTGAGATAACAAGCGCCGCTCTTTTGATTGGATACCTGTTTTCGCTGGCGTTTACTGTTTATCAGCCGGAGAGGCGATTTCTGCCTGTTTTGTTTTTGATGGTTGTGCAGTCGGCAGCTCTCCTGGAAAAAGGCTGGATATCGCTTGAGGGTCTGGTGAAGACGGATTACCAAATGAGCGCGGTTGGCTGGTTCATTATCGTGTTCTTTCTGCCCGCAATCGGAATTCTGGAATTGAGGCTGCGGTCGTCTGCTGCGGTATCCTGGACATTGAAAGCCATCAGCATAACCGCCTTGATTGCGATTGCTGTCGCGGTGAGCCGCGGACACTGGCCTCGATTCAAGAAGAACTTGTTTGTTGCATCCCGGCTAGTCTTCCTTCTACTGTTTTTCGTTCTTTCGTTGGGCTTGATCCATAAGTCGCTAGAGCTTTGGGGATTGGATACGAAATCGTTGTTATCAGACGGTCGCAACTCAGTAATTGTCGCATTCGTAGTGGTCGTGGCATGCGGACTAGTGGTCTCGCCGCGGGTCCGTGACGCGCGCCGCGCGGCGCCGTTCCTTCTATGCGCCTACCTTCTCATCGAGGGAGCTCAGATATCGACCTGGCTCCTACAGCCGACATATACGCTAAAGGAAGCGAGCACATCATTGGGAAACCTGCTGACTCGTGACGACACGATTGTGACTTACTACGAAACGGCGCTGCTGACGTCTCCAGCGAAAGTGATCTGCCGATCTGAACGCAGGGGACTCAATGTCGATGTGTTCGAAACGTCCAGCCCTCAATACATCCTTGTGCTGCGTCGCGACAACTGGAGGGACTACCCTTTGGAAGAAATGCCAGTCGAAGAGTGGCCGCCGCCGGCGAGGTTTGTTCCGACCAGTGTCGCAAGTTTCGACCTATGCCCGACTAAATTGCGGGGACCTCGATTCATCGTGGAACTCTACAACCTGTCGCCGCGAACGAAGCGGCACAAAAAAACACCGGGTCCCGTCCTACAATGGCGCTAGTCGAGCTTGCCTGGTGACGCACAAAAGTATAATCTAACCGCCAATCAAGTATCTGAATCTCTGTGAACGGGGGGAGTTTGTTGGGAGACTTAAGGAGACGAGCATCCGGGTTGGTTTCGCGCCGACAGGCGATTTTCTCTCTAGCGGCCCTGACAACCGGGACCTTAATAAAGCCGTCGTCAATACTTCGCGCCGATTCCAACGACAGCAAAACGAGATTTGCAGTGGTCGGCGACTTCGGTACCGGCGAAGACGATCAATACGCGGTGGGGCAGCAGATGCTCAACGTGCATCGCGCGTCGGCACTTGATCTGGTTCTCGCTGTTGGAGACAACATCTATCCCAACGGTAGCTCCCGCTACTTCGACAAGCACTTCGAGCGGCCCTTTGAAGGTTTGTTAAATGAACGGGTGAAGTTTTATGCCGCGCTCGGGAACCACGATGTCGAAGAGGGACGCAAGGACCAATTACAATATCCGCTCTTCAACATGGATGGCTCGAATTATTACACCGTCAGCCGGGGAAACGGGTTAGTTGATATTTTTGTCCTGGATACCACGGCATATGATGCCGGTCAGGCGACCTGGCTCGAGAATTCGTTGAGGACGTCCCGGGCCATCTGGAAAATAGCGGCGATGCACCATCCGCTGTATTCGTCAGCAAAGAAACACGGATCGGATCCGAAGGTTCGCGCGATGCTCGAACCCTTGTTCACTCGATATCGTGTCCAGGTGGTGCTGGCAGGCCACGACCACGTTTACGAGCGTACAAAACTTCAGAAGGGCATTCAGCACTTCATCACCGGCGCGGGAGGCAAAATGCGACGCGGCGACATCGATATGAAGAGCCCGATCCGAGCAGCAAGTTACGATCAGGATAACTCGTTCATGGTTGTCGAGGTCGATGAAACCGAGATGCTCTTCAAATCAATCAGCGAGACCGGCGAGGTTGTGGATAGCGGGATCATCAAACAGGCCTCCTCGGTCGTAATGTCGGTGCAAGAAGCTTAACTAGCCGTGGCCGAATTGCCCGCGAAATTCAACACTTCTTCGCTGGTCACTAATCGCGCGCCTCTGTCAGACATTTTTTGAAGGGCGGCGTCGCCATCATCGGGTCTGGCGTTCACTGCTCGCACGGCATCGGTAACAACGCAAACTTCATAGCCGTGCTTGAGCCCATCCAGCACTGTCTCCAAGACACAGTAGTCCGTCGCCAGACCGACAACGAAAAGCTCTTTGACGCCGTGACTCCTGAGTACCTCGTTCAGAGTTCGACCGCGATCATCTTTGCCCGCAAACTCCGAGTAGTCGTCTTTGTCAGGAGATGAAGCTTTGCGGAAATAGTGAGCAATCGCGCCGGTCTGAAGATCCGGATGAAGCTCGGCGCCCCACGTACCCTGCACGCAGTGTGGAGGCCAAGGCCCGCCCCTCTCCTGAAATGAGATGTGGTTAGCCGGGTGCCAATCCTCAGTGGATATGACCAGCCTGAACTTGCTCATCAGCCGATTGGCCGCGGGTACGATCTGATCTCCTTCGCTTACCGCAAGCGCGCCACCGGGACAGAAGTCGTTTTGGATATCAACAAGTATCAACGCTGCATCAGCGAGTCCCTTCGTCATCTGGATTTACCTCCAGTAATTTTATTATCTAGTTCCAGACGGTAATAATCGAGCCCATAATCGGGAGATAGACAAGTTGATATCCTGAGTCTATAGCGAACCCGGTGATCGGCTTGTTTGAAAACGCGTGGGCCATCAGCCCCAGGGGCAGCGCAAAACCTCCCCAGACAAGCAAACCTAGCTTCAGCCCCTGCACGCATGCCGCTAGGTGCAAATAACCCACTAGCACCGCGATGGCGAGCGCAATCAACAAGTGGCAAAGAATTGAGACTGTGTATGCTTTCGCGGCGCCTTTTTGCATTTCCTGGACATTCTCTTCGGTGTAGCCGTGGGCCTTCATCCATTGCTTCGCAAATAGCAGCGGGGAATACCAAAGCCCGCCGATGGCGAATGCAACGGCCGCAGCTACTACTACGGCGAGATAGTTGATATGAACCTGGGGCATAAGTCTCCTTTTTGCGGCAAGCATTTTAGCCCGCCAGGATGTTTTCGATTGTTTGCAATTCTTCGCTCGAAAAATTCGAGTTTTGCAGCGCGCCGACGGCGTCGTCGATATGCTCGATGCGACTCGCCCCGATCAACGCCGATGTGACCTCGGGATGCCGGAGCACCCACGCGAGCGCAGTTTGCGCAACGGTCTGACCTCGCGCCTGAGCAACGCCCTGCAGCCGGCGAACCTGATCCAACCTGTCGCCAGTTACCTGCTCGCGTTTGAGAAACCCATGGGGCTTACCGGCGCGGGAATCGGCTGGGATTCCGTTTAGATACTTATCGGTCAACAACCCTTGAGCAAGCGGGGAAAATACGATGCAGCCGATCCCTTCTTCGTGCAGTACATTCAGCAATTCGCCTTCAATCCAGCGGTCGAACATACTGTAACGCGGCTGGTGAATCAAGCATGGTGTGCCCAGCGATTTCAAGATTTGCGACGCTTGCCGAGTCTGCTGGGCCGAGTAAGAAGAGATTCCAACATACAAAGCCTTTCCGCTGCGGACGATGTGATCGAGAGCACCCATGGTTTCCTCGAGCGGCGTTCTCGCGTCTGGCCGATGGTGATAAAAAATGTCTACATAGTCCAGCCCCATGCGGCTGAGACTCTGATCAAGGCTCGCCACGAGATACTTGCGTGAGCCCCACTCGCCGTACGGTCCCGGCCACATCAGATATCCGGCCTTGGTTGAGACAATCAGCTCATCTCGAAAAGGACCCAGATCTTGATTGAGAATCCGGCCAAACGTTTCTTCGGCCGATCCGGGCGGCGGGCCGTAGTTGTTCGCTAAATCAAAGTGAGTGATTCCCAGATCAAACGCGCGCAGCACCATTTCACGCGCATTCTCATCGGAATCGACGCCGCCGAAGTTGTGCCAGAGCCCAAGCGAGATCCGAGGCAGCTTTAAGCCGCTGCTTCCGCTGCGTTCATAAGGCATTTCGTCATATCGGACATCAGCCGGGCGATATGTCATCATCAACCTCTCAGGTTTGGTATCTGTCTTTGCGCCGTCTGCGACGAGGTCTAACACTCGCTAGTCTAAGTCGTCGCCTCGGTCGCGAGCAAAAACCACGATGCTATTGGCCGGAAGCGTAATGCCGGAGGAACTCGGAAGCCCGTGCATCCCTTCGTCCAATGCTGTGATTTCACCTTCGTTCCCCTGGGCAGCCGGATTAAGGAAGTTGTCGTAAACGTCACTGTTGAATACTTCCCGCCAGCGGCCCTCGCCGGGGAAACCCAAGGCGTAGCTGTGATTGTAGAACGTGTTCTCGTTGAGGCTTGCGACTACCACGACGTCGCGGCCGATTCCGGGCAACCATCGATGGAATGCGATCACCCGATTGTCGTTGTTCACGTGAAATACGTTGATCGCCTCACCGCGAAGAGCCGGCTGCTTGCGTCGAAGCCAAATCAAATCGCGAGTGAATCGGTGGTGGTCCGCCATGTTCTTGTCTTCACCCTCCAGACCCGCCCACCAGATCATGAGATTCGCAGCATCAGGATCATCCGTCCAAGCCTTATCTTCGAGGAATTCCTGTCCCATGAAGATCATAGGAATTCCCGGCGCAGTCATCAGGAGCCCGGTCGCAACACGCGAACGGCTCCGTGCATACCACGAACGCGAGTTGCTCGGATCGGCGAGCCTGGCGATGCGAGGTTGTTTATCGGCTCCCGTGTGACTGGCGTCGATCAGATCGTGGTTTTCAATACACTGAAATGCTTTCCAGGCGGCGGGGAAGCCATTAGGCGTTCCGAGTGCTTCTCTTAAGCCTTCGAGATCAACGTGCGAATCGCCGCCTGAAACCGACTGTGCGATCACTGCCCTGATCCTGTCCCTCAGCCCGTCATTGTACCCGGCGTCGAAGCCCATCCCGTCGGGCGGGTTAACTACGCCTCGCCAGCGGTCATTGCCCCAGTATTCGGCGATCTGAATCGCCTCGGGTTTCATGAATCTCAAAGTGTTTGTCAGATCCTGGCAGAAGAACCACCCTCCGTGTTCGTCCATCACCGTCACCTGGTCATAACGAAACCCATCGACGTGATATTCGCCAAGGAGCATCCTGGCATTGTCGATCAAGAATTCGCGGACCTCAGGTTTCCGGAAGGCGAAAACCAGCCCTCCCGCATGCCCATCGCCCGAAAAGTAAATGCTGTCCTTGTTATCCCTACTAGCCGGCCGATCAAAAAAGTGGATGCTCTGATCGTCGAAATTACCGCCGGCGTGGTTGTATACGACGTCGGCGATCACCGCCAAACCGTAAAGATGACAAAGGTCGATGAGCGCTTTTAGTTGGTTGACTTGTCCGGCCAACTGCCCCGGACTAAACGGCGGACGATTCTTCTCCGCAAGCAGTTGATTCACTCGACGCAAGTACGGCGCGAGGTTCGCCGAATCGACAGCGTAATCCATCTCCGGCGAGAAGAGATCGGTGCCGTTGTAACCCAGGCTGTTTTCGCCCTGGAACTCGACGAAGGGCAACGGCATGATCGCGTTCACGCCCAAGTCGGCGAGATACTTGATCCGATCGACGACATCGAGGTACTTCGAGACACGTCCGGGCCGGATGTCCCGGCCTTTATCATCTTTGGCGTAGAAGACCCCGATGTGGAACTGGTAGATGATCAGGTCGTTGAAGGGCGGCGGCCGGAAACCTTCATCGCGCCACCGAAAACCCTTCGGGTCTCGCACGATGCAGTTGCAGTCAGGATAACCGTTCATCTGGAGCTCGCGAGCATAAGGATCGCGCTTGAATCCTTCCCCGCCGTTACCGACAATCCAGAATCGGTACAAGTCGCCATCGCCGACTCCCGGAAAGACGCCTGCCCAATATCCATTGGAGTCCCGTACGAGCAAATCGTGATCGTTCTTCTTCCAGCCTCCGGGCGAGCGCACATCGAAATCGTGCAGGACTACATAAACTTTTTCCGCGCCGGGCGCCCACGCGCGGAACGTTGCGCCGCCTTCTACTAGTTGGGCTCCCATTGGGGTCCCACCGTCAATCTGGTCGTTCATTCCGCGCCTCCTGCATCCCCACGATTTGCTGCTCAAGGTTCTCTTTTTCTTTGACGAGTTGCTCGCTGAACACGACAGGGAATCGCGCTTTTGAATCAAGCTCAAGCAACGAGTCGGGAAGGCGGCTTAACTGATCTCGGGCACGATCACGTGCTTCGTTCAAGCAGGCGAATCGCGCCTCGCTGAATCTGGTCTGTGATTGTAGGTCGGTTGGGAGGGGCGCGAAGCTGTCCAAGACGCGACCCTGTTTTATCGCCTGCGTTAGCAGAGGATGCCACGATCCCGTTTGGTTGTGGGGTTCATCGGTCAGCGTAATGATGTCCTGAAGATAGCGGCCATTGTCATCGTTGCGCCTCCAAACCTGTTTCGCTCCGGGATAGGTTGCTTTGTCCTGACTCAGTTTTATCCGCATGCTCAGGTGACCGTTTTCGACAAGGCCTGCGAGTTTGTAGACCCCGGATAACGCCGGCGCGTCAAACGACGTTGCTAGCTCGGTTCCCACGCCAAACGAATCGATTTTGGCCCCGTGGGAAATTAGATCGGCAATCTTGTATTCGTTTAGATCGCCGCTGGCAAAAATCTTTGTGCTGGACATCCCCGCCTCATCAAGGATCTTGCGAACCTCCTTGCTTAGTCCGCAGAGATCTCCGCTGTCCAGCCGCACCGCTGGAATGTTTGGTCCGAAGTCGCGCGCCAATCGCTTTACCGCCGCGATCGTATCGTACGTATCGACTAGAACTGTTGCTGTTTCCGGGAAGACCTGCAGAAAAGCGCGGAAGGCTTCGTCCTCGTCCTCAAACGACATCACGAAGGAATGAGCCAGCGTGCCAAAGGTCGGGATGCCAAATAGATATCCCGCTTCGACGTTTGAAGTGCCTTCACAGCCCCCGATGAATGCGCCGCGGGCCGCGAACAAACCGGCTTCGCTGCCGTGGGCGCGGCGTGTGCCGAACTCGATCACCGCGCGGCCGTCGGCGGCAGATACGACACGCGCGGCTTTGCTGGCGATCATCGTTTGGAAATTGATCGTCGAAAGCAGAAACGTTTCGACAACCTGCGCTTCAATGATCGGAGCGGTGACTCGCATAAGCGGTTCCATTCCGAACGCGGCAGTTCCCTCGGGCATTGCAAAAACGTCGCCGGTGAATCGAAACTCTGCTAGATAGTCGAAGAACTCACCCGAGACTGACTTGAAAGTCGGATGCTCTCGCAGATAGTCGATCTGTTCGCTGGTGAACCGTAAGCCAGCCAGATAGTCGAGTGCCTGTTGCAGCCCCGCGACAATTAGAAAAGACCGACGCGCCGGAAGCCTGCGCACGAACAGCTCGAAGATTGCCCGTGTGTTCTGGAGTCGGTTCTCAAAGTAAGCGGCCGCCATCGTCAGTTCGTACAGGTCGGTGGCTAGCCCAAAGGCGCGATCGATCATAGTCGATGATCCGAAAATTCACTCACGGCCCGAAGGTATTTGCCTAAGACAGCTCGGTCATCTGCTTCAGAATCATGTCGTTGGCTTGAGTGTTTTATCATCGGGCGGCTACAATCGCCAGCCTGAGACCCACACTCTTACGATGATGAAATCCAGGCACCAAACCGTTCAGTCAAACTTGATAGCCGAGTCTCGAGTGAGAGTGCGATATGCCGAGACCGATCAGATGGGCGTCGCCTATTACGCCAATTACTTCGTATGGTTCGAAGTGGGCCGCAGCCAGTACTGTAACGACTGCGGCTTTTCGTATCGCGATATGGAACGAGAGACCGGTTTGTTCCTGATCGTTGCCGAAGCGAGTTGCCGATACAAGAATCCGGCGCGTTATGAAGACGAGTTGATAATAAAAACCAGAGTAACTGAATCGTCACGACGGACTCTCAGGTTCAGCTATGAGATCAACCGCGCCGATGGAACACCGGTCGCGATCGGACAGACTCTTCACGTTCTGATCAACGGAGAAGGTCGGCCTTCGAGCTTCCCTGAGAAGTACCTTTTGTTTCTGCGAGGGGGACTGGATGCTGAAAAGTAAAGAACGAGAATTGAGAATTGAGAATTGAGAATTGAGAATTGAGAATTGAGAATTGAGAATTGAAAATTGAAAAATGAAAATTGAAAATTGAAAATTAAGAATTGCAAAACTCCGTCAACGAGGAGAACTACAATTTTCAATTTTCAATTTTCAATTTTCAATTTTCAATTTTCAATTTTCAATTTCCTATTGCTGGCATGCATAGTCTCATCTACTACAACGATCAGATCAAAGATGCTGCCGACGCGCGCCTATCGCCGACTTCAGCCGGTCTGTTGTATGGATGGGGCGTATTCTCGACTCTGCGTATTTATGACGGCAATGCTTTTGCCTTTGATCGTCACTGGAAACGGCTGATGATACACGCAGAGCGAGCTCGCATTCGTCCGATGCTTGATCTCAAGCAAGCGCGGAGAGCGCTCGAACGGCTGATAACCGCGAACTCGGTAAGGGAGGGAAGGGCGAGGCTGACTCTGTTTCGAGGCGATGCGGGTTCGTGGCAGGCCGAACCCGGAAGGGAATCAGAGTTTCTAATCTTCACCTCCTCAGACGCGCCCCAAACGCGTGCCGACCTGGCGATTACATTGTCGCCGCATCGTGTGTTGTCGACCACGCTTCTCGCCGGAGTCAAGCAGACTGCGATGCTCGACAACCTGTTTGCCCTTGAAGAGGCGCGCTCTCGTAATTTCCACGACGCCGTCGTATTGAACGAACGCGGGGAGATCGTATCGGCTACGGCCGCGAATATTTTCTGGGTGCAAGGCGACGAGGTCTTCACGCCTTCTCTGTCCACGGGGTGCGTCTCAGGAATCACGCGTCATTTTATCCATGAGATAGCAACCCGATGGAAGCTTCACGTCGTCGAAGGCAGCTTTCCGGTTCAAAGGCTGCTCGACGCCCGAGAGGTCTTTGTCACTTCCACATCGCGGGAGGTTACTATTGTCTCCAGCTTTGATTCGAAGCAATACAACAACAGGCAGGCGAGAATCTCGAAGCTCATCAGCCGCGAATTCCAAAAGCTCATTCGCGGTGATAAGATCGGCTCATAACAAGGCACTGGAGGAAACATTTGGCGATCAACGACCCGGAAGTCATCGACAGAATGCTAACCGAATACAAGACCATTGCGGTTGTGGGGCTCTCATCCGATGCGTCGCGCGCCAGCAACAGTGTGTCACGTTATATGCAATCACACGGGTATCGAATCATCCCTGTGAATCCAAACGAGACTAGCGTGCTTGGAGAGGAGTCGTATGGGCGGCTTGAAGATATCCCGGACCGGATCGATCTTGTGGACATCTTTCGGCGTTCGGAAGAAGCGGGACAACACGTGGACGAGGCGATTCGTTTAGGAGCTCGCGGCGTGTGGCTTCAAGAGGGAGTAATCGATGAAAAGGCGGCGCGACGCGCCCTCGATGCCGGCCTCGACGTAGTAATGGACCTTTGCATCTTGAAGGAACATATCAAGAGAGAACGTTAGTCCTCGATTGCACCCGCCATGGGTTGGATAGCACCAGCCGCACCTGGATCTACTACCGCAGCCTTTCGGCGCGCACCGTGAACGACACCGTTGTCAGTGTTTCGCCCCGCTGAAACTGACTCCAGATCCGATAGTTGCCGGGCTTTGGAAAGAACGCATTGAAGGTCGCGTCCGGTCCGCCCCGCAGCTTCGACTTGTCGGGCACGTCAGCCACAACCTCTTCAGGATGAGAATGAACGTAATCGGCTTGATCCTCACTGAGAATCAACGTGTGCCCCCAGGCGCCGAGATACGGCACAAGATCCCGCACAGGCTGTCCCGACTGAGCATCGGTCAGATGGTACTTAAGCGCAACCGGCTGCCCGGCAATGATGTCCTGAGGCTCGAGCGTCAAGGCGACCTTTATGCCGTCGGCGGTTCTTGTCAGCGTTGCATCGGGTTTGAGCCGCGGTTGACCCGCCAGCAAGTCCTTGGTGTAACCCGCGGTCGCAATGTTCTGCTGCAAGACCTGAGGCGCTCCCTCGTGCGGATAAAAATCAGAATAGATTTTGTAATTGCCGGCAATCGGCAGGACGGTGTCGATTGTAAAGCTGCCATCCTTTTCGAGCATCGGATGTATGTGTTGGAACTCGCTCATATCCTGGCTAATGATAAACAGGTGAAAAAGCTTATCGTGGGTCATGTTGAAATACTTCACCTGCTCACGAGTTTTGGGATTGAAAATCGAGAAACGCAGCCTGACCTTTTCGTTGGGCTTGGGTGCTTTTGGTATGCACTCAAGTCTCAGGTCAAAATCCTCGGGCACCTTTGGAGTGGTCGAAACCAGGGCCATCGCGCATTTCGGACATGTCCCCGGGGTGCTTGATCGTATCTCGGG
Organism: Blastocatellia bacterium; assembly: GCA_035649735.1. Classification (GTDB taxonomy): domain Bacteria; phylum Acidobacteriota; class Blastocatellia; order UBA7656; family UBA7656; genus Onstottus_A. The sequence goes on along the minus strand of DASRIZ010000607.1, from coordinate 25,638 downwards.
ATGCATCGTGCAGGTGTATTCGTCGAGTTGTTTGAGTACTTCAAGCGTGCGCGATCCAGGAGCTGGAGTCTGGCTGGGGTCGGTCTGCTGCGTGCCGCCGGCGGCAGGCTTCTGAGCGACGAGCTTCATCTCACACTTTGGGCATTTCCCGGGTGTCGAGGATTGGACCTCGGGATGCATCGTGCACGAATAGACTTTGATTTCCTGATAGCCCGAAGCGGTTCGATCACCGGCGAGCGGTACTACGAGAAACGAAACAATGAGAAAGGCCAGAACTCGCACAGCGGTTTCTCCAGGTCAAATTCGATCGATAGCATTATAGATCGGAGTTAAGGATGAGTGCGAGGTGTGTCCGACAAAACTTGGTGGTAACCGCGTAGCGGTGTCCTATCGGTAGCTTGCGCGGGTTGGGCGCTACGATTTGGCCGCGTAGCGGTTACCTATTTGACTGTCGCATCAAAGAATGACCGTAATCGTGAAAACGTTTGAGCTCAGATCGTCGGATGTGATGATTTGCACGCTATTGTCTCCGGATTTCAACCCAAGCTTCTTCGTTTTGCCGCTCAACACTGCCGAAGTATCGGAGCTTTCCGACAAGCGATTGCTGCGATCCTGACCGTTGATAATCACCTTTGGTGAATCACCAAACCCCGTGCCCGATATCGTCAATCGTTTTTTTCCGTTGAAATCCACCGACACGATCGACGGTCGATCGCTCGGGCCTCCCAACTCGTACACTCCTCGGCCGTAAGTAGCTGCTTGAATAACCCCGCTTCCGTTTGCCGAAAAACCGTGCACTACTACCGGCGGCATGCCTCGATTAAACGACCGCCAGTCATTGCCTTGGGTTGTTGAGCGAAACACGCCGATGTCGGTGCCCAGGTACACGGTGTTTGGATCGGAAGGGTCGATAAGCAAGGCGCTGGCCGGAATGTCTGGCAGGCTGCCGCTGACATCTATCCAGGAAGCTCCAGTATTAGTAGTCTTGTAAACGTGGCCGGTATTGAAACCCGACACACTGACGTAGGCGATCGAGGGATTCGTCGGATCGATGGCAATGCTGGTGATCGAGCGATCGGGCAGTCCGGCAGTTATGTCAACCCAGCTCTGCCCGCCGTTTGTGCTTCTCATCGCGCGGCCTTGAACAGACCCGGTGTAAATCACGCTGCGATTTGAACGCGCGACGGCGATGGCAGATAGCACATCCGATCCGACTTCTCTGACTCCTTTGGTAAGATCCAACGACCCCGCCGGCGCAAACCAGGAGTTACCGAGGTTTGTGCTGATAAACAGCCGCCAGCTGCCAAAATAAAGCGTGGAGTCAACGCCGTTGCCGACGAACGGCGGATAAAAGGCAATTCGCGGCGTCTGAAAGAACTCGCCAAAGGTGGCATTAGAACCAACTTGAAGCTCGAAACTCTGACCGTTGTTAACCACCCTGAAAATATCGCCGCGCACATAGGTCATGAAAACCACGCTCGGATCGAGCGGATTGATGACAACGTGCCCGCCGTCTCCGGTTAGCACCTCCTGCCATGTCGAATCCGCGGACCGAATCTGAGTCCCGTTATCCTGCGTGCCGCCGTAGCTTATCGCCGGATTGGTCGGATGGAGCGCTATGCCTATGAACTGGCTGAGCGTAAGCGTACGGTTGAGCGAGCTGAAGCTTGCTCCGTTGTCAGTCGTCTTGGATACACCGCCGTCGTTGCCAAGGTAAAACTCGTTCGGGTTTGCCGGGGAAAATGCCAGCGCGTGCTGATCGGTGTGAGTCGCCGAGCCCCCGGGCGCATATTGAAAACCCGCGCCGCTGTCATAAAAGTTACCCGTAAGATTCGTCCAGCTTCCGCCTCCATCGGTACTCTTGAACAGATCGCGCGAGCCGATATACACCGTGAGCGGGTCCTGCGGGTCAGCGGCGAGATATGTGTTGTACCCCAGCTGCGCCGTATCGATCGTCCACAGAAAGCGGTCGGTCCACGTTGTTCCGGCGTCGGTGCTGAAACGCAGCCGTGCGTCGAGGTTAGACCCAACAAAACCGCCGAAATAGGTATAGATCATTCGCGGATTCGCGGGGCTTATCGCGACTCGGAAATCGCGGCGCCTGGCAAGATCGTATTGAGCCGAAAAAAGGTTGGTCCAGGTGTCCCCGGAATCGGATGAACGATAGAGCCCGAAATCCGGGTCGGTATCCTTCTCAATGCGCGACAACCCGGCGTAGAGGACTTTTGAATCGCTGGGGTCAATCACAACGTCGCGGGGCGCTCCGGCAAGGGTGCGCTTCCATTTGATTCCTCCATCAGTTGAAACATACAACCCGCTGGAGGTGACCTTGTTGCCCGCTACAGTCGAGTATTGGGCGACGTATACCCGGTCAGGATTTGACGAATCGATTTCAAGCTTGGCGATTGTTCCGGGTGAGGGGAGCGAGCTGTTGCTGACTCTCAGCCATGTCTTTCCTTCGTTGGTTGACTTAAGGATTCCGCTTCCCATGTAACCGAACTTGGTGTCGCCCATCCCGGCGTAGGCGATAGAGGGATTGCTCTTTGAGAATGCGATCGACCCAACCGCCAAATCAACCTGATCGTCAGAAACGGGCACGAAGCTCTCGCCGCCGTTGGTAGAGCGCCAGATCCCGCCTGTTGAAGCGCCTACAAGAACCAGGCTGGAGTTCGCCGGTGAAACTGCAATCGCGTTTACCCGACCGCTAGTCAAACCCCAAAACGGGTACCAGGCCGAGACCGTTGCGGTGGGTCCGACAGACCGCCAGGTCTGGGCCGCCTGGGGCGCCAGATTCGCAACCTGATTCCTTTGGCGCGAGTTCCACGCTCTTAATCGCGCGTCCGGAGGGATCGAGTTCGAAGGATAGGTGCGTTGAAACGTGAACCAATCGCCGCGGCCTTCTGTGTCTTCTTCAAGAGCCGGTCTGGATTCATCTACGGCCGTTGATGGAAAGAGCGAGGGTGAGACGCGCAGGCCGGGAATGCTTCGCAGATGGCTCTGGAAGCCAGTTGCCGGAACACGAATAGTAGAGGGTCTTCCAATGGATGTCTTCTTGGTTTCCGGAAGGGCCGAAGTCGATAGAGAACTAAAGCAGTTTGACGCTATGAAAAACGAACAAACTGCCAACAACAGCGCTTTGGGATGAGCGACCCGGCTGGCAAACGAGGAACGAAGTTTGGTTGTTAGTCGCCTCGGCATCACAAGAATCCAAATTGAATTTGATTAAAAGGTGAACTTGAGTCCAACTACGATTGAGTCGATGTTTGTATGCACAGAAGACTTCCAATCTCCCAACCCCGTCAGGGGTTGTATGTTCATAGATACGGGCTCCCCCGCTCACCTCCGGCCGAGTTAAACCCGCCGGAAACGCAGCCTCACAAATGCGGCCGGACAGGGCCTTCTGGCCGCAAGGTGTCTATAAACATGCAACCCCTGACGGGGTTGAGAACCGTCTCAATCCGCGACACCGGCTGATTGGACCGCAGCCTTCTCAGCAGACTCCCGCATCCACCGCTGAAGCTTCTCCATATCCTTGGCGATGGTACGCGAGCCGGCGTATAGCACCGCCGCAAGAAGCAAAGAGACCAGCGGGACCACGTAAAAGGCGTTGTGCAGCCCTTCGGCTCGGAAGGCCTCGCTCATCGCGGAAGCTCCGGCGTTGGTCATTGCTTGTCGCGCGTAGTGATCGCTCAGCATGCCAAGGATGGATGTGCCAAAGCTCCCGCCGAGCACATACATGGCAAAAAAGTACAACGCCATCGCGGTCGCCCGCAGGCCCGGCTCGACCACATCCTGAATTGCCGCGTACACCGTTGCGTAGTAAACGTAGATCAGCATCCAGCCGAATCCCATCAAAAGCATAAAACCAACAAGATCGCCCTTAGGACGGTCCAGCGCGAGATAGACCAGCGGCGTCGAAACAAACATCGCAACTGTAGCCAGAAGCATTCGACCGTTCGCGCGGGTCTGACGGAATTTGTCGGCCGCCCATCCACCGCCAAGCAGCCCGGCGACCCCAACCGCTCCAAGAACGACTGCCGCAATTGTGTTGGCTTGCCGCAGGTCCATCCCGTGATAACGTCCGAGAAACGCCGGGAGGAAAGCATTGACCGCATACGCGTTGAAGTTGTGCAGCGCGCCGGAAAGAATGATCCACCAGATTGTCGGTATTCTCAGGACGCGCCAATAAGGAGAGCCTTCCTGCTGCTGCCCGACGATCTGATGTTCCTCGGCTCCCCCGCGGTGTGGCTCGCGAATCTTCAATGCCAAAAAAGCAAGAATCAAACCGGGGATGCAGGCAATAAAGAAGGTGACACGCCAGCCGTATTGCTTCGCAATAATTCCACTCGACAGATTGCTTGTGAAGATTCCGATCGGGAGACCCAGCATAAAGATGGAAATCGCGCGTGCTCGCTTCTGGGGAGGAAACAGATCGCCGATCAGCGAGTTGGCTGCCGGCGCGCAGCTCGCTTCGCCCACGCCCACGCCGAGCCGGACTGCGAACAGCGACCAGTAGTTCCATGCCAGTCCCGAGGCCGCGGTGAACAAGCTCCATACGCTAACGCCGATGGCGAGGATCCTCGTCCGTAACCAGCGATCCGAGAGCCGGCCAAGCGGAACACCCACCGCGGCGTACAGCAGCACAAAAGCGGTGTTGAGCCACCCGAGCGCCGAATCATTCAGATGCCATTCCATGCGAATCGGCTCGGTGACCGCCGCCAGGATCTGCCGGTCGAAAAAATTCATCATGTTGATCCCGAACAGAATCCACAGCGCGTATGTTGTCTTGCTTCGACTCATCTTTACATTCCCTTTCGAGGAGAAACTTCACCGCTGAACCGCAACAGCAATCAGGATGAGCCTTGAACTCATCGCCCCTGAAACTGTGCGAGCCGTTTTTCAAGGAACGCCTGCACGCCTTCGCGAAAATCTTCTGATTGAAAGCACACACCTTGATTGACGGCTTCAAAGTCCAGCGCAGAGGCGAGGTCGGCAGTGAGCCCGTGGTTCAAACCTTCCTTGATCTTTCTCAACGCGATTGGGGCCGCCGCCGACAAACGGGCCGCCATCGCATTAACGGTTGTGTCAAGCTCGTCAAACGCCACGACTCGATTGACCAACCCCAGGGCAAAAGCATCCTGGGCGCTGATGATCTCACCCGTAGCCATCAGTTCGAAGGCCTTCGCATAGCCGACCGCGCGAGGCAGAAAAAACGTAGAACCGCCATCCGGCATCAGGCCGATCTTGACGAACACCTGGCCAAACTTTGCCTGCTCGGACGCTATCAGCAGGTCGCAAGCAAGCGCATAGTTGCAGCCAACGCCTACAGCGTGGCCGTGAACTCGGGCGATGATGGGTTTCGGAAGGGCGCGCATCGCAAGGATGGTCGGATTCGTGTGTTCGCGAAGAGATGCGGTCACGTCAATGTTCTTGATGTCGTGTTCGGAAGTCGCTTGCAAATCCGCGCCGGCGCAGAAGGAATCGCCGGCGCCGGTGATGATCACGACTTTGCTTTCGTCGTCCGCAGACTGCGCGATCGCTTCGTGGAGCAGCGTAACAGTCTGGGTATCGACTGAATTGCGCCGTTCCGGCCGATTGATGGTGATGCGTTTGACGCCGTCCTCAAGGGTGACGAGCAGCTTATCACTTGGGGCCATACTATTCCTTTCGCGGATGGAGAATGAGATGAAGGCGCGCGTATTTTCTAATAAAGCAGGATGTTTTGCAAACGAGGTGGCCTTACGGTTTTCTTTGCGTCTTCGCGGTCCTTTGCGTCTTTGCGCTAAACAAGCGATTCGAAGGTTACGTTCCGCGCAAAGACGCAAAGGACCGCGAAGACGCAAAGAAGACTCCTACTACCTCGTGGACAACCGTCACAGAGTTGACTTAACATCGCAATGCTTATCAGCAATCAAATAAGAAAAAGCCGGATCAAGTCCAATTAAGGAGCAACACGATGAAAAGAGCGCTTCTAGTTGTTATCGCTTTATCGCTGCTGGTTCCCATCGGCGTGCAGTCGAGCGCCGGCGCCGCCGACGAGGCAACTATCTACCGCGACGAATACGGAATCCCGCACGTGTTTGCCCAAACGCTGGAAGCGGCCTCATACGCAGTTGGCTATGCCCAGGCGGAGGACCGGCTTGAAGAGTTGTTAAAGAATTATCGGCGAGCCAACGGCACGATGGCCGAAATCGCCGGGCCCGATTCCTATCGCACCGACTTGATCCAGCGAATGTGGCGGCATTCCGCCGTCAGTCGTGAGAAGTACAACGAGGTAAGCCCCAAAATGCGTTCGAGCATCGAGGCCTACATCGAAGGCGTAAAGGCGTTCATGCGCGAGCATCCCGAACAGGTGCCAAAATGGGCCCAGGAGATTCACCCGTGGGATGTGATTGCGCTCGGGCGCTACATAATTTGGGGCTGGCCTCTTGGCGAAGCGGGCGGCGATCTGCAGCGTGGTGGTATTCAGCCTGATCCGGCGGCTTATCGCGGTTCAAACGAAATGCTCATTGCCGCCAACCGAACGGCTCTCAACGCACCGATCGCAGTGATCGATCCGCATCTAAGCTGGTACGGCGAATTCCGGTTCTACCAGGTGAGAATTTACGCGGGAGACTACAACGTTTCCGGCGTTTCTATTCTCGGTGTTCCTTTTCCAAGCCTCGGCCACAGCCGCTACTGCTCAGTCGCGATGACCACCGGCGGACCCGACACATCGGATATCTATGAAGAAGAGCTCAACCCGGCGAATCCTCGCCAGTATCGCTATGACGGCCAATGGCGGGATATGCAGATCCGCAAAGAAAAGATCGGGGTGAAAAAGGGCGATTCAATTGACTGGCGAGAAGTCGATGTTGAATTCACTCATCACGGACCCGTCGTCGCGCACAAGGAAGGCAAGGCCTATGCGATGGCCATTCCTTACGCGAATGAGGTCGGGCTGACCGATCAAATTCATCAGATGATGACCGCGCGGAACCTCGACGAAATGAAGAAAGCGCTTGGCCATCTTCAATTGATGTCTCAGAACATTATGGTGGGCACTGTTCAGGGAGATATTTATTACGTTCGCAATGGCCGGGTTCCGATTCGCGCAACGGGAGTTGCACCAAGCAAGCCGATTCCCGGGAACACATCCGCTACTGAGTGGAAGGGCATTCACCCGTTGAGCGATCTGGTTCAGCTCACCAATCCGCCAAGCGGCTACATGCACAACTGCAACGTGACGCCCTTCGCGATGATGAAGGACAGTCCGCTCGAGCCCGAGAAGTACAACCCGTATATCTACAATGCCAGCCGAACCGCGCCACGCCATCAGCGAGCCGAGATGATGACGGATCTGCTCGACGCCGCAAAGAATGTCACTGTTGATCAGGCGATCGACATTGCCTTCAGCCCGCAGGTCTATCACGCGGAGCTTTGGCAGGCTCGATTAAAGACTGCGTGGGCGAAAACTTTCAAAACGCCGAGCGGGACCTTGTCACCCGATGCGATCGAGGTCTACGAGTCGATTCAGAAGTGGAATCGGAGAAGCGACGCCGAATCCGAAGGCGCGCTTGCCTATTACGCATTCAAAAAAGGACTCGGCGCGGAGGCTGGCAGACAAGTGGAAGTTCCCGCGGACATCACCGACGAGCAACTCATTGCTGCGGTTGTTAAGGCGGCCGAATGGCTGAAGACAAGCTTCGGGTCGGTACACGCGCCCTACGGCAAATACTTTCGCGTCGGGCGGCAGGGCGGGGACAGAACGTTTCCGGTCGGGGGAGGCTCGCTGAACGGAGGCCCGAACGCCGTGGCAATGGCGACGCCGCGGGCGATCAGTTTTAGCCCAGTTGGGAAGGAAATGGTTGGCGGCGGCGGGCAGACTTCGACCCAGATAGTCGTGCTGACCAACCCGCCAAAGTCTTTTGCGATTATCCCGCTTGGCGAGAGCGATCATAAGGAAAGCGGTCACTGGGACGACCAGGCTGACAAACTCTTTAGCAAGAGCAAAGCGGCGCCGACCTATTTCATGGATAAAAAAGAACTGATGAAGCACATAACCGCGACGAAGGTGTTGAAGCGCGTGGCTGCGGCGCAAGCGGCGCGGTGAAGTCGGGGCAAAGAGCAAAGAGCAAAGAGCAAAGAGCTCTTGGGGTCAACAGCGGGAGATCGCTAAGCGGCGGGTTTGAAGATCACGCGTTTGATCTCCTGGACTTCGTGGCGAATGTCCGCAACGTTTCCTTCAAGCTTTTGAAACTGGACGTTGACGACCTCAAACTGTGAGTCAATCACCTTGAACCTGGCATCGAGTAACTCTTTGAGATCGTTCTTCAGGTCATCAATGCGTCGATTGGTTTCTTGCTGGTTAGTCTTCGCTAGATTGTGCATGGTCACAATCAACGTGATGATAACGCCCAGCCCGGTAAGGATTGTGGGGTAGATCGTAGCATTCATTTTTATGCTTCTCCTATCGTCCCCCAGGTTGGACTAGTAATCGTGAACAAGATAGCACAAGCGTGAGTGGGAGTGTAGGAGTTTTGCGTTGCTGGGTCACTTGCTTTCTTCTGCGCGACCATCCTTAATCACAAACTTTGCACCCACCAAAGATGTAACATAGACCATGTAATACTCTCCCTCGACCAACGGTTTCGCTTCTATCGACACTTTCATTCCCATTGGAACTATGCCATATCTGATCGGGATTTTATTGTCGTGTTCCCCTTCTATCATCCAACAAGTATTTTCCTTATCCGCCAAAAGGGTATCCAGGAGTATACCGCCCTGATTTGCACGGTCGCCCCGAAGGTGGTAGACGAGCAGTCCGTCAGTGACTGTACTTCGAGAGAAGGTGAACGTTGGTGGGTCCGTAGCCTCCACGCGAACTTCAGGTTGAACATGACAGCCCTGGAAAGCGAGTAACAACAGACATAGCCATCCAGATCGTCGCTCGACATAAGTAGATAAACAAGTCATGTCCTCACCTATCTGGAACTAGCACCCGGATGGGTGTAACCGCGTAGCGGTTATCCTCAATTGCGTTGCTGGATCTTGCACCAAACATAGCGAGAGTCATAGTCCATCAGATCTCAACTCAACCCCAGAACAGCGCTGCTCGAACATACGATTCACTAATCTCGCTATCTCTTTTACCGCCGCCTCAGGCCGTTTGCCTCTATCGTGAATGCCACAAACCGCTGTCGTCCACGAATGGTCAAAGGTTGGATTCCACCTCGATCGGCCAGACGCGTCTCTGCCATAAGTCAGATAAGCCGAAAGGGTGTCGATTCCCGTGCCCGGTCGCTCTCCGATGAAGTGAACGATGACATCTACATCCAGCAGCAAGCCAACGTGATAGGCCGCGCGCACTCGCCCGTTTTCGATAACGATCTCGACATCACCCAGCGCGTGGCCGGCTTGGATAAGATGGTGTCTCAGAGGTGGAAGAACGCTGCGCAGGTTTTTGTTCACGGCATTCGCGTTGAGCCCATCCGATATCACCATCTGTAAACGCGGGCGGCCGACAGGATAAAGCCGTGTTATCCGAGCCGTGTCCGGTGCGCAAATCTCTTCGCCGGTCGGTGGATGTGCCAGGTAGTCATCACGGTCTGCAGCGTTTGTTTGAACCCAAAGGTGGTGAGGAGAGACATCTCTGACAACCGAGCTGTCGAGCTTCGCGTAGAGTGCTCGACGGGCGTGTGCATAGATGGCATCGATTCGACCCTGAGCTTGCGGGAGCGGCACTCCGCGCTCGCCGCCAAGATCAAATCCCCTATCCGCGATATCAGAAATCTTTTTTGCACCTTCCGCTCGCAGAGCATCAAGCGTCCGCGTGTCGCCGTCGGCCCGGCGATATTCCGCGTAGATCGATTCCGCGCCGGACCCGGCCGACTCGCCCGAACCGCTCATCACTCCGAGCGAAACAAGTCTTCTGGACATTGCCGATGTTATTCGGCGGTTGGTGCGACGCCGGATCCGAGGATGCTCTTCAAAAGAAGTCGTCAAATAGCCAAGCATTGGATCAGCGTTTCCGGCTACAGCCATCAAGTATGCGGGACACGCGGATTCAACAATCTGCTCGGTGAGTTGCCGCAATTCTTGCGGGGCAATCCCCATGTGAAACGTCGCGCAAACGTCGAGCCCCATCGTGAGACCGTGGAGCTTTGCCATCATCGTGTCTTCCAGACAGGCGCGCAGGAGCTGATCTCCGGTTCTGAATACCTCAGGGCCGATGAACCCTGCGACATCGTTCACTATCGTCCACACTCCAGTTCGCCGCTGGAGATACCTTGCTACTCCGTATGCGCGAGCCTCGAGCGTGACCATGTCGATGCCTTCGGCTGCCTGGTTTGTAACCGCCGAACCCTGACCGGTTTCAAAATAGAGACCATCAAATCCACGGGCCAGGTCTAAGAGTCCGTCTACATCAAGCCCCACCATTCCCCGAATCGCTTTGGCTGTGCCTGCCAGGCTCTGAAATCCAACGTCGATGCGGGTCTTGGAACGAGCAGTAGTTTGTTTCACTATGTCGGAAAGCACCGAATAGCGCGTTGGCAATTCTAAGCGCTCGACTACGCCGCAAAGGAGTTCCTCAAGACGGATTATCGTGTCGAGATCATCCGTCGCGGGGTTCAACCCAATGATCACATCGCCGCAGCCGTAGGTAAGCCCTTCCAGAATCGAAAACAGGATTTCATCCGGATCATCACCCGGACTGTTCGGTTGAATCCGAGATCCGAAATGCTTTTGCCCACCGACTGCGATTCCGTCGCCGGGAAGCGGATTGAACAGGGCTCGCGAGACCGTTCCCAGCTCGTCATTCGTCATCACCTTTGCGACCGCCGCGATCGCTTCGCTGGCGAGTCCGTCGCTATGGCGGCGCGCCCACCCCGCCCCGCCGGTGCTGAGCAGGATTTCTTTTAGCTGGCCTACGGTGAGATAAGCGAGCTGGTTAGCGAGACGCGAATCGAGAGATCGATGAAGGACCTCGGTGACTTGATCCTCGACGAATACGGCGCTTGAGATCTCTTTAAGGCGAAGGGATTCCAGTAGATTTCGAGCTTCCGTTCGAACGAGGTCGTCCCGCGTGCCGCCAACCGATAAATCGCCTTCCTTAAAATCGTTGGCCGTCGCGAAGGTTTTTATCAGCTCGTTGAGGTTAATCGACGACGACATAGTCACGGCTCACCCCAGTTCGCCAACCGTCGTCGTTTCGTAGTCGCGCCCTCAGGCGGAATCTTCTGAGGTGGAGACTACGATACAGTGACAGAAGACTCCGCCTGAAGGCGGGACTACGAAACGACGAGCTCGCGAGCATTCTACCAACTTCGGTGAATCAGTTCTCGGGTTTCATCTTTGACTCGAGAGCAGCCGACCAGGCCGGTCCGGCAAATCTGTGCCGTTCCTTGAGCACATACCAGAACACCAACAACACAGTGACGCCGGCGATTGTCTTTCCCGCACGTCCTCCCTCGGGAAGACCCAGAATAACACTGATAAATGCCACCCAAAGGATAGCCACAGAGTTGACTATCGAGCTGTATCGACCTAAATGCCACGGGCCTCGCAGACCAGCGCGATTGGCGCGGCGCGCACGCAACGCAAGAAAGACCGGAATCGTGTATGAAAAATAGAGAGCTATCACGCTGATCGAGGTCACGACGGAGTACGCTGCGCTGTAAACGGCGGCTGCGAACGCCACCGAAACGCATAGCCAGATTGCCGGCGCCGGCGTTTGATTCTTCTGACTGACTCGCTTCCATATTCTGGAAAGCGGCATGCCGTCGTCGCGAGCAAACGCATAGACGACTCGCGAACACCACGTCACTGCCGACAACCCGCAAAACCACATTGCCATCGCCACCAACGCAGAAAACAATCCTCCGGCTCTGGATCCAAGTGCTGTGTCGAGTATGGTGATCACTGCCGGAATATCGTTGCCGCCCGCATCCTTTGACGAAAGCACCGAGGGAATGTCCCTGATAGCCAGGGTCAGCGCAAAGAGCAGGAGATAGCCGGCGACGCTCGAAACCACTACAGCCATCACCATGCCCCACGGAACCCGGCGGCGCGGATCGACCGTCTCCTCAGAAACGCTCGCGGAGGCATCGTACCCGGTGAAGGTCCACTGGGCTTGCAGCAAGCCGACGATGAATGCCCACCAATAAGGCGAGCCCTGTGAGTTGTTTGTCACTGCGGTGAAGAAAAAGCTTACAGGTTGTTTGGGCGCAAATAGCAGCAACGCAGCAACGATCGCTATAACCCCGATGATGTGGACGGTAACACTCAAGTCGTTAAGCAGCGCGACCAACCTGATCCCGAAATGGTTTATGAGCGCGTGGGAGATAAGTATTCCCGCATAAACCAGCAGCAGGTTTCGCGTTGTTGCCTGCAGTCCTATCAGCGGCGTAAGAAATAGGGCGCAGCCATAATCGATTCCCGCAAGCACTGTGATGTTGCCGACTATGTTGAACCAGGCTGTGAACCATCCCCATCCCTTTCCTCCGAGACTTGTGGACCAGTGATACATAGCTCCGGCGGTCGGCAGCGCCGATGCCAGCTCTGCCATGCTCAAGGCTACCGCGAGCGTGAATAGTGTCACCAGCGGCCAGCCAAAGGCCATTTCCGCAGGCCCGCCCATCGTTAGGCCGTACCCGTAGAGAGTGACGGCGCCCGTCAGAATCGAGATGATTGAAAACGAGATCGCGAAGTTCGAGAACCCGCCCATCGTTCGGAAGAGCTCTTGGGCGTACCCGAGCTTGCCGAGCTCCTGTGAGTCCTGGAGCGCGCTATGAGGATGGCGGTCGGAGTGTTTGGTCATGCTGGAATTTGCGCGGGTATTCTAGCACTGTGTCAAAACTCTAGTAACACCCCCAACTTCAGCTGGGGGTCTTTAGTTTTAGCCTAGGTGTTGGGAATTTTTGCACAGTCTGTGCGTTGGTGGGATTTGGGAGCGCGAAAACGTTGACGCGCACCCGGCGAATGGCCAAGTCCTTGACGACCGCTAAGCGCGAGTTCTAGAATCGAACACTTGTTCGAAGTGTTCCAGTCGAGTCATAAAGATGCACGCTGAGCCACAGTCACGATACGATCAAAAACTAGTTCACGTGCTTAAGACCTCTGCCGCGGTGTTTGCCGAGAACGGGTATCACTCCACCAGCATGCGTGACATATCGCGTGCTACAAAGATGAGCCTCTCGGGTCTATACTACTACTTCAAAAGCAAAGAAGAGCTGCTCTTTCTTATTCAGGACTATTGCTTCAGCACGGTAATCGATGATTGTCGACGCTTGCTCGAAGGGGTCGACGATCCGATCAGACGGTTGAAACTCCTTATCGAGAACCACTTGAATTACTTCGTAAACAACATGAACGAAATGAAGGTGTTGTCACACGAAGCCAATTCGATAAGCCGGGACATGTTTCGAAAGGTCAACACCAAGAAACGTCAATATGTTGACCTGGTAATGAATCTGCTTGACGAAATCGCTCGCGAGAATCGAGTGGATGGAGTCGATATCCGCGTCGCGACCTTTTCCTTATTTGGAATGATGAATTGGATTTATAACTGGTACGACCCTCGCAAGGATCTGGACGTGGCGGAGTTGTCCAGGAATATAACCCGGCTCTTCTTGAGCGGGTTTGTCGGGGAAAAGGCGCTTGGAGCCAAAACACTGGATGCGGGCCGCGAATCCCATCTTGATCGAGCCGTTTCAATTTGGTGACTGAACGAAACACGTCCTCGTAGCGTAGACTGTCCAGTCCGCGCATGAGATCGTATCGCCTGGAATCAGCGCGCAGACTGGACAGTCTACGATACGCACCGCCATTTTGCATTTTGTTGACGGAGAATATTCATGACTAGAGAAGCGATGGAGAACAAGCTGGTCAACTACAGCACTCAATCCGGTATCGCGATCATCGAGCTGCACGATCCGCCCGCGAACACCTACACCTATGAGATGATGCGCGATCTGGATGACGCCATTCTCGAGGCCAGGCTCGATGAGGACGTGCATGTGATCGTCATTCGCGGAGCGGGTGACAAATTCTTTTGCGCCGGCGCGAACATCAAAATGCTGCTCTCGGCCACGTCCCAGTTTCGATACTTCTTCAGTCTGCACGGCAACGAGACCCTGATGCGGATGGAGAACACCGCGAAGCTGGTCATAGCTGCGATCAACGGGCACGCCGTCGGTGGAGGGCTCGAGATCGCGCTGGCTTGCGACGTCCGAATTGCCAAGCGAGGACCCGGAATGCTCGGGCTTCCCGAAATAAATCTGGGACTTCTGCCTGGAATGGGAGGAACGCAGCGGCTTCCCAGAATTGTCGGCAAGGCTCGGGGACTGGAGTTGCTGGCAACCGGGCGTACCATCTCGGTCGAGGAGGCTCATGAGATCGGGCTTGTGAACCACGTGTTCGAGGAAGAGAACTTCTTTGAGAAGGTGTTGGAATACGCCCAGCAGTTCGTGCCGCCTGCGAAAGCAAGCAAGGCGGTCGGGCTGATAAAGCGGTCGGTGCAAACCGGACTCGAAGTGCCGCAGGCGGAAGCCCTCGCGCTGGAGCGCGAGTTGTTGCAACAGCTCTTCGAAAGCGAGGACGCCCACGAAGGGCTCGAGGCTTATGCGAAGAAAAGGCAGGCGCAGTTTAAGGGGAAATAGTCAGTAGTCCGTGGTCCGTAGTCCGTAGTCCGTAGCTCAAAATCCGAAACTACCATTACGTCGTACACAACGACTGCGAACTACGAACGACGAACTACAAATTACGAACTACGAACTACGGACTACGGACTACGGACTAAGATTGGAGGACTCATATGGCAAAGATGTACATAGCAGGAGAATCTGTAGATGCCCTGAGCGGGGCGACTTATGAAGTGCGGAATCCGGCAAACGGCGATGTAGTTGATTCGGTGCCAAAGGGTAACGCCGATGATGCGCGCCGCGCTATAGACGCCGCCGAAGCGGCGTTCGACGAGTGGTCACATACGTCAGCAGAGGAACGCGGCAAAATCCTCTTCAAGGCCGCGGACCTCGTGGTTGCCGAGCGAAAGAGCCTGGCTGAACTGCTGTGTCGAGAACAGGGAAAGCCGTTCCAGGAAGCGAGCGGCGAGCTCGAACACTTTGATCACGGCCTCCATTTCTATGCCGGACTGTCTTCGAAGGTGCGCGGTGCGCAGGTTCCCCTGCCCGCGAAAAACGCTTATGGGATGGTCGTGCACAAACCGCTCGGAGTGTGTGGAGCGATCGTGCCGTGGAACTTCCCGCTAACGTTGATGGGAACTAAGGTTGGCCCCGCTTTAGCGGCGGGCAACACGGTGGTCGTTAAACCGGCTTCGACGACACCGCTGGCGACGATCCGGATCATCGAGTTGATGAATCAAGCCGGAATTCCGAAAGGCGTCTTGAACGTGATCACCGGACCCGGAAGCGTAGTCGGAGAAGAGTTGTTGATTAACCCGAAGGTTCGACGGATCGCGTTTACCGGAGAGTCGGCGACCGGCAAACACGTCGCCTCGGTGGCCTGCGGCGACTTCAAACGGGTGACGCTGGAGCTTGGCGGATCCGATCCGATGATCGTGTGCGACGATGCCGATATTCAGAAGGCGATCACCGGAGCGATGGTCGGGCGATTCTGGAATGCGGGCCAGGCCTGTCTCGCTGTAAAGAGACTGTTTTTATTCGACAGTGTATTCGATGAGTTTGTTCAGGGGCTGGTGAGCAAGGTATCGCGGTACGAGGTTGGGGACGGCATGACCAGGGCAGAGAAGCCAAAGATTCGAATGGGTCCGCTACACACCGCCGCGCAGCGAGACGAAATCGAGTCTCAGGTCAAGGATGCGGTCGATCGCGGCGCAAAAGTTGTGCTTGGGGGCGCTCGTCCCGAAGGGGCCCAGTACGAGAAAGGACACTACTATCTGCCGACGATTCTGGTTGATGTTCCGGATGATGCTCGAGCGGTGAAGGAAGAAACGTTTGGTCCCGTGTTGCCGATCTTCCGCGTGAGCAGTCTGGACGAAGCGATTGAGAAGGCCAACGGATCGATCTACGGATTGGGTTCGTCTATTTGGACCAAGAACCTGGACAACATTGAAACTGCAATCGACAAGCTGCAAGCCGGTAACGTGTGGGTGAATTCGCTGCATTACGGATACGATGAGCTGCCGTTTGGCGGAGTAAAGGCGAGCGGCTTTGGTCGAGAGCATGGGCCCGAGGCGCTTGATTATTATCTTGAACCGAAAGGTGTTGTTATTACGCGTTAGCGCGCAAAAGTAGATTCAATAAGCCGAGCTTCACCTGGGGAAAGCGAGGTAGACAAAATGAGTACAACAACACGTTGGACCTCTGCGGATCTCGAGTCGTTACCCGATGACGGGACGCGATACGAGATCATTGATGGAGAACTCTTTATGTCCACGCAGCCTAGCTTCTACCACCAGGATGTTTGCACCAAACTCCTAGTCGTCCTCTCAAATTGGGACATAGCGGCTAACACTGGAAGGGTCGTGATGGCTCCCGGATTGATCTTCGCTGAAGACGACGATGTTGCGCCAGATATTGTCTGGATCAGCAATGAGCGGCTGGCGTTGTGTCTAAAACCCGATGGGGAGTTGCACGACGCGCCGGAGCTGGTCATCGAAGTTTTGTCACCTGGCCGTGCAAATGAGAGACGAGATCGTGTGGCGAAACTCGGGCTCTATTCGCGTCGCGGTGTAAACGAGTACTGGATCGTTAGCTGGCAAACCCGAACCGTCGATGTCTATCGAACAGATGAGGGAGCTCTGAAACTGGCCGGCAATCTTGCCGAAACCGATACGCTCGAATCGCCGCTCCTTCCCGGCTTTTCCTGTCGAGTAGCCGCATTATTCGAGCGAATCCCTGTTGCGGAATGATCACACGGAGATTCAATGGCACAAATGTTAATAGGCGGTGAGTGGGTTGGCTCCCGCAGCGGAAACTCAATCGAAGTTCTCAACCCGGCCACCGGCGAACCGGTCGATACCGCTCCGCGCGGAACGGCCGATGACGCGCGCGAGGCGATCGATGCCGCCCAGCAGGCGTTCGGCATCTGGAGCGAATGGACTCAGGCCGCTCGTGCGGATGTGTTGCGCCGCGTTGTCGCGCTTGTTCATCTTCACGAAAAAGAGCTGGCGACGTTGCTTACAAAGGAACAGGGCAAACCGCTACGTGAAGCGATGCTCGAGATCCGCCGTTACGCGCACACCATTGAGTATTACGCCGGGCTCGGCAAGAACATCCGTGGCGGCTACATCCCTCAGATCGATGAAAACAAGTACGGCTTGATCATCAAACGCCCGCTGGGTGTCGTCGGCGCTATCGTCCCGTGGAATTTCCCGGTCTCGCTCATGGGCAACAAGATCGGTCCCGCGCTGCTTGCGGGAAACACGATGGTGATCAAGCCCGCCGAGACGACACCGCTGACCGACCTGCGAGTCGTGGGTCTGTTTCACGAAGCCGGTTTGCCAAAAGGCGCGCTCAACGTCGTCACCGGGCAGGGTTCGGTTGTCGGCGAAGAGATAGTGACCAATCCAAAGGTTCGAAAGATCGGCTTTACCGGCTCAACTGAAGTCGGACGCCGCGTGATGGCTTCCGCCGCTCAGGGGATAAAACGGGTAACGCTTGAACTTGGTGGTTCCGATCCGATGATTGTTTGCGACGACGCCGATATAGATGAAGCGGTGAAAGCCGCGGCAACAGGACGGTTCTTCAACTGCGGTCAGGCGTGTTTGGCGATCAAGCGGCTATATCTATTTGACTCGATCGCCGACGACTTCACCGAAAAACTTGTCGGCCGGGCAAAGAAGCTGCGCGTCGGAAACGGAATAACCGAGGGTACGATGATTGGCCCGCTTCATTCGGCAAACCAGCGCGATGAAGTGGAGGCCCAGGTTCAGGATGCGATTGACCGAGGCGCGCGAGTGCTCGCGGGGGGCGATCGTCTGCGAGGCGGTGACTACGATCGAGGTTACTTCTATGCGCCGACCCTTCTCGCCGATGTGCCAGAAGACGCACGAGTCGCAACCGAAGAAGTGTTCGGCCCTGCGTTGCCGATTTTTCGGGTGACCAGTCTCGATGAAGCGATTGCGAAGGCAAACGATTCGATCTTTGGTCTGGGTTCATCGATCTGGACGAATGATCTGAACCGCGCGACTCGGGCCGCGGAGCGTATCGAAGCCGGTTACACCTGGATCAACTCACCTCAGGTCATCTATGACGAGCTTCCGTTTGGCGGCTTCAAGCAGAGCGGACTCGGCAAAGAACACGGTACCGAAGCGCTCGATTACTACACCGAAACAAAATCGGTCGTGGTCGCAACAAAGTAGTCTTTTGCGTCTTGGCGGTTCTTTGCGTCTTTGCGCGAACTCTTATGCCTTACAATGCGCTCCAGTTTGATATTACCGACCGCATCGCTACAATCACGCTCAATCGCCCGGATCGCCTGAACGCCATCAACGAAGAGATGCGAGATGACTTCTCGCGCTTGTTCGTCGAGCTCCAAACAAACGAAGACCTCGGCGTGGTGATCATTACCGGCGCCGGCCGCGCTTTTTCGGCCGGAGGCGATATCGAGTACTTTGAGCGTGATTGGCCTACGACAAAGTTCCGAGCCGAAAACCACCGGTTAACTCAATTCTTTGACGAACTGGAGTTGATAGAGAAACCTGTACTCGCGGCCATCAATGGACCGTGCACCGGCGCGGGTTTGCAGATCACGTTGTCGTGTGACATTCGCATAGCCTCTGATCAGTCGAAGTTCGGTTTTCGCGAAAACAACATCGGTCTGATTCCAGGCGCCGGCGGCTGTTCAAGGCTGGTCAAACTCATCGGATACGGCAAAGCAAAGGAACTGATTTTTACCGGCGAAATGATCGATGCTGTGGAGGCTGAGCGCATTGGGCTTGTGAATCGCGTCGTGCCGCACGACGAGTTGATGAGCCACACAAAAGCTCTTGCGGAGCATCTTCTTACTCGCGCTCCCGAAGCGCTCGGACTCGCAAAGCGAATTCTCTGGCACTCGGTGACCAGCGATTTTGCTACCGGCCGCACGCTCGAGGCTCTCGCGCAAAGCATCCTGGTCAAAAGCAAGGACCACCGCGAAGGTATCCGCGCGTTTCGCGAGAAGCGTAAACCCAAATTCAAGGGCGAATAATCGACTACTAGCTAAGAAACGAATGAATTCGTTACTACGTGGCCGGGCGGCGAATCGACGCGGGCAACAAGATGCCAGAGATCGAGACTGACAGACTTCATCTTCGCATGTTCAGCCCGGAAGATCTGGATGATCTCTCGCGTATCTACGCTGATGCCGATGTTATGCGATACCTATCGGGGCATCCACTCACGAGAGATGAGAGCGCCGGGTGGCTCAACTATTTTCTGCAAGGGTGGGAGGACTACGGGTTTGGCTGGTGGGCTTTGGTCCTCAAAGAGAGCAACGCGTTGATCGGTCACTGCGGGTTGCAGTTTATACACGTCACTCCGGAAGTCGAGGTCACGTATGGGCTCGAGAAGACGTTTTGGCGCAAGGGACTGGCTTCGGAGGCTGCACGAGCGTGCCTGATATACGGGTTTGAGCAACTGAAGCTCGATCGGATCTATGGGCTCGCCGAGCCGAACAACACCGCCTCGCACCGGGTCATGGAGCGAGTAGGCATGCGGTACGACAAGACCGAGTACTACAAGGATGATTGGTACGAAGGGGATATCATTTACTATGTGATTGGGCGCGAGGAGCATAAGGTCGACGACTCACGTTACGAGCTTCGGTCAGTTGCCGGTGACGATACGCGAGTAAGCTTCAGTCGAGCATTCGAGGAACGGCAGCGGGAATGGAAGATCGCGGTGACAGCCGCCCGCCCAACCACGTAGTAACGAATCTATTCGTTTCTTGCGAATTGCTTGTTGCCCGCGTTGATTCGCCGCCTGGCCACGTAGTAACGAATTTATTCGTTTCTTTCAAAACTAACAACGGAGCTATGACATGCCATTCGAAAATGTATTAGTCGAGAAACGCGGTCGGATCGCGATCGTAACAATCAATCGCCCCGACAAACTCAACGCGCTGAACATTGCGACTCGCAAGGAGATCCTTAGCGCGTTTGAGCAACTGAAGACCGATGACGAGGTTCGGGTGGTGATCCTCACCGGCGCCGGCGAGAAATCGTTTATTGCGGGCGCGGACATAAACGAGTTTGCGGGTATGACCGCGATCAAACAAAGAGAAGTGATGAAAGGCGGCAGAGCCTTTGACTCGGTTGAGGATTTTCCGAAACCGGTTATCGCGATGATCAACGGATTTGCGCTGGGTGGCGGCTGCGAGCTTGCAATGTCGTGCGATATTCGAGTCGCTTCGACAAAAGCGAGGCTCGGGCAACCGGAGATCAAACTCGGAATCATCCCCGGCGGCGGAGGCACACAACGGTTGACGCGTTTGATCGGGGAAGGGAAGGCGATGGAGCTGATCTTGACCGGGGATATGATCTCTGCTGATGAGGCCAAACAACTCGGCCTGGTCAATCACGTTTTCGAGCCTGAAGAGCTTGAACCTAAGACAATGGAACTTGCGAACCGGATAGCTGAACTGAGCCCGGTCGCCCTGGCGATGGCCAAGGCATCGGTGAAGAACGCGGCCCGCATGAATCTTCGCGAAGGGCTGGATTCAGAAATCGATCTGTTCGCCTTGTGCTTTTCAAGCGAAGACAAAGAGGAAGGCGTTCGCGCTTTCATCGAAAAACGTAAGCCTGACTTCAAAGGACGATAGAGCCTTGGCATAAGATCGTTTCGTAGTCCCGCCTGAGGGCGGGACTCCCACCACCGCTACGCGGTTATCCTTTGCTGTTGAAATTGGCTAAGCGAAATGTACAAACTCCAGAGACCCGCCTTCAGTTGGGGCTACAAAGCTAGCTCACCGTTCTGGCGAGTCGGCTTTTTGGTCCTCAGCCCTTTTCTTTAAGTCACCCTTTAGATGCGAGTCGTACCAACCGATGATCCGTTTGTGATAGTCCTTTACTTCATCGATGGTCGTCGTAGGCATGCCGTGGCCGCCGTTCGTATAGCTTACCCATTCGACTTCCTTGTTTAGCCTCCGCAGCGCGTAATACATCTCCATCAACTGACGAGCCGGAACGTTGTGGTCCTGCTCCCCGGACATCAACAACAACGGCGTCTTTATGCGATCGGCAAACATGATCGCCGAATGTTGAATGTATTTCTGAGGTTGCTGCCACAACGTAGCTCCTATGCGGTCCTGGCTCTTCTCGGGTGCATGGATGTTGCGAACCCCGAGCCGAGGGCTGTCGGTATAGAAGCTCACCATGTTTACTTTGCCCGAAATGTTAATCGCTGCTTTGAAACGATTGGTCTGGGTTATCAACAGATTGGTGGCGTAGCCGCCGTAACTCGTGCCTTGCACACCTAATCTTTCAGGGTCGGCAATTCCCATCTCAATCAGCTTGTTGGCGGCCGAGGTGACGCCTTTCATCCACGCCTCTCCCGGAAATCCGATCTCCAGATTCACCGAAGGCTGCATCACCGCGTAGCCGTTCGCTGTAAGAATGTTGACCGTGCTATTGAACCCGTCATCGAAAAACTGTTCGTAGATGTTGAACACCGTCGGGTACTTCTTGCCTGGCTCGTAGTCCGTCGGATAATAAAGCACGCCGTACATTTTGTTGCCGTCCACGTCCAGATACGACACCAGTTCTGTCCTGCTCAACCTCCTGGCTTTCAATTGAGGATTCGCGTCGGTTAAGCGACGAACGTTTTTGAACTCAACATCCGCCGCATAGATATCCGCCGGACGATTGCCTTCCGCGGAACTAAACACGAAAGTGCGGCCGTCTTTCGAGAGCCGGAATCCGGAGTAGAGACGCGAGTCCTTGATAACAGTCTCGAGCCTCCTGGCTTTTACGTCATAGCGAACGAGTCCACGTTCCCATTTGGTTCGGGAGGCGTAACTCAAATAGATGTTGTCCGCATTCGGACTCCAATCTATGACCTGATAGCGAGGAGATTCCTTGTCTTCTTCGGATGTTTTTACAATGATCTCCTTTGCGCCCGAAGCTGCATCCATCAGCCACATCCCCTCTTTGTTGGAAGCTATCAGCCAATTTCCTTTGGGACTCAAGCGAACAACAGTAAACCTCTCCTTGTCTTTCTTTTCTTTGTCCGAGTCTTTGGCTGCGTCGTCCTTTGGTTTATCTGCAGCTGCTTCCGGCTTGTCCTTATCAGCCTCCGGTTTTTTGCCCGTCAGCTGACGCGGTTCTTTGTCCAAGACCGATGCGACAAAGATGTTACCGTCTTTCGCGTAGGCGTACGTTCGACTGTCTCGCGACCAGAGTACGTTGATGCCCTTTGTCGATTTGATGATCGTGCGTCGTTCGCCGCCGGCCATCGGCCTCAGATGAATTTGATTCTCTGTGCCGCCAATCACGTCGTAATCGGTCTTCTTTGTTATGTCTTCCGAGTAAGTAATAAAAGAGTCGTCCTCCGCCAGATCATACGAGCCAAGCTTGGTCTCAGGTAGCAGCTCAGTAATCCGGCCGCTCTTCACGTCATATGATCCCAGCGAGCGGACGGCCGCCAGTCGTCTCAATTCATCCCACGCGAGAAACGGCTCTTTGCTTGAATGCACCACGACTTGGCCGGCGGTTTCGTACTTAAATCTCTCGGCGGCCTGCTTTCGCCACGTTTCTGTTCGAAGCCCAAGCAATAGCTGCGTCCCGTCAGACTTCCATTGGATCTCCGCATTGTCGGCGGATTGCTTGCCCGCGGGTAGATTCAGATTGACGAACTTGCCGGTAGCACGCTCCCAAATGGCCGGCTCGAAAGAATCCCCTTTTAGAATGAACAGGGCGAGGCGGTCTCCGCCGGGAGACCATTTGAGCCCTCTCACTTGCCGCTTGTTTTGAAAAAGTTTTTGAGACTTTGATGTTTGAGTGTCGATGATCCACACATCGACCAGGGAAGGAGCAATGTATGTAGGATCGCCGAAGCGACGATTGTCGATCCCGATGCGGTCCCGCAGCGACCCCGAAGTCACGGCAAGCCACCGACCGTCATCGCTCAGGTCGGCTACGTTGACGTTCGCCACGTCGAGCATATCGTCGACCGTAAACAAGGGGCTCGCGGTTTGCGCAGTCGCGGGCAGCGACACGGAAGTCAGGGCCAACACGACGGTGATTGCCAATGATGCGATCCTTCGATGATTTGATGAGTCCATTTACTATTCTCCGGAGGTAGCGGCAGTTCCGCCTGAATTCCACTGAGGTGGAGTTAATCTACTACCGGGTTTTTGCGCGGTCAATCTTCAAGGAAGGGAATATAGATCCTATCCGTCCTATAGGTCCTATACTCGAGCCTCGGATCCACCGCCGAGCGACTGCCAACCCCCTTCTCACCGGTTTGTTTATTCGATATAGTAAGCCGCCGTCAGAACGGCTCACCGTCAGACGCGGCTATAACTTCAAACCGGGGAGAACACCGTTATGCATCGACGCTTTGGTATCCAGATCATTGCATTGTCCCTTGTTGTGTCGGCGTTGACCTGTTTTCCTTTTCAAGCCTCGGCCGTTGCCGACCTCGCTACTCCGCAACAGTTTTTGGGCTTTCGAGTCGGCGAAGACAAGAAGCTTGCGCGCTGGGATAAGATCGTCGAATACATGCGTCTGATCGCAAATGGGGGCGATCGAGTGAGGCTTCGCGAGCTCGGCAAGTCTACGAATAACAACCCGTTCATAGTCCTCGAGATCAGCTCGCCGGACACGCTCAAGAATCTGGATCGTTTCAAACAGCTTGAACGCAAGCTTTACTTTCAGGGAGGCGCCCCGACCGAGACGGAACGCGATGAGATATTTCGTTCCGGGAAAGCAGTCGTCCTGGTCACCTGTAATGTCCACGCCACTGAAATAGGCGCGTCGCAGATGGTTCTCGAACTGGTTCACCGGCTGGCTACCGAAAACTCGCCGGAGGTCAAAAAGATTCTGGACAACGTGATCTTTCTTCTGGTCCCAAGCTTGAACCCGGACGGCCAGATCATGGTCACCGACTGGTACAACAAAAATGTCGGAACTGAGTACGAGGCGAGTCCATTGCCGTGGCTGTATCATCCGTACATCGGCCACGACAACAATCGCGATATGTACATGTTCACGCAGAAAGAGAGCCAGTTGACGGCCCGGTTGCTGTGGCACGATTGGTTTCCGTCGGTCTGGCTGGACGAGCATCAGATGGGAAGCCAGGGCGCTCGAATATTCGTGATGCCGGCAACGGATCCAATCAATCAGAACGTCCATCCGCTGATCTATCGTTGGAACGGAATGTTGGGCCAGTCCCAGGCCGCGGCGCTTGAAGCGGCGGGCAAAGAGGGAATCATCTACAACTCGACGTACACAAACTTTTGGCAGGGCGCGATGGCCTGGAGCGGCTGGTGGCACAATCAGGTGGGATTGTTGACCGAGGTCGCAAGCGCGCGAATTGCAAGCCCGATCGAACAGCGCAAAGCTCAGTCGGGTCAGCAGCAGACAGCAGCGGCGACCGACGACTTTCAAGGTCAGCAACGCCGCCAAATGGAGAACCCCAATGAACCTTTACCGCCGCCGCGAGATGTTACTCCGCGAACCGAGTACCCACGACCCTGGCTCGGCGGGAAATGGACCTTGCGGGACATCGTAGACTACGAGTTGATTGCGACTATGGCATTGCTCGATACCGCGGCCGATCATCGCGAGCAGCTGCTGCGTCAGATCTACGAAGTTAACCGCGCTACGGTCGAAGCTGGGACGAAGGGCGATCTGTCGGCCATCATCATTTCTGTTGAGAAGCAACACGTTCCACGCGAAGCCTATCATCTTGTCGAGCGTTTGCAGATGGCCGGCGTTGAGGTGTCGAGAGCAGAGGCCGACTTCGAAGCAGATGGAAAGAAGTATTCTGCCGGCACGTTTGTGATTCCAATGAATCAGGTCTTCGCGCGCTATGCGAAAGATTTACTCGAGAAGCAAACCTATCCCGAAGTCCGTCGTTCGCCGACGTCGGCGCCTGAGCCGCCTTATGACGTGACGGCCTGGTCGCTCGGAATGCAGATGGGGGTCGAGACCGCCTTTTTGAAAAAGCCTCTGCCAGTTACCGCAAAGCTGACCAGGCTGGATGCGTCTCCAAAGCCAACCGGCGAGGTACGAGGTGAGGGCGCGAGATTCAGTTTCGACTACGCCGGGCCGGACTCGTCGACTGCGGTTAATCGATTGTTGAAGGGCGGAGTCCAAACGGAGATTGTACTTCTCTCGGCTAATGAAAGGCCCAGAGTTGCGGGGACAGGAGCGTCCCGCGAGATGCTTCAATCGCTGTCACGTGACCTCGGTCTGGTAATTCAAACGGCCGCTTCTGCGAACGGAAAATCGGGACGGGCGACGGCCACGACTGACAAGGTGATGGCGGTCTCGACATTGAGAGTGCGGGCGCCGCGGCTTGGGCTCTATCAACCGTGGACATCGAATATGGATGAGGGCTGGACCCGGTGGGTGCTCGAGCAGTATGAGTTTCCCTACAAAACGCTGCACAACGCCGACATCAAAGCGGGCAGGCTTCGAGAAAAATTCGACGCAATCCTCCTGCCGGATCAACAGCCTCGCGACATTTTGAACGG
>DASRIZ010000606.1:0-8134 GCA_035649735.1 Blastocatellia bacterium | reverse complement strand
CAAACAAGAAAAAGAGGCAGAACAGAATCCTTGAAGGTGAAAAGCATTTCTTCATTAAGAGCCGCTCAGGTTCAGCTTCATTATTTCCAATCACCAATGCGTATGCTTTGAGGAAAAGGGGTAACCGAGCAGACCAATAATGTGACACGTAGGCTGAAACTGAAACACCACGCGCTGAAGCCGATGGTATCTCGCGCACCCGGTGTGGTCATAGGTTGAAATTGAAGCTCCACACGGCTAAAGCCGATGGTATCGCCTCAACAACACACTGAAACCTCATACTAGTTCATCTACTGCCCAATAGGTTTCACCGCCGCGGGATAAATACCGGCGTCCGCCAGCTCCTTTAACAAAGCCGGCAATCCGTTAATCAACGCATTCGCCTCTTGCACCGCCTTATCGAGTACCGGACGAATCTCAGTCGTCTGTCTCAGCTGCGTTTCCGTAGGCCTCGAGGTCGAACCCATAACACCGCCTTTCAAACCACCAAAACGGAAACGCAAATTCTCATTGGCGCGATTAAAATCCCCTGTCTCAAAGGGATTTCCGGCGCCGATGCCAAAGCGCCTTCCTACCGGCTCAAACTTCTTCGCGAAATCCTCAACTTTGGTTTTCAATGCGGCCGGCGCACTCGGATTATCTTTCAATGCCTGTTGCATGGCTTTGATCTTTTCACTCACTTCGTTCACGCGTTCAGCCGCTTCGTTCATGGTCTTCTGCAACCCGTGCAGTTGATTCGCCGTCTCGAACCAGATCTTGCGGTCCTCATCGGAGATTTGAATTTCCGGGTCTCCCTGCACGCTGAATGAGTTAGTAGCGACGTCTTTGTCGTCAGCTCTCAGAGTCACTTGATATGTGCCGGGTAAAACGAACGGACCATCAAGCCCGCCGCCACCAAAGCCACCTCCCCCGCCGCCGCCGCCGCCACCACCTTGAGGCCCTCGCGGACGCGGCAAAGGTTTAACGCGCAGATTCCAGATGACCGTATTGATACCCGCAACGGCTTTGTCCTTGACGTCGTCGCCCGCAAGCTCACGAACAATATTCCCGGAGCTGTCTTTGACTGTTAGCGTCAATTTCTTAGCAGGTGTTTTTAGGTAGTAAGTGAACGCCGCGCCGACATCCGGGATTTTCCCCAGGAACTGCATGTCGCCTTCAAAGTCGCGCGAGCGGTCTCCTGCCGGATTCATCTGCGTCGCCGGGCGAATATCAAACATATGAGCGTCCATCGAACGCGCTTTGGCAAACTGTTGAAGCGGCGTCATATCATCCAGAATCCATATGCTACGCCCGTGGGTCGCCAGGAGCATCGCGTTGTCACGCGGATGAAGCGTGATTTCGTAAATCGGCACGGTCGGCAGATTCGCTTTTACCCGCATCCATTGTCTGCCTTTATCAAAAGTCACAAACAAACCGCTCTCGGTCCCGAGATAAAGCACGTCAGGGTTTTTCAAATCCTCGGTGATGGTGCGCGCGACTTGCCCCTTCGGCAGATCACCGGCAATCGATTTCCAGTTCTGCCCGTAGTCTGTGCTCGAATAAACGTAGGTGCTGAAGTCATTCTGGCGATGACCATCGAAGGTGGCATAAACAGTCGCTTCATCGAACCGCGAAGGCGCGACGCGTGAGACGTACGCATTCTTTCCTAACCCCGGAACCTTCGATGTAACGTTAGACCAATTCGCTCCGTCATCACGCGACACACTGATCACCCCGTCATCCGACCCGGTGTAATACAAACCGGCCTTCTTCGGCGACTCATTAAAAGTCACGAGGTTGCTGTAAGAGCCAACGCCGTCGTGTTTGGCTATCGTGATGTCTTTGCCTTTTGCACCCATTAGGTCGAGCGTCTCGCGATCGGTATTAGTCGTTAAGTCGCCGCTGATCGCTTTCCACGAATGCCCTCGATCGGTTGTTTTGAACAGGCGATTCGCAGCAACAAAAACCGTCGCGGGGTTATGCGACGAAATCACCATCGGCGTATCCCAATTCCAACGATAAGGTTTTTCGCCTTCGAGCGGCTCGGGTCTAATTGGCTTGCGCTCATTGGTGAGGCGATCAATCCGGCTCATGCGTCCGTCCTGTGATTCAGCATAGATGATGCGAGGGTCCGTCGGATCGATTTGCGCTTGAAACCCGTCGCCGCCCTGCACAACAAACCATTCATCATTGCCGATGCCGCCGGCCGAACGCACACTGCTTGGACCGCACCACGTATTGTTGTCTTGCAACCCGCCGCATACGGTAAACGGCGTCTTCATATCGTAAGAGACGTGATAGAACTGACCGAGATTCATGTTCTTGAGCCAGACATACGTTTTGCTCTTATCGTAAGAGATGCCCACGCCGCCGTCGCCGCCGATCATCGTGTGATTCGAGTTCGCGGGGTTTATCCACATCGCATGAAAGTCAACGTGGATCTTCTGTGCGCCGTCATTGCGAAAGGTCTTGCCCCCATCATCAGAGACGTGCAGTTGGACGCCGAGCACATAAATGCGCTGGTCGTTATTCGGGTCAATGCGAATCTGGCTGAAATACATCGGGCGCGGATTGGTGGTGCCCACCTTCGCCCAGGTAGCTCCGGCATCTTCCGAACGATACAAGCCGCTCTCTTTCGCGTGTTCGATTCGGGCATAAACGATGTTTGGATTGCGGCGATAGACATCGAGCCCGATGCGTCCCTTGGCGCCTTCAGGAATTCCATTTGTGAGTTTAATCCATGTCCGCCCGGCGTCCGCGGTTTTGTAAATCGCGCTCCCGATGCCGCCTCCGTTAAACCCCCAGGTCGCGCGGCGTCGCTGATAGGTCGCTGAGTAGATGACTTTGTTATTCTGTGGGTCCATCACCATTTCGGTCGCGCCGGTCTCCGCATCTGTCTTTAAGACATTCGCCCACGTCAATCCGCCATCCGTCGTTTTGAATATCCCGCGTTCGCCGCCCGCTCCCCAGAGACTGCCAAGAGCGGCTACATAAACGACATCATTATCGACAGGATCGACGATGATGCGGGCGATGTGTTTGGACTCGCGGAGCCCCATGTTTTTCCAACTCTTGCCACCATCGACCGACTTATAAACACCGTCGCCCCACGATGAACTTTGGCGATTGTTGTTTTCTCCTGAGCCTACCCAAACGAGGTTTGCGTCGGTAGGCGCGATAGCGACGTCGCCGATTGATGAAGTCGGCTCATTGTCAAACACGGTTGTGAAGGTAGTCCCTTGATTGACGGTCTTCCACAACCCGCCGGTAGCAGTGGCGACGTAGAAAACGGCCGGGTTGCTTTCCAGGACCGCGAAATCGTCAATGCGGCCTGAAGGCGTTGCGGGACCGATTTCACGAAACCTTAATCCGGCAAAGGGCGAAGTCGGAGCGGATTCACCGTCCTGCGTAAACCCGACCGGCGACAATGTGAAGGCCAACAAAAGGATGGAAAGAAAACCGAGAGCTCGGATTACCAGGCGCGTGTTAGGCATCGCATTTCCTCCTGACAGGAACTGGATAGTGATGAATCCACTGAAGGTTTGAGGCGAGCAGCAAACTTATCAACGTCGCTTGTGTCTGGCAAGTCTGAAGCCTGCACAATGGCAGCGTGTTGACGAGTTAGCAGTTAGGCATGAAGGCGCCGATCCCCGGAGAGCTGCCTCTTCCTTCTAAAACGAGAAAAAGGGAAGGAGCGATAGCATCCGCTCCTTCCCTGCAGACTATTCTATTTGAATTCAGGGACGTTGATGTCCTGACTTCAAAAAGAACCTTGATGCAGAAGCTCTTCAGCTCTGGCTCTTGGGCACCGTCACCGTCACCGTCTTAGTTACGCGGTTGCCGGTGTTGTCTGTGCAAGTGATCGTAATGGTATAGACGCGACCACGGCCCAGCCCCGACCTCTCTGACCGAAGTTTTACGCGGTGAGCATCCAGGATTTCGATGTCATTAGGCATATCACCGTCGCCAAGACCATTGTCCGGCTCGTTGCTGACGACCGTGAGGCTGCAATTGACCTCGCAATTGTCGGTCGAGTCATAATTCACCATTATCTCGACCATCTTGTGGTTAGGGGCCCAAAGCACTGACGGGCTGGTTGACTCGCGAGCGATGACCGGAGCCTCGTTGTCAGTCACCGTCACCTTGAAGCTACACGTGACTGTGTTGCCTGACGTATCTGCTGCGGTGCAGGTCACTGTGGTCTGGCCCTTCGGGAAGGCGAAGCCCGATGCCGGTGCGCACGTGACGGTGACGCCGGGACAGTTGTCCCTCGCTGTCGGAGACGTAAAGGACGTCACGGCGGCGCACGTCCCGGGATCGGTATTCTTCGCAATGTCTCCCGGACACTGGCTGGTGAATTGAGGCAACTCGGTATCAGCTATCGTGACCCTGAATGTGTGCGTGCTTGTGTTGCCATTGAAGGCGGGGTTGCTACAGGCATATTGTATGCCCGCATTATCAACGGCCGTGCAGGTCACAGTGGTAATCCCCTTCGGGAATACTGATCCGGTAGGAGGATTGCACGTGAACGATTTTACCCCCGCGCAATAGTCAGCGGCCGAGGCGTTGTAATTAACTACAGCCGTACACAGCCCCGGGTCGGCCGATTGGTTGAAGTCACTCGGAGCGGTGATGACGGGCGGCAAGAGGTCCCTGAATACCCCTACGTCGAAACTGGCGATATTACTCCTGAAGTACTCATGCTCGAGGCTGACTAAAGGCACCGAAATCGCGCCGCAGCCGATCGGTATCCTGAAGTCGGCTTTCAAGCCTCCGTTTATCGCGATGTTAAAAAGCTGACAATTGGGGTCTACGGTGTTCGAGCTGAGGCAGCCTTCGATGAAGCCCGCCACCGGCCGGGCATCTAACTCGAGGAGTGAACTGCAGTCCTCGTTATAAATCTTACCGGCAAACCCCGGCCCGAGTGACAGCTGAAGGCAGGTGTTACCGAGCTGTTTCATCTCGAAGGCCGATGAGGCATGTTGATTGGTAATACTGAAACTCGAACTTAGGCCGCTGGTTAAGCCCGCCGAGATGGTTGTCGTCGTGTTTCCACCGAAGCTCAGGCAGGTCTCGAACTCCATCGCCTGCTCAAAGCTCAGCTTAATTCCCCCCAATAGTCCGATCGTTGCCTGGAACCCGAATGGGTCGCCTGTCTCAGGCGACGGCGGAATATCAAGGACAAACATTGGATACACCGGTATGTTCGTCCTGTGGAGGACGGTTCCCTCCAGGTGGAAGTTGTTGGTGATTGAGGCATTGAAGTTCGCCACGAACTTCAAGGTCGCCTTCAAATCCGGTAAGCGGCCGCTGCATGGTGCGCCATCACACACGTCGCCACAACCGCAGTCAATTATTTCGCAAGCCACTTCGCAGGCACAACAAACAGGGTTAGGGGGAAGGCCGAAGTCAATGTCCGCAGTGACTTCGACATACCCATCCAGATGCAGGTTGCCGGAGGTGGTCCAGCCGAGGGGGGGCAAAGGCGCCGGGAAGCTAACACCCACGCCACTCCAACTCGTGTCCAGAGAGCCGAAGTCAATCCTGGCCGTGGGCCGGAGGTTCCCGCCTGTTGCGCCGGCCTTCGGATAACTAATCTTGTACTTGTAAGGCCCGCTATAGGTCTGGACAATTCCCTCGCTCTTGCCATTAAGAGGGATGTTGAACTTGACCCGCTGCGGCGGCTTGCCCGCCTTTTTCAGGTCTAGCGCAGGCCCGCTCCGATAGATGGTCTGCGCCACATAACCTGAAGACTCGCCTACCGCGGTCAGCAGGTATCCGCTGACCTGATGGTCGGCCGGTGTTAGGTCGTTATAGGCGAGTTTCCCATCTCTGTCAGCAACGGTTCGAAGGCTGGTAAGCTGACCGGTCTTCACCTCCAGCCTGTTGATTACTATTTTCTCGTTGCTTTGCCATCCGCCGCCGCTAATGACCGGCGTGCCGTCGGGCGGGTAGTCAACTTTATCTGTGGTAACGAACGCGGGAACGCTTTTCAAAAGCGTCACGGATCGCACGACCTGATCCTTCTCATCCACTCCTCCCGCTATCACCGCGAGGTTAAGCTGGGGGATCTCCGCCGAGGCGTAGTCTGACCTAAATAAAGAGTTGTCCGAAGCGACCT
Organism: Blastocatellia bacterium; assembly: GCA_035649735.1. Taxonomy (GTDB): domain Bacteria; phylum Acidobacteriota; class Blastocatellia; order UBA7656; family UBA7656; genus Onstottus_A. Next base: position 2,034 of record DASRIZ010000606.1, on the reverse strand, counting down.
GGGCTTTCTGGATGCCAGCAGTCTCTGTAGACTGTTCCGTTTTCTGTTTATCATCGCCCCTGGCGCGATCCATGAAAGCAGCGCGGGTCTGGGCCCGCAACAAGCTGGAAACCGGCAACGAGTCGGCAGCTGAGGCGAGTTCGGCTGAGCCGCGAAAATATTGTCCGATGTGATCATACATCTCCATCGTGCCTTTTCCGTCGCCGCCGATGATCTGAACCTTCCCGTCCGGCAACACACGCATATCCGGACGCACCCGCGCCGAATACATCCACGTGCTTATTGGGTAGAAGAACTCGGCGTGCGGCCTAAATAACTCCGCCGTGTCGAGAGCCTGCCCATCAGGCCCGATGCCGCCGGCAATTAAGACGTTCCCGTTTTTCAATAGGACCGCCCCATGCGAACTGCGCGGTCCGTTCATATTTGATTTGAGCAGGGTAAAGCGCCCGGTATTTTCATCGAAAAACTCTGCGCTCCCATCGGTCCGGCCTCCCGCGATCAGTAACCTGCCATCCTTTAGCTGGGTCGCGCTATGCCCGGCGCGAGCGAGCTGCAGTTTCGGGCCGCTAATAAACTGGTTCGTTTGCGGGTCGAATATCTCGGTTGATCTGAGCGGGCCTTTTGAGTCCGATCCGCCGATAATGAAGATTCTGCCATTCGACAGCAGTGTAGCCGTGTGATTAAAGCGCGCGACGCGCAACGTCCCGACGCCTGAAACAGTTTCTTTCGATGCGTCAATAACTTCTGCTTCAGAGACTGGACCCGCCTGATTTTGACCGCCGATTACGATTACTCTTCCGTCAGCGAGCGGGGTCGCGGTGTGGCCTCGGCGCGCCACATCGAGAGATAGGCTGACGATGTCTTGTGTCTGAAGACCTGTTTTTGAGAAGACTGATGTTGGGGCTAATCTGGTGCCTGCCAGGACGGCAAGACACGCCACGATCGGGGCAAGGGCGTAAGCATATTTTTTCAAAGTGAGGTTCCTTTCGGTTATTTGTCACAGGTTGTCGTCGAAGTATCAACGGCTTCTGGGAAGGAGTTCGAACCCTTAATACGGGAATTAAGCAGACTGGGGCGCTACTGTCCCAGCAGGCTCGAAACTAAGCCGATACGATCCCTGTCTGAGCAACTCTCTGATCCGTTATTGTCCTGAGGCGCGAAATCGTCGAGAACTAATCAGCAACAGCTTTGGTACAAGTAGGATTGCTTACTAAATCTTGTTTATAAAGGAATTACGCGTGCAACTGTACTCAAGCGTGTACGTTATTGTCAAGCAAGCAGGCCACAATTCTTCACAGATACGAAACGGGCTATCCCTGTTTACGTTGCATCACTGCGGCCTTCGACCGGTACTTCATTGGCATCCGGCCAGACTTCACCCTGGAAGTTCGTGAAAATCTCAGGCAGGAACAGGGTGGACCGACCCTGGTACATGCGCTTCGGGCGCTCCACGGCTCAAGGATCATATTGCCGACGAGTTGACTACCGCCGTGCTGTAGAGTTTTTGGAACAGCGATACGAGCGTTTTCAGAAAGCTCAGTTCCGGAGTGGAATAAGAAACCGTTCCCGCGTCCATTGAATCAGCTGGAATTCTTGCCCTCCGTCAGGAGGGCCATGTTTATAGAACCCGAGACGACCGGGCCCGCCCTCCGTCAGGAGGGCCATGTTTATAGAACCCGAGACGACCGGGCCCGCCCTCCGCCAGGAGGGCAATGTTTATAGAACCCGAGACGACCGGGCCCGCCCTCCGCCAGGAGGGCCATGTTTACAGAACGCGAGATAGGAACCCGGCCCTCCGTGTTCATATCGGCGCCCTTGCTTTCAACCAGACATTGCCCTCCTGGCGGAGGGCGGGTCCGGTCGCCTTCGGGTTCTATAAACATTGCCCTCCTGGCGGAGGGCGGGCCGGGTCAACTGCTGCTTTTCGGTCGTGGTTTTCGAGCAACAAAACCAACGCAGCCATCGAGCATTCGTTGGCCACCATATGCGCGCACAATCCGCACCCGAAACCCCGCATCACGCAGCTCCTTCGCG
>DASRIZ010000605.1:0-6317 GCA_035649735.1 Blastocatellia bacterium | reverse complement strand
GATCAGACTCATAAGGCCACCGCCTTTCAATCCTCAACCCGCTGCGATTATGGGTGCGGCGAGTGACGTTGTCCAGCGTTGATGTATAGGAAATTTAAACCACCTTTTTTCTGGCCCGCGATAGCGCAGGACCGGCAGAGTTGTCAATCCCATTTCTGCTTGACGAAAAACCCACTATTGTACCGGTCGGTTCGGCCGGAGAGCGGTCGGGTGCGTGCGGACAGGTTCGTTATGGAGCTGCTCGCTCGAAGTTAGAGAGAGTAGCTCCGTCGGCTTGCGTTGGCAAGCGGTTTTTTCGGCTCCTCAGATCGTTTGGAATAGATCGACTCGACGCGCCGGCGCACGCGGCGGGGCGCGGGTCGGCAGGTCCAAGTGGCTGATTTTGACAATCACCGGCGGATCTTCAATGGCGGCGATGATCTTCAAGCTGCCGCCGCAGTTGGAGCAGTGTTCGATGGATAAATAAACGCCCGGCTTGTTTGGTCTAGGATCAAGAATTGCTGGGAACGACACCTAAAAAAGATCGCAGGATAAATGAACTTGATCTGTATTGGTCAAGCCGATATTGTGCGGGTCCTTTTTGTCTTAAAGCGATTCGATTAGAGCGCGGTCGATCAGGGAACTTTGCGTAGGAGCATACTGACGCACCGTTCAGTTTAAACATAATGACGTTACGTGGTTACACGGCGGGCTGATATTCTCATACGCAACGAGATTGGCGGTTTGACGGGATCGAGATGCCTTGACAAGTTCTCACTGGGCGGGCGATATTCCGAGCAGTTCTGTATTTGGGGAACTGGCAACGGGGAACTCAATACACTGCCGCAACGACGGCAGTGTATTGAGTATTCTAGGGTTAGGCGCACGGCGATCACATGGACCATCGTCTATCTTTACGGCTATTCGACCGCCCTCGGCGCTAACCTGTTTCTCTACTTCAGCTCCAGCGACTACTTGCGGCTTGCTATTGAATGGCTCGGTCCCATTGTGGTAGTCGGAATCGTCAGGACGTTACTAGGCAAATTTTTCACGAGGGTCGAGCGCGGAGGAGCAGATTGCAGCGCGGAGCCGCAGTCCACGGTTCATCAGACCATTCAGGCGGATTGTTGGTGGGTGAGCGGCGGGAATATTGCGTCTCTTTGCTACGGTGGCCATGCTGTTATTCAACACTATGTCCTCCGATTCATTCTCTACCGAACGGCTCACAGGCCGCTTTATTATGCGAATTTTCTTTCCTTGACTACTCCGCCCGGCTAGTCTTTTTACAGAAGGATGACGAGCCGCCCCAACGAACGGGGCCCTCGCCGCTTTGAGCTTACGGTCAGCGGAATAGCCGATAGCCGATAACCCAGCACTTCGTACCCATGTCCGTTCGCTGGCTTTGCCACAACTTTGCCAGAACTATATGTCTCTATGTGTTCGAATCGGTAAAATGGAGGCCAGCCCACCGCTGTTAAACGCCCAATAGCGACCCGATAGTGAGACATAGTCCGCTACGGCATGAGGACTCAAAGTCCTCTGCTCTTGTCATTCGATTGCATCCGTCGATGCTCAGGACACTCGGCAGGCCAGCATCCACAGGTAAATGGCATTCGACGGCTGCCCCAAAAACGACTGCAGGTCATTGCCGGGGACCTGGCCGCATTTAGGCCAGCGGTTGCAATAGGAACTCGTAATCGAGCGTGTAAAACGGCACCGTCAGACGGGTGCCGTCTGGGGCAACGCCAGGCTCATGGCGCACGTAATCGCCGATGCAGGAACTCCGCACGCCAAACACGGCGTCTGCGTCCAGATAGGCATCGCCTTGCACAAACACATGTGTGATGAGACGATCATAGCCCTCAGCGTTAATCATGACATGTAGATGGGCCGGACGGTAGGGGTTCTGGTGTAAGGCTCGTAGCATGGTGCCTACTGGCCCATCCGTTGGTACTGGATAACTGCACGGCTTGATGGTGCGCAGTCGAAAGCGGCCCTCGTGGTCCGTCTTGAAGACTGCTCGCAGCTTCATCTCCTGCCATTCGGGATGCTGCACGTCATAGAATCCGTCAGCATCCGCCTGCCAGACATCCACTGTGGCTCCAACTACCGGCGTACCATTGGCAGCCTTGACCAGTGCCGTGACAAAACATGGCTCGCCCTCCACTCCTGCAGCAATGTTAGACCCGGGTGGCAGGTCCGGTGCCCCATTGAGATGAAATGGGCCAAACACCGTCTGCTCCGTGACGCCCTCGGGTCGTTTGTGATTTTGTGCTACCACGAGTTGCGACAAGCCGAGCGTATCAGACAGCAAGATAAATTCCTGACGCTTGTCGTCGCACTTCTGACCCACGCTCGTGACAAACTGGATACCCTGGAACCATTCGTCCTCAGTGAGCTGCACCTCACGCGCAAACGCGTGCATATGCTTGACCAGGCTCGTCATAATTTCCTGCAAACGCGGGTTCGGCGCGCTTGCAAACCGTCGTACGACCTCGTCCGTAATGTTATGCTCATTCAAATTCTGCATATCGCCCCCCTTTCAGAAGTGGATGCACCACGTGTGCCCGAGGGTCCCTTGCACAACTCCTCTGACCGATTGATATACTTTGCCCACATGTCCTCCCGACATCTTCTGTGTCCAAATTTCTCTTTAGTGTCTATAAATTTGTCAGGGTTTTCAATAAAAAATCCTTTACCCCACTACGCGGCGAGGAAATTCTTTGGGATCGAACTGATTTTTCCAACGAGCCAATGCTCTCTGCTCAAGAGTCTGCCGATCTTTTTCACTGCGCGCGATTCGTCAGTTCGTCGCACAAGGAGCAGCACCCTGTTACAGCACCGCTGGATAGACCGATTTTGGTGCTGAAAGCCTCAGTCCGATCAAGCTAATAGCATTACTCCGGGGCATTTCATGTCTTTCCCTTGGCAAGATTCAATTCCAAAGTTATCTCTGGCAAAGTAGTGGCAAAGTAGAAAAATTCGATTGTATTTTCTCGCAGTGAGACGCGCTACGAGGATTACAAGTCCTCGTAGCGGCCAGGTTCGATTTCGTTAGTTGCTAAGCTATGCATTCACCCGTCGCCGATTTTGATCCGGTTCTTGTTGTTGAGCGCCAAGAGAACAAAGTGTTCTTTGTCGGCGTCGAGTTCTGCAAAAGATGGGTTTGGCACACGACCTGGGCTCACGCCCAGGAGGTACCTCGAGCTGTGTCCGAGTCGCGGCGCCGCGCGTGCGCTGTGGGCGCCCGTGTTGGATTGCCGCGTCGCCTCCGTGGCCGCAGGCCGGAAATCACTGTCGGCGATGGCATTTGTCTCGCGTGCCAACGAGCGGGCCGACAAATCGTGGTGTTCAACGACAAGTGGCTACTTCGGCTCGGCGCCGCCGAAGCAGATATGGCGGTTCACGCCCGAGCCGGAGAAGTCCAGCGGACCCTTCACCTCATGCTTATATTTGGTCAGCACGTCGGCGCAGACGACCTCGGGTGCCTCCAGATCGCCGCCGCAATCGAAGCTGGCCGCGTCATTCGGGTTGCCGATACCGTTGTAGATGGCCGTTTGCGGATACGGGCACAGCGGGCGCTTCACGGCCCCGCTCGTGGTCTGCGCCAGAATCTGGTCCGGCACCACCCCATCCTCCACCCATTCCACGAGCGCGCCGAAGAGATTCTGCGGCTGCGGCCCGCTGCCGCCACCGCAGTGCCCGACGCCGGGCGCCCGGAACAACCGATAGAAGCTCTGCAGGTCCTCGAAGTTCGGTCCTTTGCCCGCGCCCCGGCCGAGGCGCGACGCCATCTGCCGATAGTAGTTAATGACGCCGCGCGGCATGATTAGCTGGTCATTGCCCCCAACGAACGTCAGCAGCTTCGCTTTGCTCTTGGGGCTTTGCGTCCCTGCCGCTGCGCAGCAGCCGGGAAACATGCCGCAGCTAGGATTTCTGTCGGGCAACTCCGCTTCCACCATCTCGGCTCGCGTCGGGGCGTTCCGACAAGGTCTCCGCGAGGTTGGATATGCCGAGGGGAAGAATATCGCGATTGAGTATCGCTATGCAGATGGGAAACTTGATCGCTTAAATGACCTTGCGGCTGAGCTTGTGACGCGCAAGGTTAGTGTCATCGTCACCCATGGCGACTCGGCGATCGGAGCGCTAAATCGCGCCACAAAAACCATCCCATTGTATCAGGATTTCGGAGTGTCCTTCCCATGTCTCAAGCGGATAGTGATTTATCCCTGGACGATCTGCCCGTTATTCCTCGAGGCTCAGTTTCGCCTCATGCCTTTTTGGCAAAAAAGGAACCAACCCAAAGACAAAACCTAATTACCGGGAAAACTCTGTCGATCCTGGAAATCCACCAGTAAGCCCTCACGAAAGCGTCTCCACGCTCTAAAAATCCATGGTGGTAATTGATCACAAAACGCTGCTTGTCTGGCGTAGCATCTTCGATTTTCCTCGCCAGATCCTTTTTGCCGTGTGCTTCGTAAAACAGTATTGCCGCTCGGAGATGACGCCTTTCTTCGGCGTTCAACTCATTGTCCATCGTCGCCCTTCCCTATACAGCTATCCCGGGCTTTACTTGCCTCGTTATTCCTCGAGGCTCAGTGAAACCCGCTTACCGATAACCGACGCCGCTCTCTGAACTGTCTCCAGCAGCACCTTATCGTTGTTGGGATCCAGAAAGCGGTCAACCTGACTGCGGCTCGTACGCATCCGCTTCGCCATCTCGATTTTGCTGATGCCTTTTTCCTTCATCGTTTCGGAAACCTGCCACGCTAAGACGCGCTTCACGGCCTGAGTGGTTGTTTCCTCAAAAATTCCCTGTTCCTTCAGGAAATCCTCGAAGGAAGATCCGATGTGTTTCTTTCTTTTTAGTGGGGAAATTGTCGCCCAGCCAAATTTTCTCATCGCTCAATCTCCGGCTGAATCGCCGGTGAGATACGCGTCCCGATAGCCCTCTTGGCGCGTCAACGACTGGCGCGCTGATTCCGCCTTTTCTCGCGAGTCGAAATTTCCGACCCGCACGCGATAATAAGTTTGTCCTTTCACATCGGCCTGGACCACATAGCCATCGTAACCCTTGGCGTTTAACCGCTGCACCAAAGTATCGGCAATATCTTTCGCGGGCGCCGCGGAAACCTGCACCGACCATTTTTTGCTCAAGTTGGCGCTTCCCGAGGAGTGAGCCATCGGACTTGTATTTGCTTGAATGCCCGCCCGGTCCGTGACTGGAGGGCTCTTCGTGGCAAACCGCATCGCGCTATTCAGGGTCGCGGCAGAGGCATGAACGTCCGGTTTTGTTGGTGTTGGCTCAGCGCTTTGATTCGCGATGCCGCGATCCCTGTCGATAGAAGACACATTCTGCGGTCTTAAACTGATCTCAGTCTGACCGGAGGTGGGGTTCGCGCCATTCGCTTGCTTTTGAATATTTTTGCCGCTGGGTATGTCAAGATGAAAGATGACTATTACGCTCGTGACAAACATCGCCGCCAACGCGGCGCCATGCGTCCGCTTGAAGTAGAAATGCCGTCGAACTTTCGATTGCTTTTCACGCTCGTGCAAGGGGAATTCCTGATGATCGCTGTAGGTTTCTTCCTGACCGCCCAACCCCGCATCGCTCACCCTTGGGCCGTTTGGCGCCGACCAAGTTTCGGTCAACGCCGCTTCGGTTTGCAACACCGGGTGGAATTTTGCAATAAGCTCATCCGCCTTGGATTTGCGTAATTCGGCCGCGCAAGGTTCAAAAGTAAAGCCCGTCGGTCGCAAGTGCTGAGATTGAAAATCGGGTTCGCTTTCGTGGCGTAGCAAGGCCTCCTGGATATTCGCCGACTCGCCGATGAAAACTTGGCGATCGAAGTTAAAGAGCCCGTATACCCCGGAAGTTGGCGGCGCGAAGAGTAAGATCGCCCCTTTGGTGAAACTGTCGCACCGACCGTCTGGAAGCCAAGACAAGCTCCAGCGCACCGCCTCTTTGTCAATGTTAGCAGCGGATGGGTTCAAGATCGGACAACTAAAACAAATACATAGCGTATTGATGACAATTCGATGGCGAAATAAATATTATTCAAAACTAAAACGCAAGTAGTTTAAACGATTCCCCGGGAGTTCGTAGAGCAAGACGATTTTTCAGATTAGTTTTGGGGCATCAAACAGCCAGAATTGAACTGAATTCTGCGACGACGCGATCATGCGAAATTTATGGTGGCTAAATGGGCCGCAAGGTGACCTATTCGGTCAACCTTGAAGCCCATTCCGATCTGCCCATTCAGTTTCAACCCCCTCCGCCCCAGGGTCCTCGACCCAACTCGCCATGTAGTTCGCTTGGTTAGTTGCTGAATTTGCAT
>DASRIZ010000604.1:0-6450 GCA_035649735.1 Blastocatellia bacterium | reverse complement strand
TATTTGTCTCTTCCCGTGCGCACCTATTCGTCGGGGATGATTGCGCGACTCGGATTTTCGTTGGCTACAACGCTGCAACCCGACATCCTGCTTGTCGACGAGGGCGTTGGGGCTGGAGATGCTCGGTTCGCTGAACGGGCTGCACAGCGAATGAGACAGTTTATTGGAAGCTGCAACATTTTGGTTCTTGCCAGTCATGCAGACGAATTGATTATGTCTTTCTGCAATAAGGCCGCCTTAATGGAGAGCGGAAAAATTATTGAAACGGGTCCAGTGAATCAAATTCTGAAGCTTTATCACGAGAGAACTCACACCACGCATAAAACTTGATAGCATCAGGGCCTTTGGGACTTCGCGCTGCTTATACGACAAGTCGGAAGTCTCTTGCGGGTTCCGCCGACAAGATGTTACGTGCCATTCTCGATCTGCAGACGGTATGACCATGGAACGCAAGACCAAAGAACAGCAATACAATATCATTCTCGAAAAAGCGGAGCATGGCGGTCTTACGACCTTTGGCTTGATGACAAATCAGGCTTGGGATGACGACCCAAAACGGCTGGCCTTTACATTTTCCCGCTACAAATTTGTCGCAAAATTAATGAGCGGTCGAAAGCAAGTTCTTGAAATAGGTTGCGCGGACGCTTTTGCGTCGCGAATAGTTCAGCAAGAAGTTCAAAATCTAACCGCGCTTGATTTTGATCCGATTTTCGTCGACGACGTCAAAGCGCGAATGAACCCAAAATGGCCGATGACGTGTCTTGTACATGACATGCTTAAAGGCCCACCACCAGGTCGTTATCAAGGAATTTATGCGTTGGATGTGCTTGAACATATTCGTCCAGAAGATGAAGCGACCTTCTTGACGAACATGGTCAGCTCACTAGAGCCCCATGGGGTCGCGATATTGGGAATGCCCTCACTTGAATCTCAAGCTTACGCATCCCCGATCAGCCGCGCAGGCCATGTCAACTGCAAATCTATGCCACAGCTTAAATCGAGTCTCGAACCTTTCTTTCATAATGTATTCGTCTTTTCAATGAATGACGAAATCGTTCACACGGGTTATCACAAAATGGCTCAATACCTGATGGCGCTGTGTTGCAGCAAACGGTGACCCTTTAGATCAAGGCAGTGATGATTCACTTTTTGACTCCTGTTTGGGGAAAAGCTTACGTCCAATTATATTTGGAAGTAGTTATTCCGGCCCAGCTTGCGTCTCGGAATCTTCCTTCTTTTCAGAATGAATCCGGCACAAGGTACGTCATATTTACAACTCGTGAGGACATGGAGACAATCCAGTCGTCACCAGTATTTAAGGTGCTGAGTGCCACAGTGCCTGTGGCATTCGAATTCGTGGACATTTCATTCACCGGAAATCACGATAGGATGTCGAACTGTTTTCGACGCGGCATCAGTATAGCAAACGCCGCTGGGTCGGCGGTTGTCTTTCTTACTCCGGATATTGTTTTTGCGGATGGCTCATTCGAAACAATAAAACGTCTAGCGGATAGCGGTCATGACGTTGTCTTCATTCCCGCCATTCGCACACTCAAATATGCTGTGGCGAATGCCCTTAGGGATAAATTCTACAAAGATCAAAGAATTGAAATTTTTTCGCGCGATCTCATGCGTGTTGCACTCGATAACTTACACCCACTCGCAGATGCATCTTGGTGGGACGAAGGCAAAACGGATCTCATTCCCGCAAACTTGTACTGGCGTGTCGGCAACGAGGGAATTCTCGGGCGATGCTTTCATTTGCATCCTGTGTTCGTCCGGCCGCAGCGGACAAATGTGAAGTTTTTCGGTACAGTAGACGATGACTATTGCTGTGCCGCATGTCCAGACACCAGCAAGGACTATGTCATTACGGATTCCGATGAACTTCTTGCAGTCGAGCTTAGTGACCCTTCTCATTATTTTCGCACTGGATTTAGAAAGGGCTCGATTAAAGACGCCGCTGCCTGGGCGGAACAGTCTACCAGCAAACGTCACCGATTGTTGTTTGATCGTACTATCCGAATGCATACAGGTATCAAAAATGAAAGGATCTGGAATCAAGCCGAGTGCCAAGCGAACCTGGTGGCAAGCTCAATAAAAAACGCGTTGGCACTGCCATTTTCTTATCTTTTGTGGAGAGGAAGTCCGCAAGCGGGGCGGCGCCTGATTCGGCTCGTGCAGGATAAGCGATTGGAATTGGCTAACGCACCTGACTACAATCGCAGCATTAAAAGCGCCTACTATCTCAAACGATGGCCGATTTGGTTTTTGGAATCTTATAAACGTACTATCAAGTTCATTTGGACCCTACGTAATTTTAGTATTGGTCCACCACAACGCCCTCGATTTTATACAACACGTTATTTGATTCAATCTATAATACGGGCCGATTTCGATCCCTTTGTCGATTCGCTTTCTGAGGCCGTGTTGGTCTCCGAAGATCCTGCCCGTTCTTACATTAAAGCCATAGCGGATAGTAAGGGTTCGGATCTCGCTCTGGCGAGTTATATAGAGTCGGAACAGGAAAGTCGTCTTGTGCTCCATTCAACGAACAGACGAGTCGAGAAAACAGGTTTCAGGCTCGTCCTTCTGGAGTTCGGTCGTACCAGCGATTTGGACAAGGTTGTCGATGCCGCGTGTAACGTGCTGCGACGCGATGGCCGGTTGTTGATTTTTATTTTGAGGTATTTTGGACTCGAAAACCATTCCTCCGACGAGGGGCGTCACCGGCCCGAAATTGAAAGGGCGCTACAAGGAAAGCTTCGCATCTTGGAGTTTCGGAAGCAGGGTGGAGTCGGTTCTGCACTAAAGCTGAAGTATGGATACCGTTTTTCAACTGTACTTCGTCGTCAGCCGATCGTGGCACGATCAATTGAACTCACTGTCATATGGATCCCTGTGTATATGTTATTTGGAAGCCTACTAAACATCTTCGCGTGGGCTGCGGACTGGTTCGATTTTGAGAAGAAAGGTAGTATTTCAAGTTTGACGCTCGCCGCCAAATTAGAAGATTAAATGGGCCTTGGTGAGCGCAAATTTGATCATGCGACCATCCATGCGCACCGAGATCGATCAGCGCTCCAGCGCGTCTCTGGGGACGAGCCGTCATCGCAAACAGACATTGCTCTCCGAAATTGTCCGCTAGGGTTGAAGCACAAAGCAAAACTCAGTGCGGATCACCCTTGCCGCAAGTGGGCTAGACGTGGGTGGGGGATTTTATGGGTAAAACGGCAAAGCTATTGCGCCGTATACACAATGGCGTCAGAAAGCGCCTCGGCTTCACACCGCCACCGCCACCGCCCTACGGCCCCGACTGGCTCCGTATTCAGGACGGCGGGGCGGCTGATGTAATCGCCATTCTTGAGCGTTCGAGCCCAATCGATCTCGAGTACTATTTCGTTCTCGGCGCTGCGTACCACGCCCAAGGAGACATGAGCCGCGCCGTGGCCATATGGGCCGCTGGCGCGGACAAGCAAGCCGAATTGATCTTAGCTGCCGGCCTCCCTTGGAAACTGCGCTATCTTGGCCCGCTATGGACGAACTCAATAGGTCACATGGCCCTGCTCGACATCTTGGCGAAACAACGGCTGCTCGGATTGGCAGAACACGACTACGTTGTCGTCTATGATCCCGAGACTGTAGGCAACGACACATATCTAGACCGATGGCGCCCTTATTTTGACATTCGCAAGAAGCCACTGATCACGCTCGATCGCTTGCGCCCTTACTTCGATATTCGCAAGAAGCCATTCATCACGCTTGACCGTTTGCGCCCTTACTTCGATATTCGCAAGAAGCCGTTGAAGACGCTCGCCGAGGTAACGCCTACCGTCATTCGTCATCGTGGCCGATGGCGCTGGATACATGATGCCGCCAGCGATATTGAGCGTGAATGGCAAGCGCAAAGGAGAGATTCGCTCTTGCGCTTGTCAGAGAGTGACAAAAAACGCGCGCGTCGAGCTCTTGGTCTTCCACGCGATGCTTGGTTCGTTACAATGCACATCCGCGAGGGTGGCGAGTCCCGGCGGAACGCCACCGTCGCTGAATACATCCCCGCTATTGAGCACATCACCAACGAGGGTGGCTATGTTGTACGGATTGGCAACCCGTCAATGAGCCGACTACCCAGTTTTTCCCGTTTGATCGATCTCGCTCATTTGCCACGCCGCGATTGGCTGGATCTCTATGCTATTGCGGCGGGAAGATTCTTCATCGGCACCAACTCAGGCCCTGCATGGGTCGCTGGCACCTTCCGCGTTCCATGCCTACTAACTAATTGGGCACCTGTCGGTATCAGTCCGCACTACCCTGATACGATCATCCTGCCGCAGCGACTATGGTCGCGATCGCAGAACCGATACATAGACGACGCAGAACAACTTAGCGGCCCACTCGCGTTCGCTGAGAACCCAACCGTTCTCAATCATCTTGGAATCGAGGTGGTTTCCAATACGGCGGAGGAATTGTGTGCTGCAACTGCGCGGATGCTCACGCTTACGGCCCAGACGACGAGATAAACTTTTCAGTGCAAAGGTTGATGGTTTCATTGCGCCGCCTGTGGGCATTGAGTGACGAGACAGCGACTGGGAAATAGTCCCAACACAGCCTAGGCGACCCACCATCGGCCGAGTTTTTTTCGTCAGAAGTCGGTCAGTCCAAAGTGGCGGCTGGCACGACAAGCGCTTTGGATTTCTTTCGGACATCGTTCGGGGAATCCAGCGTTTCGGAGTGTCACAACCGCAATGAGTGAGGGAGCGCAAGCGCAGCAACCCCATCGTAAGCCGATACTGGGGCGCCGCGTAGGCGCCCCGATTCCCGCTCGGTCATCGATGAAGTCTTCTGTTGTCTTCTCGCCCAGCCACAGGGCGGTCGCTTTGAGGGTAATCCCTGAGCAAAGCCGACGTCGGACGCGGATGACGGCGCCAGCGCGAAAATCTCCTATTCACGAGGAAGCAATGGATTTTTTTCTGGGTGGAGAGGGCAGGCTGAAGCCTGCCGATGCAGCCGCGGCAATCATCGTTGTGGATGAGATGAGCTATTTGATGCAGCGACGAGACCAAAAACCCCATATTTTTTTCCCAGGCCACTGGGGCCTGTTCGGCGGAGCGATTGAGGCGGAGGAAGATCCTGCCACGGCGCTCAAACGGGAGCTCAACGAGGAGCTGGGTCTCGACATACCTGGTGAGTGCCGTTTTTTCACGGATTTCACCTTCGACTATGGACAGCACGGCACGGTCTTTCGTCGTTTTTACGAAGTGAAAATAGCCGGATCAGCCCTCGCACACCTGACGCTCCGGGAAGGCGCCGGGATGCGCGCATTTCCCGCCGTGGAGCTGCTGAACATGGCCCGCGTCGTACCTTACGACTCATTTGCCGTCTGGATGCACGCAAGCGGCGCCCTCAGAGGCCATGCGCCCCAGACAAGATAGGGCGAATTTCGCGCACTCGCTTTACGGCAAGCAGTGAGGAGCGCTTCACGAAGCCTAAATTAGGGATACAACGCGGATATAAGCTTTAGCATCGCACGATCCGCAGCCGTCAATTTTGTGCCTCTACCACATCATCGGTTCCATTCCCTTCAATGATGGAGTATGCATGCCTTTCACGCGGGCCCCTCGCACTATCCCTCAGAAAGATGGCAGAGTACTCTGAATGCGTTCGCTGTCACTAAAAGTTCTAGTTATTTCGAGCCTGCAGATTGTCTTGACTTTCGTGTTGCTGGTCGCCCTCATGAGGCTCCTCGATTTGACCAAGTTGCGTCAGCTTCTGCAGGCTGCCGATCCGGTGTGGCTGACAACCGGATTTGCGATCGTGGTTATCCAACAAATCCTTGCGGCCGAGCGGTGGCGCCTGGTTGGGCAATCGTTATCGGTGCCGCCGCATACATTTTTATTTTATCTGTTCTGGCAGGGTCTCGGGATGCTTTGCAGCATGGTGCTACCGTCCATGATCGGCGCCGACCTGACGCGAACCTATGCGCTGAGCCGGCGTGCCCCGATCGGCATCGTGCTCCGTATTGTCCTGATAGACCGCGCTCTCGGCTTGCTTGCACTGGCAAGCCTCGTGGTCATTGCTCTCGTGATCATACCGCTGTTTTTTTTCGCCCATCCCCTGCTGTTGGTGCCGGTCGCCATCGCGATATCAGGTGCTTTTACTTACCTAGCCTTGACGCGATGGTTGCCGGTCATAAAAGGCACCGGCAAACTGGTTTCGACGAGCCGACAATTCGGTTCGGATCTCAGACGCACGGTTGAAAGCCGCGGAAGCTCACGCGCCCTCCTGATCTCCCTGTTGATCCATGTTTTGTCTGTATCCGCATTTATTGCGTTGGGCCGGGCGGTTGGCATTGCAGGGATTGATCCTGCCCATTACCTGGCGATCGTTTCCTGTGGACTGCTGGTGACCGTTATCCCGATCTCGGTTGGCGGCTGGGGAATCCGGGAAAGC
>DASRIZ010000603.1:0-2906 GCA_035649735.1 Blastocatellia bacterium | reverse complement strand
CTCAGGAACGAGAAGATCGCGGTCGAATTCACTGGCGGACGGGACACCGGAGAAGCCTACCTGATATGAAGCGATACCACCTCACGGTTCGCAACGGCCTGCTCTTTACCCGCGCGGCTCTAAGACATCAAAAGCTATTTCGAGTAGTGAGCCTCCTCATTGACACTGGCGCGAGCTATACGATTATTTCTTGGGGAACTCTACTCTCACTTGGCCTCGACCCGACTGCATCTTCAATGCGTAAGCCAGTGACTACCGCCAACGGGGTGGTCTGGATGCCGGAGGTGGAGATCGAAGAGTTCGACACTCTCGGCCAGAGTGTTGAGTCGCTTCGAGTGCTCGCCCATACGATTCCACTTGGGAGCCATGTGAATGGCGTCTTAGGGATGGATTTTTTGCGACAGTTTGAGTTCAAACTTAACCTCAAGCAGTCTGTCATTGAATTCTAACTCAGACAATTTAGGTTCATATCAGGACTGCAAACTCAATGACGCGAACCGCCGCAATCTTTGAGACGCTGAGGGGCGAAGGGCGTAAGGGATTCATCCCTTACATCACCGCGGGCGATCCTTCTCTTGGCGCGACAGAGCAAATCATACTCGAACTCGACCGCAGTGGGGCCGATATCATCGAGCTAGGGGTGCCTTTCTCCGATCCGATGGCCGACGGACCGGTCATACAAAGAGCTTCTGAACGAGCGCTTGCCAATCAAACAAGCATTCGTGATTGTCTCGAAGTTGTGCGGCGCGTCCGGCAGCGCAGCGAAATCCCGATCGTGCTCTTCAGTTATCTGAATCCGCTCCTGTCGCTGGGAGCCGAGGGTATGGGAGCTGAGCTTCGAAGCGCCGGTGTCGACGCCGTGTTGGGCACTGATTTGGTTCCTGAAGAGGCCGATGAATTTCGAGCCGCTATGCGAGCTGCCGGCATTGACCTTATATTTCTGGTCGCGCCTACCAGCACCGACGAACGAATCAAACTTGTGAGCAAAGCAAGCACCGGGTTCATATATGCAGTCTCGCGAACCGGTGTGACAGGCGTGCGGCAGAGCTTGTCGGAAGCCGCCGCGGATCTGGTTCAACGGGTCAAGCGATTCACCGATTTGCCGGTTGCAGTTGGGTTTGGAATCTCGACTCCTGAGCAGGTCGCCGAAGTCTGGCAGCACGCCGACGCGGCGGTAGTAGGCAGCCGCATCGTCGCCGAGATAGAACAGAACTCGGGCAATCCCGCTTTGGTTGAAAAGGTTGGTGCGCTCGTCCGTTGGCTTATTTCGAGTCGTTCCGCAACCTGACATACGCAATTCAGCCTCCACTTCCCGGTTATCATTGCTGGTTTTGCCTCGCGCGAATAAACTAGTGGCGTTAATACGGTCATCATAGGCCTGTGAGGCGTCTCACGCGAGTGCCCTCCGCTAGGCGGGCTTTGCGTGAACTGGGCATCAACGATCGGACGGCCGAACAGGCCCGCGGTGAAAATGGGTGTCGGGGACTGACTTGAATATCGAGGACTGGCGAGACGAAATCGATCGGCTTGATGAGCAGTTGGTCAAGCTGCTCAACGCACGCTCGCAATGCGCGATCGAGCTTGGGCGAATAAAACGGGAGCTTGGCCTGGCGATCTATTCGCCCGACCGCGAGCGGGAGGTCATCTCCCACGTGACCGGGATCAATCCGGGACCGCTGGATCGGACCGCGATACGCCGGTTGTTCGAGAGGATCATCGACGAGTCGCGGCGCATTGAGCGGGTGACCGTTGAGAAGGAATCGAAGGGAGGGAACTCCGGGAAGCGGAAGAAGAAAGAGAAGGTTTGACGAATTCGCTTTTGGGAGATTCTTTATGCGAACCTAAATTGGTCGCAAAGCTGCTGAGAAACGCAACGACGCCGGGGTCAGTCAAAAAGTGCAGGAGAAGGAGAGGCATTTAGAATGGTCATCGTAATGGAGGAGACTGCCAGTGAAGAGCAGATCTCGGGAGTAATAGACAAGCTCGTACGGTTGGGATTCGACATACATCGCTCGACCGGCGTGCTGCACACGGTGCTCGGCGCGGTCGGGGATCGTCAGATCGACTGGCGCGACATCGAACTCCTTGATGGCGTCAAGGAGGTGCTCCGGATAACAGCTCCTTATAAACTCGCAAGCCGGGGATTCAGACCGGAGGGTACGCAGATAACCATAAAGGACGTAACCATCGGCGGCCGGGAAGTGGTGATGATGGCCGGTCCATGTACGATCGAGAGCCGAGAT
Organism: Blastocatellia bacterium; assembly: GCA_035649735.1. Lineage (GTDB taxonomy): Bacteria > Acidobacteriota > Blastocatellia > UBA7656 > UBA7656 > Onstottus_A. The sequence goes on along the minus strand of DASRIZ010000603.1, from coordinate 663 downwards.
CAGGTAATGAGCATTGCCGAGATAGTGTCGCGAAATGGAGCAAAGGTTTTGCGGGGCGGGGCGTTCAAACCGCGCACGTCGCCCTATTCGTTTCAGGGGCTTGGAGAGGAGGGCCTCAAGTTTATGAGGCAGGCTGCCGACCGCTTTGACCTTCTGGTCGTTTCGGAGGTGATGGAGCCGTCGCAGATTCCTCTGTTCATTCGCTATGTTGACATACTTCAAATTGGCGCCCGGAACATGCAGAACTTCAATCTGCTTCGCGAGGTTGGTCGAATCAACAAACCTGTGCTTCTCAAACGCGGGCCGGCGGCGACGATAGAAGAGACGCTCCTTGCCGCGGAGTACATAATGTCGGGCGGCAATCATGAGGTGATCATTTGCGAGCGAGGTATTAGAACCTTCGAGCCGTATCTGAGGAACACCTTTGATATAGCGGCGATTCCAGTGTTCAAGAAGCTATCGCATCTCCCTGTAGTGGCCGACCCAAGCCACGCGACCGGACGCCGCGACAAGGTCCCGCCGGTTGCCCTGGCTGCGGTAGCCGCCGGGGCGGACGCGCTGCTGATCGAAGTCCACAATGATCCGGAGAATGCGTTGTGTGATGGCGCCCAGTCTTTGCTTCCGGATCAGTTTGAAAGGTTGATGCAGCGTCTGAGATTGATC
>DASRIZ010000602.1:0-4089 GCA_035649735.1 Blastocatellia bacterium | reverse complement strand
TTTCTGTCAAACAGGAATCTGGAGCCACTCTATAACGTGGAATGCGCGCTGCGTGCGTTTACCATCATTCAGCAACGATTGCCCGATGCGAGACTGATCGTCGCCGGCGATGGTAGTCAGCGTGAGAGGTTGGAGGCTCTTTCAGAGGAACTCGACCTGCGGAATGTTGAGTTCAGGGGTCGTGTAGCACCCGAACAGATGCAATCGCTTTACGACGAGGCCGATGTGTACCTCAACTCTCCGAATATCGACAACATGCCAGGGTCCATAATAGAGGCGTTTGCGTCGGGGCTTCCGGTGGTAACGACCTGCGCCGGCGGTATCCCATATATCGTAAACGACAACAGCACTGGATTGGTGATTCACTGCGGGGACCACGAGGCAATGGCTGAAGCCGCCCTGACGCTCTTAAAGGATGAAGCGCTCTGGCGCAGGATAACGATCCGTGCACGAGAGGAGTGCGAGAGGTACCAATGGGAATTCGTCAAGAATGAGTGGTTGAAGCTTTACCACCAATTTCAATAACTGCCCCTATTCTCCAGGCCCGCAATTGCCTCTTGGAAAAGTGAGACTATAACGATATTATTTCGCGGGCTGTCAGTGTCTCAAGGCCAAGTCGAATTAGCGCGTTTGATCCTTCAGGTTGATCGCGACATTCTGCCGTTGAATTGCAGCCGCGTTTGAACGGTTCGGCTTGCGCAAAGCCGATAAGCGTAAGAATGCTCGCCGAGTGAGCCACGCTCCCGTTTCATAGATTTTTTCAATCGAATTAATGGGCACGTCCTGAGAAGCAGGACGTCGTCTATCCGGGCCCTCCTGGGGGCTGAAGTATCGAGCAAGGAGTTGGGACGATGGGTGTTTGGGTTTCGAGCGTAAGTTTTACTGGCCAGGGAACGTGCAAACGATGTCCCGGGTTGGTTGCGTGGATTCTGGCAGCGGCGGTGTTCGCCGTCCTGGTTTTCAAGTTACAGGTTGATCCTACGGCGTTCGCGTACATAGAACCCGCTGGGGCTCTGCGTTCCGCTTCGGGAAACGATCACCAGGGGTTTTATGGAGTCGCGACAAGCCTAGACTTCCAGCAGGCTCTCAATGCGGCGCGTCCCGGCGATGTCATTACGCTGCAGGCGGGCGTCGTGCTTCAGGGAAATTTCTTTTTACCCGAAAGGACGTCTGGAGCAGATGAACGTTGGATAACTATCCGTTCGGGATCTACTGATGAAGCGCTGCCGGAAGGCATCCGGGTTATGCCCGCGCAGGCCGCGGCGATGGCTAGACTTGAAAGTTCGAATTCGCAACCTGTTTTGCTTACCCGATCGGGTGCCCATCATTACCGCTTTGAAGGCATCGAGTTCACGATCGCCCCCACGGTGATGCTCAACTATGGAATAGTGAGACTGGGCGAGGGTAATGAAGCCGACGCGGCGTTGTTGCCTCACCACCTGGTTTTCGATCGTTGTTACATTCACGGACACGCAACAGCGGACGTCTCACGCGGCATCGCGCTCAATAGCGCAACAACTGAGATCGTTAATTCATATATTTCGGATTGTCACGGGCTGGGTTTCGACACTCAGGCTATCGCGGGATGGAATGGACCAGGTCCTTTTCGAATCGTCAACAACTATCTCGAGGGCGCCGGAGAAAACGTTATGTTCGGCGGCGCGGACCCGAAGATTTCGGGTCTGGTTCCGTCGGATATTGAGTTCATTAATAATCACTGCGCAAAACCGCTTTCGTGGATGGAAGGCATTCTTGCGAAACCCAGGGGGGTCATCGCTCAAGGAGGTCCCACACCAGGTGGCCTGGCCAGTGGTGCTACGTATTACTACAGGGTCGCGGTGCGCGGGCGCGCCGGATATTCGACTGTCGCTAGTTCTGCCGCGTCTGATGAAATCTCCGTAACTCTGACTGGAGATCAAACCTCGGCGAACATTTCCTGGAGTTCCGTTGATCATGCAACTGAGACCCGCATTTATCGAACCAGCGATGCTCCAACGACGGCAACGAGGAAATGGGTCTTCTATCATTCAACCGGGACTTCATTTCAGGACTTAGGAGATCAAAACAGTGCTCAGCCTATCGAAGCGCCGCCAATGACCGCGACTCGGTGGTCTGTCAAGAATCTGTTAGAGCTAAAAAATGCGCGCAGAGTCCTCGTCGATGGAAATGTGTTTGAGAATAACTGGGTGGACGCTCAGAGCGGATTCAGCATCCAGTTTACGGTTCGCAACCAGGATGGCTCTGCAAGATGGTCGGTAGTCGAAGACGTCAGTTTTACAAATAACCTCGTCCGACACACCGCCGGCGGGATCAATCTGCTCGGACTTGACAATCTTCACCCCAGTGAACAGCTGAAGAGAGTGGATATCAGCGGCAATATCTTTGATGACATCGGAGGCAGTAAGTGGGGAGGCAACGGCAGGTTTTTGCAAATTACTGAGACCGTCAATGTGAAGGTTGATCACAACACGATCTTCCAAACGGGAAATACCATCACTGCCTATGGCGCACCGAATCAAGGATTTGTGTTCACTAACAATATTGCTCTACACAACCAATACGGAATAATTGGAGATGGCTCGAGCCCTGGATTCTTGACGCTTGAGACATACTTTCCCGCGTACGTCCTGAAAAAGAACGTTCTCGTTGGCGCCCAGAGCTCAAAATATCCCAAGAAGAACTACTACCCGGCGACGCTGGATGATGTGGGGTTTGTCGACAAAGCCAACGGGAACTATCAACTCTCCGACAATAGCCCGTACAAGAACGCCGCGAAGAAAAACCGAGATGTTGGAGCAGATTGTGCGGCGGTCGATAAGGCGTTGCGTCGATCTCTTCAGGGCTCGCCGTAGCAGCGGGCCTCAATCCTTACTCCAGCCTAAGTCACGCCCACCACTGATCCTCAAATGCGGGTATCTCAAAGACCTGTAGGGGAGAGCTGTTTTTGCAGAATTCAGACGGTTGTGACTATTGGAACAGAGAAGCTTATGGGGCTTCATGATTTGAAGTACTCGAAGATTATGAAGGCAACATTCTCCTGAAACGAATGGCTTCGGCTTTGTGGACCGCCGGAAAACGTTCAGATCACAGGAACCACTCTTCAGCGATAACGTCGCTCGGCAACTAAGATATAGCCTCGTCCGATGACGCTGAATGCTATGAGCGGGTTTGAACTCAAGAAAGCGGTCGCAATCGGGATTGATACCGGCGGGGTCGGCGCGGTTTCCATCACCAGCGCAAGGCAAATCAAAAACGGTGCCTCGGTGTCCGAGATTCTCTCGTCCCGTTTTGCCTCCCTCAATTTGTTAAATTGTCACGATGGCGTAGCTTTGTACCAGGCGCGCGATCTGGAGAGTACGGATAAGGCTCGGCTGGTTACGATTAAGGTACTCCAGGATACTTCAAAGCAACCAGAACTCTTTCACCTCGAAGCACTGGCGGCGGCGAAGCTATCGCACCAGAATGTTATTAGATCAAGCCGCTCCCAAATCCAGGGCATACACTTTTCAGTTCTGGAGCATCGTCCGGATGTTGAGACGTTAAGAACCCTCCTCGACCGTCGCGGATGGCTCGACCTGAATTTCGCATTGGGAATCTTCGATCAGCTTGCCGATGCCCTCGAGCATGCGCACGGACTCGGGGTTCTCCATCTCAATGTGAATCCTGAAAACATTCTAATCGGCGCCGAGGGCATGGCTCTGCTTACCGGCTTCGGGCTCGAAGCCCGAACAGATATTGCCTGGGCGCACCAGGCGCGCTCCGCCAGATGTCCAATCCACTACATCAGCCCCGAACAGGCAAGTGATAACCCGCTCGACTCGCGCTCTGACCTTTATTCGCTTGGTGTCGTCCTTTATCAGATGCTTACCGATCGGTTACCGATCGATTCGGAAGACAGCGACACAGTTAAGCAGAAACACCTGACTTATACGCCTCTGGCGGCGCATCTATACCGCGCAGATATCCCGCCGTCGATCTCGGCGATGATTGCGCGTTTACTTGAAAAGGATCCAGAGAGGCGATTTCCAGATGTCGCTTCCTTCCGATCGGAGCTTGACAGGTATGTGATCGCCGCATCAGGCTGTGTGA
>DASRIZ010000601.1:0-42618 GCA_035649735.1 Blastocatellia bacterium | reverse complement strand
GGACTGCACTCGACTGTTCCGCAATTGCCCGAAGTAGTTGGCGTCGAGTAGGTGACGACCGCGGTGCATCCGCTGGCGGTCGCGTTGGTGTCGCCTGGACAGGTAAGCGTGCAAACGTTCGACGCACCGACGACGGTATTCGAGGTGCTCGCAGAGTTGTCTAATGGGCGCGGTTCGTTCGTGCTGCTGGAAATATTTGCCGTATTAGTTATGACTGTCCCGTCCGCTGTGCCAGCGTTTACCGTGAAAGTAAATGAGAAGATAGCGCTTGCATTAACGGGCAGAGTGGATATCGTGCATGGGCCGTTCCCCGAGGGCGGTGTAGTGAAGGCCGGACCAGAATTCTGCGCTAGAGAAACGAAAGTAGTGTTCGCCGGTGTTGTATCCGTGAGTGTGACGTTTTGCGCATCGTCGGGGCCATTGTTGATTACTTCAATTCTGTAGGTGATATTATTGCCGGCCGTAATCTCGCTAGTTGGGGCGAATTTCTGGATCGCAAGATCAGCATTGGGAGTAGCGCTATGAACTACAAACTTTGCGGCAACAAATGCATTACCGCTCGGATCAATCGTCTGAACGATCCAGGTACCCACCTGTGCAAGGGGATCACTCCCTGTTTGGATCGCGTATGAATCCGAAAGAGTGCCCGCCGAGTAAAAGCCGCTTACTTGCGCAACCGTCCCATCAGGAGCAACCCATTCAACTCGCCGGTCGTCCGGCGATCCGGTTGCCTTAGCGTGGGCAGTCTCACCCAGATTCCACGATGACTTTGGCGTCGTAAAATCCGCTGCGAACGTGGCGATGGTCTCATCGAACGCCTTCACGGATCCCGTACCCGCAGGTATAGGGCGCATCGAAGGCACGAGAGTAACGGCCACCAGCAGCACGCTCAGAAAAATGCTGACGGAGGGCACGCTAAACCGAAATAGTCCTTTGGAAATTGGGTTACGTGCCTTCAAGTATTTGGCCGATAAAAAGACTGATCTCTTGACATTGTTTGCAATATCGACACGTCTACCGTCACCCAGGCATTTCATGATAGCTCTCCTTTGAATTCACTTAGGACATCTTCCACCCTGGCCCTGTGAACTGCCTTTAAAACAGCGAGATTCGGCGACTAGTTGAAGGCCCCCTTCTTTCAAGGCGCCAACTGGCGAAAAGGGCGTCAACTGGCGAACGGCCCCTACGCAGACCGAAAGCCGACAGTCAAGGGGAATGCCGAATCCCAGAACCCTCCCCAAGCAGCCTGTTTTGTCATTCCACTCCGCCGACGCTCTTAACGACGGTTTGCTGCGAGCGACGACCAGCCGGGTCGCGGCGCGACTCTCGTCCGAAGTACGATAAACCGTTCAATCAACCGAGGAAGAGGAAGCCCCCGACGAGCTAAGGGTTGCGACACTATTATGAATCTTACAAAATGTCAACCAAAAAATGCGAACACCAAAAACTGCGGTCGAATCGGCGGCACATTTGATCGGGTCCAGGAAGGAAGCCTAGACTGACCGGCCGATTCTCTGATAACTGGTGCTCGCGGGGCCCCACGCCTCACTGAGTGGTTGCTGAGGACAGAACAACTTCCTGGAAGAAAGCTACACCGAAGGAAGTTTACTTTGATCTCTCGCTACGCAAAGTGTTAGCCTCGCAGGCGGTGCCTTGATTTGTGTCCGACAAACTTTTCAGTTTGTCGAGATAGGCCATCCCACGACAAACTGAAGTTTGTCGGACCTTCAGAATTAGGCACCGCTGCCTCGCAAAGAACCGCAGCGGCAGTCTGGTACAGCTTGGGACTCGGAGCACATCAGTCTCGGGACGATTCAAGCAACCACGGCCGGCCGTAGGAATTCGGGGATATGTTCTTGTCTGGTCTGTGAGAATCTCTGTAGGCTAAGGAGATGTGATGCTCAGAAGCGTGAAAGTAGCGTTACTCATTGCCGCCGCGCTTGCCGCAGCTATCTTGTTCGCTGCGTCCGGACGTGCGTCGGAGCCCGTTACCTCGCTTTGTTTGGAGTCTGAAACTGACCAAGAAACCACCAGCAAAGCGCCTGCTCAAAAGACCATCGACCCCGCTGCTTGGGGAGCTAACCACGCAGGAAAGCCGATACCCGATTTCGTTCACGGCGACGAGTGTCTCTTTTGTCATCGCAACGACATCGGCCCCGGGTGGCAAAAGAACTCTCACGGCCTCACTATTCGACAGAACGAAGACGCGCCGGAATGGAAAGACGTCTTCAAAGGACAGCCAACCCTCACGCCCGTGGCGGCTCAGGTCGAATACTTCATGGGGAGCCGTCATCGGCTCCGTTTCCTCAAGAAAGAAGGTTACGGAAAGTTCTCGATACTCAACACACAGGCCGAGCTCGGAAACGGCCGGCAAGTCCTTAAGTGGCTTGACGTCCAAAATCCAGCCTGGGACAAGGATCGCTTTGCGAATCGATGTGCAGGTTGTCACACCACTGCGGTCGATACGGCGACCAAAGCGTTCGCAGCTTTTGGGTTGGATTGTTATACCTGCCACGGAGCGGTCGACCTGAATCACACCAACGATACATCGTTGGTCTTCCTCTCCAAGAAGCAGCGATCCGACGCGAAGATGATTACTTCTACCTGCGCCCAGTGCCATCTCAGAATGGGTAAATCGAAATCCACGGGGCTTCCTTACCCAAATACCTTTGTAGCCGGTGACAATCTGTTCAAAGACTATGCGGTGGACTTCTCAAAAGCTGATGACCAGTCGCTGAACCCGGGCGACAGACACGTATTGAGGAACGTCCGCGACGTTGCGGTAAACGGCATCGAGTTCCCAACGTGCATCGGCTGCCACGAGCTGCACAAATCATCGAGCGTAAAGCACAAGCGCGCTCCACGGACAGAGATATGCAACGACTGTCATAACGCGGAAGGGCCGATCAAAGGCAGCAAACCTTATTCGGTGAGCAGCGCATTATGCGAGTACTGATTATTTGGATATGTGTGGTCAGCGTGCGTTAGCCTGCTTTCCCTAACAAAGCAGGCCGCACGCGATCGCGGTAGCGGATACACTCTTCCAGAACCTGGCGATACTCCTCGACGTCTACATCGCGCTCGGAACAGAGCATCATGAAGTCCCCGTCGTCCTTAAAATTACCGTCCCACGCTATCACCTGCTCATCGGTCATCCCCGATGAATACTGACGCAACTTTTCATCCGGCATGCGATCAAAATAAGCGCGAAGATTTACGCTGGTTTCATCCATCGGCCGGTCTGACGGCTCTTGTTCGAAATTCCAGATTGGTTGTTCCATACGGCTTCTATTCCTTCTTTGCGTGTCCTTCGACCAGTTCGATTCGGATCTTGTCAGGCCCCTCTATGAAGGCATACTTGATCTTGCCGCCGGCCACGCTTTTGATTTCGTCGGTTATCTTGACTCCATCCTTGCGCAATCTCTCTATCGTCTCTGCAAGGTTGTCAACGCTAAAACCAATGTGATCGACAACCCGGCCCTTTGTGGACGACATCTCTTTTTGATTCTTCCAGTGATCGGCATAGACTTTTCGGGAATATGCAACCGGGTAAATTATGACGTTCACGTTGTCCATCGTAAACGACGCGCTGGGTCCGATCGGAACATCGCGATAGGTCCGCGCGGCCCCGACTCTGCGCGTAATTCCGAAGTGCTTTGCGTACCAATCGCCAGCGGAATGTGGATCCTCGCTGAACATATGGATGTGGCCAAAACGATGGTGCCCGGCGGTGTTCAATTCGATCAGCGCGCGATCCGGCCCTTCGACATAAGCGTAGTAGAACTGACCAGTAGCCCCCGGATTGCGGCCCCCGATGTCGCTGATGTCGGTCAACGGTGTAAAGAACTTTGTCCCGCTGTCGAGCTGCTTCTGATAGGTTGCTTTCATGTCTTCAGCGCCCCACCCGAAATGCCAGATTGCGGAGGTCAACTCCGAGGGCGGCGGTGAGCTTACTTTGGCAAACAACATCCAGGATTTCTGTGCCCAGACACCGTCCAGCAGGCCCGCAAACTTTCCCTTCTCGGAGTCAAACTTGCTCGTATAAAAGTTGATGGCGGCGGCCGGGTCCGTTGCGTTCAGATGGAGATGGTGAAAATGAGCGAGGGCAGGCGGAGCAGCAGTTGCCTGCGGTTGTGCTTGCTCGATAGCGCCGGCTTTTGGATTCATTCCAGGCAGCAGCACGGTTAGACAAACAAGTGCAACACCAAAAACTGAGCGTCGCGCGATACTCGAATGGCAGGTGGTCTTTATCATAAGCCGGTCATCTCGAAGGAGCAGCAGCCTAAAGCCGCCGTTCGGGTTGAAGCACGCGACCCGCCGACTTCGCAAATCGACGGGTCACATGCGGTCATCTTTGAAAGATCGGAGAGAAGGGCCTCAATCGTCGGATCGGACCCAGCCGTAAGCCAGATTGCTGCGCTGGCCGCCATTCTCCAAATAGGCAATCTTCATTTTCTCGAGCGCATCCGAGGTGATTGCCTTTCGTTTTGCCTTCACATTGACGTTGTAGAGTTTTGCGGCGTTCAGACCGAAGATCTTTGCCTTGTCTTCTTTGGTGATCTTCTTATAGCCGAACTTCTCACACATCTCGTCGCTGATCTGGAACTTCTTGAGTGCGTCGATCCCCCACTGCGGAGATCCCCACCATAGACAATCGGTGCCCCACACGACGTGGTCTGAACCGTAATACTTGATGTTCTTGCCCATGCCGTGTTGACACAGAATAGGATCGGTCACTGCAAGCGTGTTAAAGAAGCTGCCAATCTCACAGTAGACATTGTTCATCTTTGGATTGCGCTTCTTGATGTCCATCAGCACGCTGTGCCAAAGGAAATCGCCGGTGGCCGGATCGTACTGGTTGCTCTCTTTATAGTTCGCCTCGTTAGTCCCATGCTTGATCGCCGAGTGATAGACCACAAAGTTGAAATCAGGGTTGCGCAGCGCAGCCTGCTCGACATCCTTCGGATTTGCAAGATGGCCAAGCGTGCGTGACTGATACGAGTAACCCTTGTGGGTGCTGATGAGTTTGACTCCCCGCTTTCGTGATTCCTCGATGAACCATTGAGAGTTTTCGTCGTCGAGCTGGAAACCGTTGCCCGATTGACCCGGATCGGTGTGGCAATACCACTTCCACGAGCTGATACCGTAAAGGCTGATCTCGCGTTCCATCTGCTCGATACACGCTGCCTTGTCGATCTTGTTAGCAGCTTTGTCCCAGTAGTGGTTCGGCGCGAGGTTACCCTGGTTGACCGCGCGTTGGCAGCCGGCGAGCTCGTTGATCTTCTTGCGCCCCTCGTACATCACCCAGCTCGGAAGCACTCTGCCGCTCGGCCCCGGCGTCCGCGCGGCCCCTTCAAGCACCTTGCCATCTTTGTCGCGCAACAATTCTTTTGTTGGCACGCCGGAGATCACCACCATGGATGTCTCACTGTCGAAGAACATCTCCTTGACAAAGTTCTTGAATCCGTAGGCTTCCGCATCGCTTTTCAGCTCAAAGCCCATGTTCTTGACGAAGTCCATTGTGCGGAAACCGCCGATCGCCAACCCGTTGGTGAAGTGGGCCTGGCAGTCCATGATGAAGTATTCATCCTTCGGCCACTTCTCATCATAGGCTGCTGGTTCCCACGACTCGGCTTCCTCGACTTCCCAGACTTTCCCGTAGACCTTGTTGGAGGCAAGAAAGCAGGTCGCGAGGCCCATCGAACTGGCCATAAACGTGCGCCGCGACAGCCCGAGCTTCTTCGCTCGTTCTTCGCCCATCTGCCCAATCAGGTACTCGACCTGCTTCTGTTGAGGCGTCTGCCGCCGTGGAATGAACTCCTCGTTCGATACCACTTGCGTGGGCATCGGAGAGTCCACTCCCTTCTTCAAATCTCTAAGCCCTTTCGGAATCCACATAGTTATCCTTCCTTTCAAAGATGAATGTACCGTAGACTGTCGAGTCTGCGGGCTGACTAATTGTACACTGCAAGCCGGCGCAGACTCGACAGTCCACGCTACTGCCGTCGATTACCTATTGCTGGCTCGTTCGGCAAGATTCTCCTTTTCGAGAACATAGTCAAACCAGCCAATCATCATTTCTTCCCACGTCTGATCACCCCAACGAACTTCCTTGCTGGGGTCGGGATTGTATTTATTTCTTGCTGAGTTGTCGAAGTGCGCGACGCAATCAAGCCGGGCTCCTTTTGGCAGGAACAACGGGTCTCTGAATTGATAGAGAAGCTGCCAATTGAAGTCATACCTCGGAACCCGCAAAACAACTTCGGATCGGCCGTCGGGATAAACAGCGGTATAGGTGAAGTCCTTACCGCGAACATGCATGTGCGGCATCAGGTCGAGGATTCTCACGTCATCGGGAGCCGTCCAGCTTGAACGCACCTCATAGTTACCGTCGCCCGGCGGGATAACAAACCGGGCGTTGGTCGCCGTGCCAGTCAAAGCGATCTTATGCACCGGAGACTTTGAGAAAACCAGACCGATGTAGGATCGATCCGTCGTCGCCTCGCCTGTAGGCGTGTAGTGCATCTGGAATGTTAGCTTTGACCCTTTTTTGATGAGTCTTGCCGTTCCCGTTGGGAAGACCTTCGGCTGCTCACCCGGAGCGTATCCGGAAAGCTTGACTCCCCTGCCGCCTCGACCTTCGCTCGGCTGGGCGCTGGTCGCTCCCGGTTCCTGAACGTAGACGATTACGTGGTGAACGACTTTTGGATTGCCGGGACGAATCTCCGCGGCCTGAACCCACTTGTCCTCGGCAAAATTGGTTTGAACCGTAAAATACTTGTAAGGGATCACTCCCTCCGCGGGAACCGCGATCTCTTGATCGAGCGAGAGGATTGCATCGGGCTTGCCGATCGCCCAACCTTGTTCGAACCTGGGCGGAGCGGGTAGATCCTCATCGCTTCCTTTTGGCGCGCCCGCATCGACCCACGCGATGATGGTCTCTATTTCTTTTTGTGATAAGCGCCGTTCGTTTTTGAAATGAGCGTTTTCCGGGGAAGCTAGCCAGGGGGGCATCGACCGATCAACCACTTTCTGTTTGATGGACTTCGCCCACGGGCGTGTCTGGTTGTAAGTAATCAGAGCCATCGGAGCGACCTCGCCGGCTCGATGACACTCGACGCAGCGATTGTAGAGGATCGGCGCGACGTCGCGTGTAAAGGTCACCTTGTCGGGAGATGATCCACTGGCTGTGATACCAAACGCTAACAGAGAGCATACGCCAACAGCGAGCACGCCCAGCTGAAATAACCGGTTTCTCATAAGCCCTCCCGCAGTGATTCAAACCTCACGATCGACACATACTCCAGTACAACCTGCCGGGCCGCACTCAGGAACACAACCTCGTGTTCATGTTTTAGTTCCACTGTGATTGATTGAGATTTGCGGGCAGTCTATCGCATTCGACGTCGAGTTGCAACCCGACCGCTCGGTCGGTTTGGGAGGAGGTGGCACCGGGGGCCCGCTCAACATAGGCGGTCAATATATTGACGTCGTCCCGTCAAAATATTGTTTGACATCGGAATTTATGCAGACTAGTATCTCTTCGCCGGCTTTGTGATTGGACAAGCGATGCCTCGTCCGACTGAAGAGCGATTTGTTCTTGTACCGATTCGGCCGGGTATGAACGTTCTTAATAGCCTCAGATTTATTGAATTCTCCTTTAGCGGCTAGTGAGGGTGCGATAGCAGGAGGGTTGGAGCCACCCAGGGATGATCAACCTGCCATCGTTCCCTCTTTTTTTTTGTGCTCGAAGGGGAGATTCATGGCCTCGCTCGACTGGTGTCCGTGGAAGCGCATTGGAAGCGAGGACGGCCTTCAGTCCTGCAATGACTTCAAAGCCGCGCGAAGAAAACGTCCCATGCCCAGGCGAGCCGGCGATCAGAAGATAGCCTCTTGAATGCCGGCCCTGCCTTGTTGAGACGTAGCCCTGGATTCAGACCTTGCCGGAGGACTAGCCTCGCCGCGTTCGCTTGACGAGGCCGAACGTGAATGCGGACGCGCCAAGCGCGGCAACGAGCCAGGTGATAGTACCGAAAGGTGCGCCGTCAGAGTTATCTCGTTCCCCCGAACTCTTGCTGGTTGTGCTTACGCCCGATCGAAGGGCCGAATCGATGTCATCGGCAACCCAGGTGCGTCGCGCTCCTCTAGCATGCACGCCCTCGAGAGATCCTTCCCGCAGTCGCGTACCCGGAAGAACGCTCCCGTTCGGGCCCAGATCGACAAGCACGCTGCTGGTCATTCCGTTGTATGCCCCGGTGAGCGCAATCACCCACTTCCCTTCGGACGGCCACTGTCTATTGATCGCGTAGACTCCCGATCCGATCGAGCGCAACTCAATCGGCAGCGATTTGCGAGCGCCGTCGACGAATCCCTCCGCGGAAGCCGACAACTTCGCGTCGGCGGGCTGGTGGCAGCCGTAGGTGCGGGCTATCAGCACCGCCTCTTTCAACTGTTGATCATTTGACCGATCTGGCGTCTCCACGGAGATCTGGAAACCTCCCGCGAGCGCCGGCGAGACGATCGCAAACAGCATTCCGGTTGCGATCGACGCGAGGATCGCAAACGTTCCAGCTTTTCGATTCATTCGATTAACGTAATGTTTTGACATTTGTAACTCCTTCCCTTCTGTTCTGGATCAATGACTACAGGGTTCGACTGCGGCACAGCGAGCCTCCCCATCATCAATCGTTCGTTGGACGTATGTCGTGGCGGTTTTCTTCCATCGACACGCCGGTGTCGTCGGGTATCGTTGAAGCCGTATAATGACCGTCACAGCGCGGCTTTCGAGGCTGGAGCGGCCGCGATTGGAAAGAACATGGAGATAAGGCTAACAAAGTCGACGCTGAGGCCCTGGAAGACGGGAGACGAGGAATCGCTGGTTCGGCATGCGAACAGCCGGGCGATCTGGCGCAATCTGCGTGATGCGTTCCCGCACCCATATACTTTCGCGGACGCAAGAAACTGGATTCGGGTCGCCAACCCGTCAAAGCCGATAACCAACTTCGCGATTGTTGTCGATGAAGCTCCTGTCGGGGGTATTGGGCTCGTGTTGAAGGACGACGTGTTTCGGCGCTCAGCCGAGATCGGCTATTGGCTGGGCGAAGACTATTGGAGGCGTGGAATCGTAACCGAAGCGGTGCGCGCCGTGACTGAGTACGCGTTCGCGACCTTCGACCTTTGCAGGCTGTATGCCGGCGTCTTCGAGTGGAACCCGGCATCAATGCGAGTGCTCGAAAAGGCCGGATATGAGTTTGAGTGTCGGATGAAGAAGAGCGTCACCAAAGACGGCGAAACAATTGATGAGTTGATCTACGCAATCGTCCGTCTCTGAGGCAGCATAACTTTAGTCTGTATCATTTTAATTCCTTGTACGAGACGGATCACCTGACACAGACTAAAGTCTAAGCTACCAGGTGACTATTTGATCTTCTCAAGTAAGGCGCGGGCCTTTGTTCGCAGCTCCTCCATTTCAATCGGCGTCCTTGCCGGATCGTTCGCGCTCAACACGCTTTCAAGAACTCTCCTCGCTTCGTCTCTTCTCCCTTTCTTCTGGTAAACCTCAGCAAGCGTCACCTTGAGCTCTGCGTTATCAGGGCCCGCTTTCAACCCGGCTTCCAGCCTCTCGATGCCGCGCCGTTCGTTGCCGCCAAAGAGTCGCGGGAGATTTAAATCGATTTGACCGAGCGCCGAATAGATCGCGCCGTTTTCATAAAAGGGATTGATTGCAAGCGCGGCCTCAAACTCCTTTCGAATCGTCTTGACCAGGCCGAGGCTCTTGAGCGCGCCCTTCAAATCGGCGTATTCACCCTGGTTGGCGCCAAACCAAAAATGACCTTCTACCCGTTTGTCATCCAAAGCGACCGCCTTTTTCGCTGCCTCAACTCCCGACTGAAACAGCTTAGCCTTCTTTGTTTGGTCTTTCTCGCGATCTCCGGCGTAGTACCTGGCTCTCGCGAGTCGCCACCACGCTTCATAATTCGATGGCTCGCCCGCCGCAAGCTGTTCCATCAACACAACGGACTGTTGGATGTTAGCCGGGTTGTCTCGCGCCGCGAACAACTCATCAGCTCGTGCGATCGAGTTCTTCTGCTGCGAGCGAGGCTCAGAGTGTACAGGTATGAGGATAAAGGTTGTGATCAGAATCAGGCTGGTCATTGTCATTTTGATTCTCGATTTGTGAGGATAAGTTTTCCGCCGCTCTCGGCAAACGGATAGACCGGACCCCGCACTGCGAGCGTAAGCTGTTCAAGGTTCGTCGAATCGGTAAACAGAAAGATGCGTCCCGCGCCGGCCCACATCTGCGCAAGCCCCTGGTCGTCGATAAAAATCCTGGGCGCATCCTCGAAGTAAGACCCATACTCCAGGTTCGCCGAGCGTCCATTAAGAATGTGGACCGTTTTACGAGTGTAGAAGTTTATCGATGAGCCGCCTTCGTATTCTCCATTTATCACGATCTCGTCACCTGGCGTGTACTCGCGATCAATTGCTTCCGCAAGCGCGCGGGACGAAAGATAAGGCTCGAATGCGGTGAGGCTCATATGAGCAAAGAAAAAGAATGCGGCCATCATTATCGCTAACGACATATTCGACGCAGTGTGTTTGCCTTTGCGACTTAGGATCAGCGCCGCGATGGTTCCAAACAAAAATGTAATTGCCGTTCCGATTACCGGAACACGAAGCTGCGCGAGCGTACGCGGTGTCAAATCGAGAACATGCCCGAGCGACAGTGCATAAGCCTCGGGGTTGCGTGTAAGCGTCGCCGCAATGTCGCCTTCAACCGCGATTTGTCTGGTCATCAAAAACGCGACCACGCCGCCGGCGAACACCAGCAGCCCAAGGCAAGCGAGCGCAAGCTGCATTGCTCTTAGCAATGACTCTGTGCTTCCTCGTCGCAACCTGTCTTCCGCTTTTGCGAGCCCGCAACCTATCAGCAGCGCGAAGGCCGGATACGAAGGCATCGTGTAGTACTCTTGGGTCGTAGAAAAACAGAAAAACAGGATGACCAGAACTGCCCACGCAATCAAAAAAAGCGTTATTCGATCATCGCGTTTCAGGTTCCTGACTCGACGTGGAATATCTTTGATCGTCACCGGGAGGAAGAAACTCCACGGGAAGAGCCAAACAACGTGCAAACCAAGAAACAACGGCAGCGGCACCGTGTCGTAGTCCGCAGGATAGCGTTTGCCGATATAGCGCAGCAGGTGCTCGTTCATGAAATAAAACCAGAAGAACCCGCGGCCCTGGCCAGTGTTAGGAGTACCCACCATCAGGCTTCCCGGGTTCGCGAGCCCCGCAGCGATATGCCACGGCGCGGCGATCGCCAGGAACAGGAGCGTTCCGGTGAACAGCTTGAGTTGCGCCAGTCGTCGAAGCTCTCCGGTGATAACAAGGTAAGCGAGAATAATGATTCCCGGAAACGCGGCTCCAACAAGCCCCTTTGTCAACACCGCAAGAGCTCCGCAGATGTAAATGCCGTATGCGAAGCGCGACTGCATCGGGTCATCGATCGCTCGAAGAAAGAAGTAGAAGGCCATCGTGATCAACAGAGTCAGGATCACGTCCGGCCACAGGACTCGTGTGAACAAAAAGATGCCAACGCAGCTTCCGACGCACAGCCCGGAGTAGAAACCCGCCTTCCCGCCAAAAGCAAAATTGCCCAAGAGCATTGTCGCCAGCATCAGCCCCAACGTCGACAGAGCGATTGGAAGCCGAGAGGAGAACTCGTTGACGCCAAACAACTTGTACGAAAGAGCTATCGACCAGTACATCAGTGGCGCCTTTTCAAGATAGCGAATGCCGTTGGCATGAAGGGTAATCCAGTCACCCGATTCGGCCGTTTCCCGGGCTGCTTCCGCGTGAACCGTATCGGCATCGTCCAGAAGCGCGGGGGGATAGCCGCAACTCGCCAGATAAATGAAACCCCATAAAGCAATCAGCGCCAGCACTTGATTTCGGTTTCGCATCGAAGAGTTTGTTATAACAAAGTGCTTTTAGTTTGCTCCAACGGTTTTTGCCGCGAACCATTCACTCGTCTTAACTAATGCCAGTCTAAAGTAGCTCAGGTTTGTGCGAATCCAACGCAAGTCGAGGCGTCGTATACTCTGTCGTCTGAATTCGCGACCGCCGTTCATCAAGGCTCGGATGATATAAAACCGTAGTCAAATCGTCGTGTTTAAGGTACTATTGCGAGGGTTGTTGCGCGTAGATAACGAAGGAAGAAAAACAAAATCATGCAGTGGACGAATGAACCCCGTGCGATTAGAAGAGTACTGCCTCTCCTTGTAGTCTCCCTATCCATAGTCTTTTCGATGAGCGTACAGGCGCAACAGCTTCGTAGCGCCGTGATACGTGTGACCACCTTTGACGAATCCGACAAACCTGTAGCAGGTGTGCTGGTTGAGGCTAAGCTTAAAGGCGCCGTTGTTGCGACCAATACCACCAACGACAAAGGCGAGGCGGAATTGACGAAGCTTGCTCCGGGAACATATGAGGTGGTTGTTTCCAAAGATACATTCGAACCCCTTACCCAGAGCGATGTCGCGTTTACCGCGGCGGCTCCCATCGAAATCAAGTTCACGATGATTCCAAAACTTCAGCTTAAGGACGTCGTTGTGAATGTTCAGGCAGGGTCGGAGACCCCAATCGAGAGAGGAGCATCGCCTTCGTCGCAACTCGATCGCGCCCAGGCAAAAAACTTCCCAACTAAACCGGCGACAGTGAAAGACACTTTGCCCTTGGTGCCCGGGGTAGTTCGCTCCACCGAGGGTGAAATAAGAATCTCGGGTGCTGACGAGCATCGCAGCGCTCTGGTCGTCAATGCGGCCGATGTCACTGATCCTGCAACCGGGCAATTTGGAGTAACGGTCCCGGTAGACAGCGTTGAAACGATAGAGGTATTCAAGACCCCTTACCTGGCGCAGTTCGGGCGTTTCACCGCCGGCGTTGTTTCTGTGGAGACGCGGCGCGGCGGAGACAATTGGAACTTCGAGCTAAACGATCCATTACCGGAGTTTCGTATTCGCAGCGGACAGCTTCGCGGGATACGTGAAGCGTCGCCGCGCGTCATATTTAACGGCCCGATTATGGCTGAGAAGTTATTTTTGTCTGAGGGACTCGAATACGATCTTCAGAAACGACCTGATCGAACCTTGCCGTTCCCGTTCAATGAGAGCAAACAGGCGTCGTTCAATTCCTTCACCCAGCTGGATTATATACTTTCACCGGTGAGCACGTTCACCGGGACGTTCCACGTTGCTCCGCGGCAGATGTCGTTTGTTAATCTGAATTTTTTCAATCCTCAGCCGGTCACTCCTACTTTCAGCGCCCACGACTATACCGGTACGCTCATCAACCGCTGGACAATAGGAACCAATCTGCTTGAAAGCACGATTGCTTACAAACGGTTTAGCGGTAATGTCTGGGGCCAGGGTGATGAGGACATGGTGCTCGCCCCAGCCGGAAACTCCGGAAACTACTTTAGCGAACAGAACCGCCGGGCGTTTCGCGCCGAGTGGCTTGAAACATATTCGCTTTCGCCGATCAGTTTTTACGGCAATCACAATTTTAAGTTTGGTACGACTCTCGCGCATACGGGGAATCGCGGCGACTTTGTTGCACGGCCGGTTCAGATCCAGGACGCCGATGGGCGGTTAGTGAAGCGCATCGACTGGGTAGGTGGAAGAGCGTTTGATCGCACGGATGTGGAAACAGCGTTCTTTGCGCAGGATCATTGGGTTATGACGCCGAGGCTGGCGATCGACATCGGTACTCGGTTTGAACGTCAGGGCATAACCGGTACTACCCGCGTAGCGCCGCGGATTGGGCTTGCCTGGACTCCGTTTACGAATCAGCAAACAACCATCAGAGGCGGATTTGGATTATTCTATGATCGTGTGCCCTTGAGCGTTTTCGCTTTCAACGGGTATCCGGAACAGGTCGTAACTACCTTCGGGCCAAACGGTGAAATAACCGACGGGCCTCGGCATTTTATCAACATCACCGACCGTGCCGAAACGAAGTTCCCGCTTCTTTTCGGCAGGAGTGTCGTTGGGAACTTCGCGCCATACAGCGAGACCTGGAATGTTGAGGTGGAACATCCTGTCACCAGGAATTTGCGCGTCCGAGCCAACTATCTTCAGAGCAATTCATTCGGGACGGTGATTTTCACTCCAAGGGTGGTGCAGGGACAGGATGCGCTTGTGCTTGGAGGCGGGGGCAAATCCGGCTACAACCAGCTGGAGCTTACTGCACGGCTCTCGCTGCCAGAAGGCCAGCAGATGTTCTTTTCTTATGTTCACAGCCGCGCGCGCGGCGACCTGAATGAGTTCAATAACTACCTGGGCAACTTCCCGTTCCCGGTCGTGAGGCCAAACACGTTCACGAATCTGTCGGGGGATCTGCCAAACCGATTTCTGGCCTGGGGGCTTGTTCGACTCCCCTGGAAGATGCGAATCGCGCCTATGGTCGAATGGCGTAACGGTTTTCCATACGCCTCGGTCGATGTCGCTCAGAACTATGTGGGAACGCCGAACCAAACTCGCTTCCGGAACTTTTTTTCGCTCGACTCGCGGGTCTCAAAGGATTTCAAACTTAGCGACAAGTATAGCGTTCGACTTTCGCTGAGTGGATTCAACGTAACCAATCATTTCAACCCGCTTCAAGTACATGCCAACATCGCGGATCCCGCTTATGGTGGTTTCTTTAATAGCCACAAGCGACGCTTCCGGCTTGATTTCGATGTGATCTTCTAGCATTTTAGCTTTCACGCTCACGAGCAGGTCCGCGCACTGGGACGTCACGAGACGAGCTGTGCGCGGCCCTTAATCAGTCTGTCTCTGTGGAAGGAAGACGAGGTGGGTATGAAGCGTTTCCTGGTTCTGATCACAATCCTGTTGCTTTACATAAATACGCCATCGCAGCATCAGCACGGTTCGGCCGCCGAGTCGAAGCCCGCCACTCTGATCGATGGTCTGGGTGATGTTCACCATCCGGTTTCGACGCGAAATCCTGAAGCTCAACGGTTCTTCAACCAGGGCCTCGCTCTCGTCTATGGTTTCAATCACGAGGAAGCCGTCCGATCGTTTAAACGCGCCTCTGAACTCGATCCTCAATTGGCAATGGCTCATTGGGGTGTTGCGCTGGCGCTTGGACCAAACATCAATATGGATGTCGATGCCGAACGCGAGAAGGCCGCTTACGAAGCGGTGCAAAAGGCGCAGTCGTTGGCTTCGAAGGCGACCGAAGCCGAGCGCGCTTACATCAATGCTTTAGCCAAAAGATATTCAAACGATCCGAAGACGGATCTTAAGAAGCTTTCGTTGGATTACAGGACTGCGATGGCCGAGGTGGTGCGCCGGTTCCCTGACGATTTGGACGCGGCGACGCTCTACGCGGAAAGCATCATGGTATTGAATCCATGGCAGTATTGGGCCCGCGACGGAAAACCGCACGAGGGGACAACCGAGATTGTCGCGATACTCGAGTCGGTGCTGAGACGCGACCCAAATCATACCGGCGCGAATCACTACTACATTCATGCAGTCGAGGCATCGGCTCATCCGGAGTGGGCGCTTCCCAGCGCGCAAAAACTAAAGGTGCTGGCTCCGATGGCGGGTCATCTGGTTCATATGCCTGCTCATATCGATATTCGTTCGGGTAATTATGAAGCCGCGGCGCGAAGCAACGCATACGCGGCGGAAGCCGATCGCGAGTACTTCAAGCTCACGGGCCAGCAAGGCATGTATACGATCATGTATTACGGCCACAATCTGCATTTTCTTGCCGTAGCCCATAGCATGCAGGGCCGCTTTCAGGATGCGAAAAGAGCGGCGGAACAACTCAATGGGCACCTCAGCCAGTTCCTGAAACTGACGGGGACTGAGTTCGATGGCGTCGTACCAATGCTCGACACGTTTATGCCGACGCCGACGTTAATGCTGATGCGGTTTCAACGATGGGAGGACATGCTAAAGGTCCCGGCGCCTGATCAGAGGCTCGGCGCAGCAACGGCTTTGTGGCATTTCGGTCGTGCAATGGCTTATGCCTCGACGGGAAAGGTTGATAACGCGGAACAGGAGCGAAGTCTGGCTGGCAAGTCGGCCAGGACTATCCCGGCCGATCGGATGTACGGTTTCAACAAATCGTCAGACGTGCTGAACGTAGCGGATAACGTGACCAGCGCGAGAATCGCGTTGGCAAAAGGTGACAAGAGTGCGGCTATCGCAATCTTGAAAAAAGGAGTCGCGCTTGAGGATTCGCTTAACTACGACGAACCTGAAGACTGGTATATCCCGGTTCGAGAGACGCTGGGCGGGGCGCTGATTCTGAATGGTGAACACACGGAAGCCGAAAAGGTTTTTCGTGCGGAGCTCGAAAAGCACCGGCGAAACGGGCGTGCTCTTTTTGGACTGATGGAGAGCTTGAAGGCGCAAGGCAAGACGCACGACGCCGCCTTCGTTCAACGGGAGTTTGAGGCGTCGTGGAAGAACGCCGATATAAAGCTGCGAATAGAAGATCTGTGATCTCGACTGCTGCTAAAGATGAACCCAGAATCTGGTCGTGTGCCGATCGCGCCGGTTGATCCTCAAATTCTTCTGTTATCCGAGCAGAAAGTTTTTTGACGGCGGCTCATTGCTCAGGCCTTCCTTCAATAGGAGTTGTCGACAGCTTGCGCGTTTTACAGTCGTCAGCATTTTCGCCGTTTGGTTGAGGTGGTTTAGGTACACCAGCCTCATATCTTATGCAATCAAGTTTCGCTTTGTGAAAAGCTCGAAAGTTTCTTCCTGCCTTCGGGATCCTGCTAAATGCAACGATATTCTTTTTGGGCAATGTAACTTCCTCAAGCTCATCGTCTTTTTTGTTGTCTTCACTTTCACCTGACAGATTCGAAACCCTTACATTCTTAGCGACTGCATACTTGTGGGTTTTGCCCATCTCAGGCTTTTGGTCAGATTTGGTACGCAGTATGTCAAAGGATATGGCTCGCTCCGGTGCTTGCCATTTTAGCTTGACGCCGGTTTTCTCATCGAAGTCCTCTACAGTAACAGGCTTGTCGGATAGGTTAGACCCTTCCCTGTAGTGCGTCACAACCCAGTAATGTACCTTTTGTTTTTTGCCCGTTACTGGGTGAGTCTGTGCATTAGTTGGTTTTTGAGTCATAGAGCCCTTTGTTTTTCCAGTCTTCTTTTGGTCGTTGTTCACATCATTCACGGCTTCTTTAGGCTTCTTCTCCGCGACGAGCGAAACCGAAAGCAGCGGGGTCTCCTCCAAATCGCTGCTGAACTCAATGCGGTTCGCCAGATCGGCTGCGGTAGGCACGATTACCGCGCTGATGATAGCGAAACTCCGGTGGAAGACGGTGCCCGGCTTCAAGCGTAGACGCGCAAGATTGCCAAGATATGGAAACTCAACAAAAGGCGGGATGAGAGGTATGCTTCGACCATGTTGAAGCGCCGAGGCGAATGAAGATACCTCGAAAAGCTTTTGCGAATCGACGCGCACTTTTGTCGTAGTGTCGTGCCTGGATACCCGATTCAAATTGTCATCCGATGTCGTACTGTCGCCGGTGCTGAGCAATGAGGGTTTCTCTGTCTCGTTACTGTTGAGCGTGACTTGAATTTCGGACGCCGAGGCACCCTCGAGTGTGTTGGCCGTTATTTCGAGGTTTAAATTGCGCCCGATTTTGGCCGTCGTACGCTGCTCAGCCAGTATGGCCGCTGTGACCAGGTTAGCGGGGTTTGTGGGAAGATTGTCGGTAAACACTGAAGGCGCTTTGAAGGCTTCGGCATTCAATTGCTTCACAATATCGCCGACCGACAGCACGGAAGGCATCTGGAAGTAGCTTTGATTTGTAGTGTCTACTTTGGCTGGATTGCCGCTTATCACGCGCACGGTTACCACACCGTTTGATGAGAAATCTGTTTTCTTGTCTTTCCTGGCTTGAACTTTCTCCTGGCAAAATCTCATAAATACGCTGATGTCACGATTGAAAGCGACAATCAACGGTTCCAGATTGCTATCAAGTGCCTGGGCGCTTGCCGCCTGATTCCACGGCACGAAATCTCGCGGGTAATATTGCGCCATTTTGTACTGAAACAGAAAATCGGCCAAAGCTCTTCTGATTTCTGCCAGGTGCCCGCCTCTGCTCAAACTTTCGTTCAACTGCTGGCGAAAGCAGTTGAAGGCCAGTCCGCGGGTTGCCGTGGTGTTTTGATTATTATAAAGATCTCTATAATCCCAGGACTCGCAACTGCTGGGGTTTTCGAGTCTGCTAGAGTCTTCGAGTCTTCCTGGGGTCAAAGGTTTCGTAGCCCCGTCTCCCAGCCTTTGGCGGTCTTGATTCGATTCTGTAAGATAATCGTCAGAGCGGGTCGGCTTCTTAGAGGAGCCTGCGCATTTCTGCCTACTTTCCAGGCAGTCAACAAATCTGTCCCTGATGTCTTTGGCTCTATTCAAACTGCCTTCGGGCTGTGCTGCAATCAATGCGAACAACATATTGCTCAGAGATCGTTGAATCGGGTTGAACAAGTTGTTAAATCCCAGGCAGTACTCATCCTCCCTGCAAGACGGTTCGAAGGCCCGATCGGGCTTCTTGCCGTCCGGCGACCAGGTGTACCTGCCGGTCAGGTACTCGAGCAAATCCGGCGCGAAGAATTTTTCGTCATATTCCTGCCGTTCAACCTCAAGATACCTCCACCCTTGTTCCAAAGCGCTCTGAAGCCTGTCATTAAAATCAGAGACGGTATTGCGAATGAGATTCGAGTTGTCTCTGATGGACCCGGCATCTTTAGAAGATATCTGTACGCTCCATGCGAGCATGGAAATCTCTGGCCGGGGAACATCAATCAACGCGATCCATCGTTTAACTTCATGTATTTTGTCGTCTATTTTGTCATCGTCTACCAGAGGTGCAAAAAGCAGAAGATCATCGCCTATGGCCTTCACTTTAAACGGCAATTTGGCTTCATCGATGGCAGCCGCTATGTCGCGCGCCTTTCGGAAAAAAAACAGTCGAACCGAACGTGTATCAGCCACTTCTTCTTGAGGCTTGGGTTTAGGGGTTTGAGGGGGCTTGAAATCAGTTAGCCGCTGAGCAACGCCTTTTATCGATTCGACGTTCTCCGGAGAGCCGCATATTATCAGGTGCTTTGGGCCTCCGTCATACACCTTGATGTCGGAGATTTTAGATAATGTACTCACGACATCTTCCTGCTTTCCCGACGGACCAAGCTCTACATCTTTGCAAACAGGCGGGGGAGGTTTATCCTTCGACTTTTTGTTTTCCTCCGATTTGTCCTGGTCCTTCCCCTTTTCATCCTTTTTCGCGTCGTCCTGGTTCATCCCGGCGACTTGACCATCTTCGTGTCTATCCTTTTCCGTCGATCGGATGTTGGAAGTAGGACCATCTGGGTGCGAATCTCGCGGCGCGGGTATCCGGCTAACGCCCGCTAAAGCGATCACAGCCATAACCACTATCGCCAGCAGATTTAAGGCTGTAAGCAGCATGAATCGAAGTAAGGATCTGTACTTTTCCGGACAGTTTTTAAGCGGCATAGTATCTTTCCTCACACTGTTGATACGCTTCATCTTCGATATGAGAAATCCTGTAAACCATTTCATCGATACTGGGAAGACTTGGGCCGATCTTGCTGAAGCGCCGTGCAGTATAGAACAAAACTCTGAGAGAAACCTAACAAAAATGCACGCGGCTTTCTTATTAACATGCCCTGGTTATCGGACCCGAGTATCCGGGTAATGTTCGAGACGGTACCATACCAGTATCTTTACTTGACAAGCCTCAACCTGTTAAACTCAACCCGTTCTGTAGCAACCTGAGCGTTGCTATTTGGGTTTGTTTTTTGGGAGCGTCTTGTCTTAGCTCGGAGAGCGTTTGATCCTGCTTTTCACCCTCTTCCCGCAAGGTCTTGGAAGTTCCTCTAGCCAATTTCAGGAGAAATATGGGTAAACGAATGTACGTTGGGAACCTGTCGTATCAAACGACGGAAACCGATCTGACTAACCTGTTCGAAAGCGTTGGGCCGGTCGAGTCAGTTAACATCATCACGGACCGAGACACCGGCCGTTCGAAGGGCTTCGGCTTTGTGGAAATGAGCAACGAGGATGCTGAAAAGGCAATCGCGCAGTTCAACGGGACCGAGCTTAACGGCCGCGCGCTGACGGTCAACGAGGCTCGCCCGCGTGAGGAACGTTCCGGAGGCGGAGGACGCGGCGGTTACGGAGGGGGTCGAGGTGGCGGTGGTGGTGGACGTGGCGGCGGCGGCGGCGGTCGCGGCGGCTACGGAAACCGCTACTAAGTGTTTTCTCGTTTGAGGAAGCTGCGACGAACCCACTCGCCACGGCTTCCTCAAACATACGAGCTGAATAATAGATGCTGGTTGCAAGGTCGATTTCTGCCTCACGATGAGGCATCTGTGCTTTTGTCAACCTGGGAGATCGAGGGTATTGGATGGCTGTTCGTCTTTTTGTTGGGAATCTTCCGTACAGCGCGACTGAGGCGGCGTTGCGTGAACACTTTTCGGAGATCGGCCCACTTTCCTATATTTATCTGCCCCTGGATCGCGAGACGGGCAAGCCCCGTGGTTTCGCCTTTGTGGAATTCAGCGACCGGGCACAGGCGGAAGCGGCAATTCGCAAGTTCAATAATCAGCTGTTCATGGGAAGGCCGCTTGCCGTCAACGAGGCTCGCGAACGCGAAGATCGTCCACAAGGAGCGCCTGCCTCGCGTCCGTTCATCCCGAGTCGCGATCCGCTAGAACCGCCCGGCGGCGGCGAACGACCGACCAGCAGGAGCTTCGGACCGGACGCGGCGCCTCGTCGCACTTTCCGGAAGCCCGGCGGCAAAGGCGGGAAGGGAGAACGCGCTCCAAAGCAACCGATACGCGAACGCCCCGGAGGACGCTTTTTCGGCGACGATGCTGATGAGGGGACCGAGGACGATCTCAGCGGTGACAATTTCGCGAGCCGAGTCGATAACGAGGGCGATTTTGAAGGAGATGACGATTTCACCAACCGCATTGAGGACTCGGTAGACGAATAGAATGGTTTGGGCAATGTTGACCGAACCCGACAATGAGCTGGGCGACCAATCAAGGAGAGATCAATGGCGAAGAAATCACGGCCGACTTTTCAGAAGCGCGAAAAGGAAAAGGCTCGTCAACAGAGACAGAAAGAAAAGGAGCAACGCCGAATAGAGTCGAAAGAGCGTCCCCGAGCCCCGCGTATCGAAGGTGAAGATCCTGATATCGCCGGCATACGTCCTGGCCCGCAAGCCCTGCCCGAACAATGGGAGTATTCCAGCAGCAACGAATAAAGCCCTCCGAACGCGCGACCACCCGGCGCGCTAAAGCCTTTACTCAGACCCATCTTAAGCAGGTTCCTTTGACCGTGAGCCGTTTTGGACTCGCTTCTGGCTGCGCTTGCATTTGGTAGCTGGCAGAATACTAATCAATCAATTGATCGCCCGTGGTAAAATGACGCGACAAACCGGCAGCACGCAGGAGCGGCAATTCGTCGGCCGCCATTCAACTTCGAGGTAGGAGCATATGGCTAACCGCATCGAGTTCAACCTTAACGCAATTAACCGCGCCGTCGATGTTGACGACGGAGCATCGCTGCTTGAAGTATTGCGTGACTCGTGTGGTGTGATCTCGCCTAAGGACGGCTGCAGTCCGCAGGGACAGTGCGGATGCTGCACGGTGATCGTTGACGGCAGAGCAGTAGTCTCGTGCGCCGTGCCTGCAAAGAGCGTTTCGGGAAAGACCGTGTTGACGCTTGAAGGCTTTAGCGAACTCGAGCGCGATACTTTCGCAGACAGCTTTATCGCGGCGGGCGGTTTGCAATGCGGCTTTTGCACGCCAGGTATTGTTGTTCGAGCAAAAAACCTTATCGATAAGACTCCAGATCCTTCCGACGAGCAGATCAATCGCATCCTAAGTATGCATCACTGCCGCTGCACCGGTTATGTCAAGATCGTCGACTCGATAAGACTTGCGGCGAAATCGCTTAGAGGCGACTCGGAAATCGAGTCCGACGGCAAAGCCGGGCGAATCGGGACCAATACGCCGCGCTACGAAGCGCGAGAGCTCGCGTTGGGTGATCGTCCCTACATCGACGACATGAGCTTCCCGGGTATGCTTCACGGGGCAGTCCTTTTGTCCGAACACCCCCGTGCCCTTGTTAATCGCATAGACACCCGCACCGCCATGGAGATTCCTGGTGTGGTTGCGATAGTCACCGCCGCGGATGTGCGCGGTCAAAGGCATCAAGGCCTGATTTACAGTGACTGGCCGATGTTCGTCGCCGAGGGCGAAGAGACTCGTTACGTTGGTGATGTGATCGCCGCGGTTGCGGCGGTCGACCGGCGCACCGCCAGACGAGCGGCGCAGGCGATCGAAGTCGACTACGAGGTCCGCGAGCCGGTCACTAACCCAGAAGATGCGCTAATGCCCGACGCGCCAAGGCTTCACAAGAAAGGAAATCTCTTAAGCAGATCCGAGATCAAGCGCGGCGATGTCGATGAGGCGTTGAAGAATGCCGCCCACGTTGCCACTCACACGTTTCAAACTCAATTTATCGAGCACATGTTTCTCGAGCCCGAAGCGTGCATAGCAATGCCGGAAGGTGAAGGGCTGCGAGTTTATACCCAGGGGCAGGGTGTGTTTGACGACCGTCGTCAGATTGCGTCGTTCCTGGGCGTGCCTGAAACAGAGATCTTCGTCGCGCTTGTGACAAACGGCGGAGCGTTCGGCGGCAAGGAAGACATGAGCATTCAGGCTCAGACATCCTTGCTCGCCAGAGTGACCGGCAGTCCCGTGAAGCTCACGCTCAGCCGCGAAGAGAGCTTGCGGCTGCATCCAAAACGTCACCCCATCAAGATGACTTACACGGTTGGCTGTGACGCGCAGGGCCGCTTGACCGCGGTAAAGGCCGACATGATCGGTGACAAGGGCGCCTATGCATCGGTCGGCTCGAAGGTCCTCGAGCGGGCTGCAGGCCATTGCACCGGGCCCTACAAAGTCGAGAATGTGCACGTGGTCTCACTCGCGGCGTACACGAACAATCCTCCGTGCGGAGCGATGCGAGGCTTTGGGGCTAACCAGGCCGCTTTTGCGATTGACTCCATGGTTGACATCCTCGCCGAGAAGGTCGGCATAGACGGATGGGAGATGCGTTATCTGAACGCGTTGGATATAGGCGGCACGTTTTGCACGGGACAGCAGATGGAATCGAGCGTCGGGTTGAAAAAGACTCTCGAGGCGGTCAAGGAAATCTACAAGTCCGAAAAGTATGCGGGCATCGCTTGCGGGATCAAGAATGTCGGCATTGGCAACGGGATGCCCGAGTACGGCCGCGCGATGCTTGAAGTCCGCGATGACGGAACGGTCGGCATTTACACCGGTTACACTGAAATGGGTCAGGGGCTGTTTACGGTGCTCCAGCAGACCGCTTGCGAAGAAACGGGACTTCCGCCGAATGTTTTCACCTCGGTATCAGCTGACACCAAGTACCCTTTGGATTGCGGTCAAACAACCGGGTCCCGCGGAACGTTCCTCGGTTGCCGTGGCGTCCAGGAAGCAGCGCGCAAGCTCAGGGCCGATCTCGACGCGAAGAAGACAATCCGAGATCTGGCTGGTAAGACTTATTACGGCGAGGTGCTCATCGACGACACCGTCTCTTTGGAAGCGAAAGCCGACAAGCCAAAAACCCATTTTGCATACGGCTACGCGACTCAGGTGGTCATCCTTGATGACGACGGACGAATCAAGAAAGTGGTTGCGGCGCACGACGTCGGAAGGGTTTTGAATCCGGCGCTTCTCGAAGGGCAGATCGAAGGGTCCATTCACATGGGTCTGGGTTACGCGCTGACCGAGGAGTTCAGGGTTGAAAATGGAGTCCCGCAGACGATGACCGTGAACTCGCAAGGTTTGTTGCGCGCGCGACACATGCCCGAGGTGCAGGTAATCATGATTGAGGAGCAACACCCCGAAGGCCCTTATGGCGCGAAAGGGGTTGGTGAGATTGGGCTGGTGCCGACCGCTCCCGCGGTGGCAGGAGCTCTGTATAAGTATGATGGGATCCGTCGTTTTACTTTACCGATGAAGGATTCGCCGGCGGCGCGTTTTATTCGCGGACCCGGGCACAAGTGATCGTTTCCCAGTTTCGTAGTCGCGCGTACAAAAAACCGTTGACGAATTGAAGAAGCCGTTCATAATGGACTCACCTTCCAAGTAATCTTGGCTTCTATCCCCCGGAGAAGAAATCGCTTACATCGATCCGAGGCGACGGATGAGCAACTCCGGCGGATTAATACGCAGTTCCAGGCCGTTGAACACCGGCAAGCTGATCAGCGCCTATTACCTCGAGATCGAATACCTGCTCGAGCGAATCGAAGGTGCCACTACCCACTATCAAACCCTGGGTGTAGAGCGCTCAGCCAACAACGAAGAAGTGATTCTTGCTTATCAGAAGTCAGTTACCGTCCTTCATCCTTCTTATCACAAAGTCAGGGCAGCGGTGCCCGACGAGATGCTGGTCAGGGTCGATAAAGCGTTCAACAAAGTTTCAGAAGCCTTCTCCGTATTAACAAACCCACAGCACCGTGGGCAATACGACGGCCGAAACAAAAACGGGCGCTCGTACTCAACGGTGCCTCTCGATGAAGCGAAGCTTAAGCCCGAACCGCGAAACGGTGCTTCAAGCCAGGAGGCGCAGACTGGTGATAATAACCGCGTCGGCGCCGAGGCGCTTCAGATCAACGTCGCTCAAGAATTGCGACCGGTTTTCACCAGGGCCTGGACTCCAGAGGCTTCTGTTGAACGCAGGCGATGTGAGCGATTCAAACTCACCGTGCCCGTGCTTGTCGCAGGCTATGACCACACCGGCGGAAAGTGGCAAGAGGTGACAAAGACCATCGACGTCAGCCGGATCGGAGTGGCGCTTCGCCTGCGCCGGCGCGTGAATCATGGGCTTGTAGCGCACATAACGCTACCGCTGCCAACTAAACTGCGAAGTCACGGATTTTCGGAAGCGGGCTACAACATGTATGCCATCGTGCGGCGAGTGGAACCGCTTTTCGAAGGGATGCGTGTCGCCGGTCTTGAGTTCATTGGGGCAAGGCCGCCCAGCGATTATTTGCACAAACCGTGGTCTACGTTTCGCACTCAAAAGTGGAACGGCCCCGAGCGCCGACGCGAGCCGCGGGATAAACGCTCGGAAGCGGTCGCGGTTGAATACCTGGACGAAACGATGCAGCGAATCAGCCGCGAGGCGGGTGTCACTGAAGACGTCAGCCCCAGCGGTGTGCGAATATGCGTCAAGGCCGTGCCGCAGGAGTTTGAGTTTGTCAGGGTCACCAGCCCAAATCGGAGCTTCAACAGCCTGGCGTTGGTGCGCAACCAGTGGTCGGGCACCGACGGCTTTGAGCGGCTGTGTCTGCAATTCATCGATCAGAAGTGGCCGATGTAATAGTTTCTGGTTTGTAGTTTCGGGTTCAAGGTTCAGGGTTCGGGGTTGCTGGTTCCGGGTTCCTGGTTCAGGGTTCCTGGTTCCGGGTTCAGACTTCCGGCTACCCTGAGCCCTGAACTCGAAACCCTGAACTGAGAATCCTGGACTCAAACTCTGAACCCGGAACTCTTAACCCGGAACTCTGAACCCGGAACCCGAAACCACAAACCACAAACCACAAACCACAAACCACAAACCGCCCTGCCGATTAACCCTTCGCTTTCAATCTGTCTTCCGCATAAGTAGAATCGCTCAACGGTAGTTCGGAGTGCGCGGTTAGCGCAGTGAGTGTATCTTACGAATTGCGTTGCGCTCGGATGCGTGATCAAACGCTTGCTTGCTTAAGGGAGGTCGAGCCATGGCAGCCAACGACAGTGAGGTAGAACACGACGTCAGGCGAATGAGCGCGGAGTGGGTGGCCGCGTTGCAGCAGCGAGATACCGAAACTCTCTCGCGTATTATGGCTTGGGATTGCACTTTTACTTATCCGCTGGAAGGTGATGGCACCGAGCAGTTCATAGCCGATGTTGGCTCGGGAGACCTCAAGGTGGAGTCGATGACTCGCGACAATGTTGAGGTGCGGGTCTTTGGACATACCGCAGTGCTCAGCGGCGTCGACACAGCGAAGTGGATTTACAAGGGGCATGTCATTGAAGGGTATTATCGAGCTCTTCAAGTCTATGCCGAACGCGACGGCCGCTGGCAATTGGTCGCGATCCAGGCG
This sequence comes from Blastocatellia bacterium, assembly GCA_035649735.1. GTDB lineage: Bacteria > Acidobacteriota > Blastocatellia > UBA7656 > UBA7656 > Onstottus_A. The sequence continues at coordinate 16,373 of DASRIZ010000601.1, read as the reverse complement.
TGTCCCATCGCTCAGTAACGATCAAGACAGAATCTGCGATCGAGAGGCGAGCGACTTAACGCCCACTATTGACTCGCAAAGATCCTAACGAACTATCCGGAAAGAGCATGAGCCAATCGCTGCTTATCAAAGGTGCGACCGTAATCACGCTCGACAGCGCAAACCACGTTTTCGAAGGAGATGTGTTTGTCGAACGAGAACGGATCAGCGAACTCGGCGCTTCGCTTACCGGGCGCAAGTACAATGACGCGCAGGTGATTGAAGCGAGTGGTCGAGTATTGCTGCCGGGATTCGTGCAGACTCATATTCATCTTTGTCAAACGCTGTTTCGCGGCGCGGCCGATGACCTCTCGCTTATCGACTGGCTCACAAAACGAATCTGGCCGATGGAAGCGGCTCACACGGCTGAATCCATTTATGCATCAGCAAGACTTGGGCTTTCGGAGTTGATTCGCGGGGGAACGACCTGTGCTTTGACGATGGAAACGGTCAACCATACCGAGGCGGTGTTCACTGCTGTTGAGGAATCCGGTTTTCGGGCCACCGTCGGCAAATGCATGATGGACAAGGGTGAGGGTGTGCCTTCGGAGTTGCGGGAACAAACTGAAGCGTCGATTGCCGAATCGCTCGCGCTGCTCGAGCGCTGGCACGGCGCGGCCGGCGGCCGAATCCGATACTGTTTTGCGCCAAGATTCGCCGTCAGTTGCACTCGCGAATTACTGGAGCGCGTAGCTCATCTTTCGCGAAAACGCGGGGTGATGGTTCACACACACGCCTCCGAAAACACCGATGAGATAGAAATGGTGTACCGTGAAACTGGCCGTCGCAACATCGAGTATCTCAACGAGTGTGGCCTTGCTGCTCCGAATGTTTTGCTAGCCCATTGCGTTCATTTAAACGATAGCGAGATGAACATCCTGAGCCGCACCGGAACTCATGTAGCGAACTGTCCCTCGTCCAACCTCAAACTCGGATCCGGTATTGCGCCCGTAGTCGAGATGCTCGGTCGCGGGATTTCCGTGTCACTCGGTGCAGATGGCGCGCCGTGCAACAATCGGCTGGATATGTTCACCGAAATGCGCACTGCGGCGCTTATTCAAAAGGCGCTTCACGGGGCCGAGACGCTTCCCGCGCCGGCGATGCTTCGGATGGCCACGATCGACGGCGCGAGAGCGCTGGGTCTCGACAAGGAGATCGGAAGCATTGAGCCCGGCAAACGCGCCGATCTCGCGATTCTCAATCTGGATACCCTTCATACGACGCCTCATCCGGATCCGGTTTCCACGATTGTTTACGCTGCCGAGGCGAGCAACGTCGAAACGGTCATCATCGACGGTCGTATAGTAATGCGCGATGCCGTAGTTGTTACGATGGACGAGAGTGAGGTTGTTCGTGACTCGGCGGAGATGTCGAGGCGGTTGACCGACGCGCTCCCGCGCGACTAAAGAGGCTGGTAACCGAGGGACCGCTAACTCACCGCGAGCTACCGATAGGACACCGCTACGCGGTTATCCTTTGGGTGTTTGTTGAAACTGGCGAGCGATATGTCCAAACCCCAGGCCACCAAACTGCGTTGGTGGGATTACGTGGAAATGCGCTAAATCAAATTCCCCGTTTTTCGATAGCTCGTCAATTCTTCTCCTGATACAATAGCGCCTCTCTAACAACTAAACACTCAGTGGAAAGCAGGAGGTTCACTATGAAATCCAGAGCGTTCGCCTATGCAGTCGTGCTCGTGCTGGCCGCGTCGACCATCCCGTACGCCCAGACGCGCCAACCCGCTGCAAAATCGGGTTACCTGACGCCCCCCAAGGTCGTCGTCGACATTCTTGACGCCCAACCGACGCCGAGCGTGATCCTCTCTCCTGACCACCGCACCGTCGCTCTCCTGAGCCGGCGAAGCATGCCTTCGGTTGCCGATCTGGCGCAGCCGATTCACCGGATAGCCGGCGCCCGTATAAACCCCAAGACCAACGGACGGCAGCAACGAGGCGGCGCAGTGATCGGAATCACTTTGAAATCGATCGCCGATGGGTCTGAGAAGAAAGTCACCGTGCCGCCCAACGCAAACATCGGCGGCGTCAGTTTCTCACCAGACGCCAAGCGGCTCTCGTTCACGAATACAAAAGCGAACGGCATCGAGCTCTGGGTTGCCGACGCGGCGACCGGACAGTCTCGGCTGGTGAGCGGAATCGATCGCCTCAACGGAACCGGCAGCAACCCTGTTGATTGGCTCAAGGATGGCGTGACGATGGTTGTTCAACTCGTGCCCGCAGGCCGCGGTCCAGCTCCGGTCGAACCGCTGGTGCCGACCGGTCCAAACATTCAGGAGAACCATGGCAAGGCCGCGCCGACTCCGACTTTCGAGGACATGATAAAAAACAATCACGATGAGGTGCTGTTCGAATACTATTTCACCAGCCAACTCGCGGCCATCGACAGCACAACCGGCCGCAAGACGCTGATCGGACGGCCGGGCATTTTCGACAACGTCGCCCCATCGCCCAGTGGCGAATACCTTCTGGTGTCCCGAATCAAGCGGCCCTTCTCGAGGCTTTTGCCGATGAACGGGTTCCCCAACGACGTCGAGGTATGGACCCGACGCGGGGAACTCGCAAAGAAAGTCGCCGACGTTCCGTCGAGCGAAGGAATTCCAATTAACGGCGTTGAAACCGGCCCGCGTGGCGTCCGTTGGCGTCCGGATCAACCTGCGACCATCATGTGGGCCGAAGCTCTCGATGGCGGCGATCTGAAAAACAAAGTTCCGTTTCGTGACAAGGTGCTTGCGTTAACGGCTCCGTTCACCGGTGCGCCTGCTGAAGTTATTAAAACCGAATGGCGGTTCGGCGGCATTTCCTACACCGAAAAGGGTATCGGATTGCTCGGCGAATCGGACCGCGCGACTCGTCGCACGAGGACGTGGATTCTGGAAGCCGGCGCCGAACCAAGGAAGCTATGGGAACGCAGACAGCAAGATGCCTACAGCAACCCCGGCAGCCCGGTTGCTAAGAGAGACGGCGGCGGCGGCGGCTTTGGAGGCCGCGGCGGTGGAGGTGGAGGCGGCGTGATCTTGCAGCGCGGCGACTCGATTTATTTGACTGGATCTGGCTCATCGCCAGACGGCGACAGGCCGTTCATCGACCGGCTCAACCTGAAGACGCTTAAGACGGAGCGGCTGTTCCGCAGCGGGGAGAAGTCTTACGAAGCGATCATCGCCCCGCTCGATGACGATGCCAAGATGCTGCTCACCGAATATGAAAGCCTGACCGAGCCGCCAAACTACTACGTGCGAGATCTCGCGGCCGGAACAAAGCGTGCCATTACGCAGTTCAAGGACCCCGCGCCGCAGCTAGCGGGCATCGAGAAGCAGTTCATCACGTATGCGAGGAAGGACGGCGTCAAGCTGTCCGGTACGCTTTACCTGCCGGCCGGATACAAAAAAGGCGAACGCGTGCCGCTGGTCATGTGGGCTTATCCGCGAGAGTTCACCGATACCGACACCGCCAGCCAGGTTTCAGGCTCGCCGTATCGCTTTACCCGCATTGGTGGCATATCTCACTTGTTTTTGTTGACACAGGGGTACGCCGTGCTCGATGGACCTACAATGCCGATCGTAGGCCCGGGTGAGACGGCTAATGACACCTATGTCGATCAACTAGTGGCGAGCGCCGAGGCGGCGGTCAACAAAGTCGTCGAGATGGGTGTAGCAGATCGCGATCGTATAGGGGTTGGCGGTCACAGCTACGGGGCGTTCATGACTGCTAACCTTCTCGCGCACTGTGATCTGTTTCGAGCAGGCATCGCGAGGAGCGGCGCATACAATCGGACTCTGACACCGTTCGGGTTTCAATCTGAGCGGCGCACTTTCTGGGAGGTGCCGGAGATCTACGGCAGGATGTCGCCGTTTTATTATGCGAACAAGATCAACGAGCCTATCCTGTTGATGCACGGCGAAGCGGATGACAACTCGGGCACTTTTCCAATCCAGTCTGAGCGGCTGTACATGGCTCTAAAGGGCCACGGCGCGACGGTCCGATACGTGACGCTGCCGTTTGAGCCACACGGTTACATTGGACGCGAGTCGGTGCTTCACACCCTTGCCGAGATGATCAACTGGATGGACAAGTATGTGAAGAACGCAGGTCCGAAGGAAAACGCTGCAGCCGTATCAAAGTGAAGCTTCGTGCTTTGCGTATCCTCGTAGTAACGATTTATTCGGGTCTGGTGTGGTGAACGAATCGCTAGACATCGGAAACGAATAAATTCGTTACTACGTGGGAGTTTGGACATTTCTCTTGGCTAATCCCACCAACTGCGAGACCGTGTGAAAACTCTAGTAACACCCCAACTTCAGTTGGGGGTTCTTTAGCTTTAGCCTGGGTGCTGCGTTATCAGGCTTCCCGAGAGGAATCGGAATGAAGGTCCGTCCGGGCCGTCGTAGGTTGAAACTAAAGAACCCCCCAACTGAAGTTGGGGGTGTTACCAGAGTTTTCACACGGTCTCTGCGTTGGTGGGATTTGCAAAAGAAATGTCCAAACTCCAGACTGAGGACGAATTTATTCGTTCTCCCTTGAAACCCTGGGCCGGTCCTTCACTCGTATAACAAACTTGAGCCCTGACCAGACCTCGTTGACCGCACACACCTTTACATCGACAAGACCGGCATCGAGACCGATTTGGCGGACCACACCGTCCGACAAATCTGTAGCGACGCCCGACGCTTTCTTGGGCCAGGCTATCCAGAGCATTCCGACCGGTTTGAGTCTGGCCGCAAGCCGCGAAAAATTGGCTGATAGCTCGACCCGGGTCTTGGCGAAGAACATGATGAAATCGAGTTGCGATTGAACGCTCGTAACGAATGAGACACGGGCGGGAAGCCCCTCCAGTTCGGTTCGAAAGCCGCCGGGCGCTCCTACCAACGCAACCTGAAAGTCTTCCTTGATCCCGAGCTTTTTCACCAACGGTGTTCCCGAGTAACCTGCCGGCATAGGCGCTCCTAAAGTAGCATTGACTTTAGTCTATGCTACAAACTCGACTCCGAAATGTTCTCGCAGCGCGGCCGTCCATTCTTCGTGACTCGCAAGCTCGCGTTCTTGCTTCTCGCCTCGTTCGTTGACGATAAGCCGCATGTTGGAGACGGTGATCCGGCCGCCGGGCGTCGCTAGCGTGCACACCTGCTTTCGCGTAAACGGTGATTCGGGCGACGTCTGGTGATAAATACACATCTCGCCGAAGTCTTTCAGCTCATAAGCATCAAGCGTGAATCGATATTGCGGTTTCCACGTTTCAGCTTCGCGCCGCTCGACCACCAGATGTTCGCCGGCTTCAACTATTCGATACGACTCATCATTCTGATCCTGCGGGCCTCGAAGATCGAGACGAAGCGGTTCGCGAAACGAGTCGCCAAAACCTACATCGGCCAACCACCGTTCCTCGAGGTTAACGAGCAGCGCCATATGATCGAACGGCGGATCAAATCCGCCTTCATCACGAGCGACCCCTGCCGAAAGCATTGATACCTGAAATCCCAAACCCCGAAGCAATGAACAGAACGCCGAATTCAGCTCATAGCAAATGCCACCGCGCCGCTCACCGACGATCTTGCCGAGAAGTCTCTCAGGGTCGAGAACAATCGCGCGTTTGAGATGGACATCGAGGTTCTCGAACGGAACGGCCTGCAGGTGCGCCGTGTGGAGTTCCCGCAGTGTATCCGCCGAAACGGTTAGCGGGCCGCCGTACTTTATTCGGTTCAGATAACTTGATACGTCCATTGAATAGTCCCGAGAGGCTATCGCCCGCGGTGCCGCCTTTACTTGATACGTTTTGCTTCCAACTGCTGACCGCTCATGCGAATCAGCATCTTGGCGACTTGTCCCTGTTCGTCTCTCACAAACTCCACCTCGGCGCCAACGCTTGATACCTGGAACTTTGTTGACGACTTTGCGATTAACTCTTCCTTCGAGCTCCCTTCCGGCTGGGCGAACAGCTTACCTTCGTCAAGAGTCACGGTGATGATACCCAGAGGCGAATCGTATCGCCCCTTGTAATCTCCAAACACTTTTGTGTCCACCCCTTCCGCGCCGGCTGAGAGCCGCTTGACGATGTCAATCGCATTGGTGTTTGTCGGGTTAAGCTCGGCAGCGCGCTTATAATTCTGAATCGCCAACTCTTTGTTGTCGGTCTTCAGGTACGCCTCGCCGAGGCTGTCGTAGACATTCGCCGACTTCGGAAACTCCCGCGCGTTCAGCTTGAACACCTCGATCGCTTCCGCGGTCCTTCCCCGATTAAGCAGCTGATAGCCGAGTTGGTTAATCTTACCTTCGTCGATAAAGTAGGTTCCAGGACCACCCGACTTGGCTTGATCAAAAGCCTTTAACGCGGCATCGATTCCCTTATTGTCGTCGATGTCGCGCGCGAGACCCTTGGCTGGAAGCTTGATCCCCTTTGAGAGTCTAACCGCATCTTCGTAAGAGGCAACTTCCCACGGATAACTGCGGCGATTGAGCTCTGACGCTTTCTTGTACATTGGTGATGCGAGAGCGGTTTCACCGAGACTGAAATACGCATCGCCAAGTAGTTCGTGTACCTCGTGCGACCATGGGGCTTCAGCAACTCCAATCTTGAATGCCTCGACCGCCTCACTTTTCTTGCCCGACTTCCACAGACGATCGGCGGCTGCCATAAGCTCTTCAAGATCGAAGTAGTAAGATGACGGCGGGCCCGCCTTTGCTTTTCGGAACGCCTTTAGCGCCGCGTCCAACCCCTTTTCATTGATATCTCGAGCCAGGTTCTTTGCCAGAGATTGACGAATGTCCTTGAGGCTCGCTGCTTCGTCCTGCGGCTTCAAGCCGCCGGTTTCAATCAGAGAAACGGCCAGATCGAGAACTTTGTCGCGCTGCTGCTCGATGTCCTGCTTTGCGTTGGTCTCACGAATGTCCGCGGGCACGCCGATTCCTTCCCAGCAGAATCCGGTATAGTCTATGAACAGCTTGAACGATACGCTGAAGCCCCAACCGTTCGGCATACGATCGCCGTAGACGTCCGCGAAAACCCCGGAGGTCGCGTCCCCAACAACAGTGACGTGAGGCAGCACTCGCATCGCAAGCGCGAAGTTTTCGGCAGCGCTCACCGAGAATCGATGAGTCAGCAGGATGACCGGTTTCGTGAATTGAAGCGGGCCTCCCGGTTCAACATACCAGTATTTCCATGGAGTAAAGTCGCCGTGTCGCGAACCGCTGCGAATCGCTGTCTTCATATACAGCCGCTTTTGGTCGGCGAAGCGATCGGCTATCAGCTTGCCGACCCGATCATCGCCACCACCGTTGCCGCGGACGTCGACAACAATCGCTTTCGCATCCTTGAAGTCCTTGATGATCGAGTCGACGGCGGCCTCACTCTGTTCCAGACGCCCAAAGCCGCGAAAATGGAAGTAGCCAATCGAATCCGTCAGCCAGCCGTAATCGAACACGCCGTCAACCAGCGGCTTTGATTTACCTTTGAGATATTTTTGCTTAACCAGATCCAAAGAAAAATCTTCCATCTTCATCTGGCCGAGAATCCCCGATTGGAACCGGCGTTTTGACGACGAAAGCCTGACGTGGTTGTCGTTAAGGTTTCCAAGCAGGTCGGAGATGATTTGAAACAATTCATCATCGGTGGTCTTCGATGTCACTCGCGGTCGATACACTTTGTAAAGCGCATCCCAGTCGATGTGCTTGGCGCCAAACAGAGCGTAATTTCGATCATAGGTTTTCCAGAGATGCTCGAAGTTCTTCTCCGGCTCGCTCAGGTCCTGGGCGGCGACGTAGGCTGGAACGACGATCAATGCAGCTAGTATCAACAGCTGTGAAAAGAATCTGGTCATATTGTCTCCGTTGTACTCTTTGCGTCTTTGCGAGTCCTAAGCGTCTTTGCGCTAAACGGTCGCTTCGAACTGTTAGTTTCGCGCAAAGACGCCAAGTTCCGCAAAGACGCAAAGGAATTAACCCCATTGAAACACCGCGCCTTGTAACGTGTCCGTTCCACATTTAAACTAGGCGAAATCCTGAAGGGAGTGTCGATGGCCGTCGGGCAGAACGTCCTGCGAAAAGAGGGTTATGAAAAGCTCACCGGTGCGGCGCGCTATGTCGACGACCTGACTCTCGATGGAATGCTTTTTGGCAAGACGATTCGCAGCACCATCGCCCGCGGGCGAATCAAGAAGATCGAGCTGGACCCGGCTTTTGATTGGTCACAGGTTGTCGTCGCCGATTGTCGAGACATCCCCGGAGACAACTATGTTGCGCTTATCGAGAATGATCAGCCGCTGCTGGTCGATCACGAAGTGCATCATTATGACGAACCGATCCTGCTAGTTGCCGCTGAAAGCAAGACTGAGCTTGAAAAGGCCGCTCGTCACATTCAAATCCACTACGAAGAGTTGCCGCCAGTGCTTACGATCGAAGAGTCGCTTGCCTGCGCTGAAGTGATCTACGGAACCGACAATATCTTCAAGCGCTTTTTGATCGGACGCGGAGATGTGGACGAAGGATTCGCGGCCGCCGATCGCATCATCGAAGGCGAGTATCGCGTCCCGCATCAGGAGCAGCTGTATATCGAACCTCAAGGCATGATCGCGGTTCCGGGAGCCGGGGACATGACCGTGATGGGCTCGATGCAGTGCCCTTATTACGTTCACAAAGCGCTCAAGCAACTGCTCAACCTTAGCGATGAGCAGGCGATCGTCATACAGACGACAACCGGCGGCGGGTTTGGCGGAAAGGAAGAATACCCGTCGATGATCGCCGCTCATGCGGCGCTGCTGGCTCTCAAAGCGCAGCGGCCGGTAAAGATTATCTACGACCGGGCCGAAGACATCGCCGCAACAACCAAGCGTCATCCGGGAATCATTAAACACCGCACCGGGGTGACGCTTGACGGACGATTGACCGCATCCGAAATAGACGTTGTTTTCGACGGAGGAGCCTACGTTACGCTCACTCCGGTCGTGCTTTCACGAGGCGCGATTCACGCACTGGGACCTTATCGGTGCGAGAATGTTCGGATCGCAGCGCGAGCGGTTGCTACGAACACACCCCCGAACGGCGCTTTTCGCGGATTCGGCGCGCCTCAGGTGGCTTTCGCTTATGAGATGCAGATGGAAAAGATCGCCGCCGAGCTGGGCATGGATCCGCTCGAGGTGCGGCGAATCAATATGCTTCGCGAAGGCGACATCACCGCCACCGGGCAGCGTCTGACACAAAGCGTTGGATCTGAGGACGTGTTGAACGCTGCCGTCGAACGCTCAAGGTACTTAGAGAAAAGACAGACCATTGAAGCCGAGCGCGGCACGGATCGCGAAAAGCGTCGAGGACTCGGGCTCTCGTTCTTTTTCCACGGCGCAGGGTTTACCGGAAGCGGCGAAGCCAGGATGAAAGCGCAGGCCGGTGTCGAAATCACACCCGAAGGTCGCGCCCGAATTCTCTCGGGTTCAACCGAGATCGGCCAGGGGACTCGAACGATCTTCTGTCAGATCGTCGCCGACGAATTAGGCGTCGCATTTGCTGATGTCGAGATCGAGGATCCGGATACGTCGCGTGTGCCTGACAGCGGACCAACCGTTGCCTCGCGCACCACGATGGTAGTGGGTCGAGTCGTACAACTTGCAGCTCGCGAGATCAAGGACCGGTTGATCCAGTTTGTCGCCGAGCGCTTTGGCGCGCCTGAAGCCAGCCTCATCGACGGACACTTCGTTGCCAACGGAAAGGCGCTGTCGAGCTTTGACGAGATCGCGCGCGAATACATCGCTCAGAAGGGCGAGCTGCGTGCGTACGCTCGTTACGCCTCACCGCCAGGCATCGAATGGGACGATGAGACTTATTCAGGTGACGCTTATCCCTGCTATTCCTGGGGCGCCGAGGTCGCCGAGGTCGAAGTGGACATGGACACCTACGAAGTTACCTGCACAAAGATAACGACGGCTCAAGACATCGGCCGCGCTATTCACCCGGTGCTTGCGTCCGGTCAAATCGAAGGCGGCACGCTGCAGGCCGTCGGCTACGGATTGCTTGAAGAGTTGGTGTGGGACAAGGGACGAGTCGTCAATAATCGGTTGACTAATTACATCATCCCAACGTCGCTGGACGCGCCTGACATGGACACGATGATCGTCGAAAAGGAATACGCATATGGTCCATTCGGCGCAAAAGGAGTGGGAGAGTTGCCGATGGATGGCGGGGCTCCTGCAATCGCCGCGGCGGTGTTCAACGCCACTGGGGCGTTTGTCACTGAAATACCGATAACCCCGGAGCGATTGCAGCGAACTGTTGAAAGAAGCGGTCGATGATCGGAATGCTGTTTAGTCGTCATTTTGGACGGTAGAACCCGCCGGCAACTGACTTGCGAAAAATAGCTGATGCAGATTCAGATCAGAGTTAACGAGTCCGATCGCACGATCGACGCGCCGCCGATGAAACGGCTGCTGGATGTGTTGCGTGATGAGCTGGGCTTGACCGGTACTAAGGAGGGTTGCGGCGAGGGTGAATGCGGAGCCTGTTCGGTTATCGTCGATGGAGATGTGATCAACTCCTGCCTCGTACCGGTCTGTCAGGTTCAGGGTTCAACGATCATCACTGTCGAAGGACTCGCTCGAGACGGACAGCTTAATCCGTTGCAGCGGGCATTCCTTGAATTCGGCGGGGCCCAATGCGGAATCTGCACGCCAGGCATGTTGATCGCAGCTCGGGTGCTTTTGGATGACAACGCTCACCCGTCACGGGACGAGATCAAGGAAGCAATCGCGGGCAACCTTTGCCGATGCACCGGGTATGTGAAAATCATCGACGCAATCGAAGAAGCTGCGTCGATGCGCGAGAGATGAAAGGCACGAGTCATGTTTCCTGATGATGAGCTTTACAAACTAAAGGAGCGCATCTCGCAAATGTCGGATTGGGAGCTTCGGCAGATCGTCGAAGTCGAGTACGGCGACTATCGGCCGGAGGCTTTGGAGTTCGCCGAGGCCGAATTGCGGAAGCGCAGAGTCGCGTTCGATAAGCCTGAGGCCGAAGACGAGGATTCCGCCGAGCCCGGAGTCGATGTGCCCTGTGAGAATTGCGGCGGAGCGATGCGTTCGGGACTCCTGTTCTCGGAGAAGGAACTGACGATTCTTTTTCCAGATGACAATGAAGAACGCTTTGTTCAAGCGTTAGCCTGTGTCGAGTGCGGGCAGATTCGACTGGTTGCCGATCTCGAGACTGACGTGGAAGGCTGACAGCAGCATGAGTTCTTATCCCACAGTGCAATCGCCGGTGACGTTGACAGAGGCGTATGCTCTGCTCGCAACCCCGCACGCACTAAAAGTTATCGCCGGGGGGACCGACGTGATGGTGTTGATGAACGCGCGCGTTCTAGATGCCGCGGAGTTCCTCGACATCTGGGGAATCGAGGAACTGAGGGGAATTACAGATGAAGGCGAGGTTTTGCGAGTCGGGGCTCTTACGACTTACACCCAATTTATAAGATCGGAGTTGATTCAGCGACACGTTCCTGCGCTGGTTGCCGCGTCGCGCACCGTCGGGGCGATTCAGATTCAGAATCGAGGAACGATCGGCGGGAACATAGTCAACGCATCTCCCGCCGGAGACAGCCTTCCAGTGCTTGCCGCGTACGACGCAGAACTCGAAATCGGAAGCGCGCGAGGTATCCGCCGCGCGGCGTTCAACGGGTTCTACTCGGGATATCGCCAGACGATGCTGCAGGCAGATGAACTGTTGCTGGCGGTCCGAATACCAAAGCTGGCTGAAGCCGAAAAGGATTTCTTTTGGAAAGTTGGCACCCGCCGCGCTCAGGCGATCTCCAAGACGGTGATGGCAGTGAGAGCGCGAGTGGACGGCCAAAGGATTGAATCTATCGGGATTGGCGTGGGGAGTGTCGCTCCAACTGTGGTCCGCGCCCCAAAGACTGAACGCCTGCTTACCGGTGCACCCGTCACCACTGCTCTCACCAGCGAGGCGCGCGATCTGATCGCTCAGGAAGTGACGCCAATCACCGATCTTCGCTCGACCGAGCACTATCGCCGGACCGTTACCGGCAATGTGTTAGTCAAATTCCTTCGACAGTTGATCGGCTGATCGATGGCTTGGCCAGTCGTTGCCTCCACAGACGCTGGGAGACTGTGCGAAGAGTCCAGGCATGCGTCCAACTCAGTGAGGTGGTCGACAAACTGCGTTGGTAGTAACCGCGTAGCGGTGTCCTACCGATAGGACACCGCTACGCGGTTAACCTGTTGTTGTTGAAATTGGCGAGTGAAATATCAAAAAAACAAGACCCCCAACTGAAAAGATTGGGGGTATTGCTGAAGTTTTCAAACAGTCCCGCAGGGTCGGGGGGGCCGCGCCGCAAGGCTACTCGTGCCTCAGCGCAATCATCGGGTCCATCTTCATCGCGCGGCGCGCCGGAACAAGACAGGCTACCAGAGCAACTCCGGTCAAAAGCGCTGCTATGCCGGCAAAGGTTATCGGGTCGGTTGCGCTGACTCCAAACAACAAGCTTGACATCACTCGCGTCAACGCAAACGCAGCCGCCAGACCCACACCAAGACCGGCAACCGCAAGCGTCAACCCCTGTCTTGCCACCAACCCGATGACATCATGCCGTTGCGCTCCGAGCGCTACACGGATGCCAATCTCGTGAGTGCGCTGGGTGACCGCGTAAGACATCACGCCGTATATCCCGACTGCCGCTAACACCAGCGCTACGCCGGCAAACACCACCAAGAGCAGCATTGTAAAACGCGTTCTTGCAACCGCGGAGCCTGCAATTTGCGCGAGGGTCCTCACGTCGGACAACGCGAGTTCCTTGTCCAGGACGGCGATTTCATTTCTCATAGGCGCAAGCAGAGTTAAAGGATCGGTTCGTGTGCGTAACACCAGGATCAAACTGCCCTGTGGTTGTTGTGCGACCGGGAAAAAGAATCCCGGTTTTGCGCGTAGATCGCCGGGAGAATCCTTGAGATCACCAACGATTCCGGCGATGGTTCGGGTTTCACCCCACAGTTGAAGCCGTTTACCGAGGGCGTCATCGTCAGCCCAATACCGATCGGCCATACCCTTGTTTATCAGAATAACCTGCGGCGCCTCTTTATTGTCCGCCTCGGTAAAGAATCGGCCTGCTAACAGGGGAATCCCCAGAGTCCGGAAGTAATCCGGAGTGGCGAAATGATATTGCGCGGAAGGCTGTTCATCGTCGGAGAACTGCCGGCCCTCAATGTCAAACGAAGTGTTTTCGTCATAACCGGTCCACGGAAGATCCGACGTGGCGGCAGCACCCTCAACGCCGGGGAGCGCCGCAAGACGGTCAACCAGGTCACGATAAAACGCCGACGCTTCTTTTCCGGTCGAGTATCGAGCACGGGGCAGATCAATCGACGCCGTTAGAACCCGTTCAGGGTTGAACCCCGGATCGACCTTCTGCAGATAAAAAAACGTGCGAATCAGAAGTCCGGCCCCGATCAACAGCACAAAGGCCAGCGATACCTCGGCGATCACCAGCAGACCTCTCAAGCGGTTATGCCGCGCTCCCCCAGAGGATCCGCGGCCGCCTTCCTTCAGCGACTCATTGAGATTCACTTTCGATACTTGAAGAGCCGGCGCCAGGCCAAAGAGCGCGCCGGTAAGCAACGAAGCGGTCAACGTGAAGGCGAGTGTTCGCCAGTCCAGCGCGATCATATGCAAGCGGGGGATCTGTTTTGGGGCGAGCGCGACAAGAGCTTCGATACCCCACTTCGCAACCGCAAGTCCCGCGAGTCCCCCAAATGTAGCTATTAGCAAACTCTCGGTGAACATCTGGCGAACCAAACGAAGCCGGCTCGCACCCAACGCCGTCCGGACCGCTATCTCCTTTTGCCGCGCTGTCGCCGTCGCCAGTAGCAGGTTTGCGATGTTGACACATGCGATCAATAGCACAAATCCCGCCGCGCCAAAGAGGATTAACAGCATAGTCCCCGTGCCACCGATGATCTCATCGCGCAGAGACACCAGCCGAATACGCCAGTCCTTGTCTTCGGGATACTGCTGCTCCAGTTGTTGAGCGATGATGTTCATGCTTGCTTCGGCTTGCTCGCGAGTGATGCCGGACCTGATCCGACCGATGGCATTCAGGAAGTGGGACGTTCGGGTTTTGGGGTTCAGGTTCAAGGGCCACCAGAAGTCGACTTCCTGGCCGTGCGGAAGCGAGTGATAATCACCACCGACGTGTTGTAGCCTCTCACCCATTACGCCGACGACCGTAAAGGACATGCCGGAAAGTTGGATCGCAGTTCCTACGATGGCCTGGTCTCTGTTAAAGCGCCGCTCCCATAACGCCCGGCTGATTATGGCGACGCGTTCGTTCCCCTGGATCTCATCACTGGGCTGGAACGCGCGTCCCAATTCCGGCGCAAAGCCTAACAATTCGAAGAAGCCGTGAGACACTCGCATCCCGGTCAGTCTTTCCGGCCGGTCGTTTGCTGAAAGATCGAGATCTCCGCGAGCGAAAGTGACCAGGTGATCAAAGACATCGTTGCGTTCGCGGTAGTCGAGGAAGTTGGCCGGCGAGATCGGGAATCTGGGGAAGCGGGGATGGTTCTCGAACACCCGCACGATTCGATCGGGTTCTTTGTAGGGGAGAGGCTTCAACAGCACGCCGTTCACGACATCAAAGATGGCAGCGTTGGCGCCGATGCCTAACGCAAGTGTAAAGACAGCAACCGTCGTGAACCCCGGGTTCTTTAGCAACATACGAAGCCCGAAGCGGATGTCCTGTAACACTTTATCCATATCAAGTGTCCTTTGATCGGCTGTCGAGCGGAGCCCAGCGCAGCAGTCAATCGTACTCGAGCCGGATTCTCTTATCAGATACGTACGTAGGTGACATCATCGAACTATTGGTTGCTGGAATCGGGGATAAATAGTTTAAGTCCGCGCTGCCGCGGCTGAGACCGGGTTGGTGGCGATTACTTGTAGGTGCCGGCGAGGACAAAAGGCGCCCAGAAATAAGGGTGACGCCAGGTTCGTTGCCGGCCGTTGATTAGTGTGAGCTTGGCGTCTCTAAGCGCATCGTCATTTGAGATTCCCTTGTTCAAATTCCGGAAGAACGCCTTCATCAGTTCAGCCGACGCGATATCATTGACGTTCCACAGACTGACGACCACGCTTTTCGCACCAGCGTAAAAGAAAGCCCGGCTTAGCCCGACCATGCCTTCACCATTCAGCAACTTCCCTAAGCCGGTTCGACAAGCTGATAGCGTCACCAGGTCAGCGTCGAGCTTCAAACGCATAATCTCACCCATCTGCAACACGCCGTCTTCTTTTGAGCTGCCATTCATTGAAAGCGCTATTCCGGAGCGCGCCAGTCGCTGTTCGTCTATCATTCCGTGTGCTGCGAAATGCACGTAGCGATAGTCTTCGAGTTTTTCTGACTTAACTCGAACCTCACGGTCTTGTCAATCGGCTTGTCCAGCGTTATTTCGATCAGGTCGTAAAACTGTCAACTAATAAAGCGGATGTAAGGAAGCTGCTTCTGGAGGTTTTTAATATGCTCAAGCCGCCTCCTTCGCTTTTACATCCAAGACTGGCAATCCGAGTTCTTGCACATGCTGTAACTAACTGGCCTCGATCACGACGCCGCACGGTTCGAACGGACGCGGTTGACCAAACTTCTTTTTGCGCGCGTGCGGGAAAGCCACATCGCAGCAGCGAGGGGGCGACCAGGTGAAGCGGGCGACGCGCGCGAGCCCGGAAAATCACCTGCGCCGGCTGATGAGCCCAATAACAGCCACAAACAACGCCGCTCCGATTATCGACCAAATGATCGGAAAGCTCTCGCCCCCGATTCGCACAAAGAACAGGTGCGGCAAATTAAGCGCGTCGGCAAGCCACACACCTACGATAGCTCCTATAAATCCCAGAGCGATCGAAACAAGACATCCGCCGTGACTGTAGCCCGCGATAGCTCGGCCAATAGACCCGCACACTCCAGCGACCAGTAAAAGCAGCAGCAAATGCGTCAGCGTCATCGTCACTCTCCTTTTCGCTTCCGGCTTCCGTGCCGCACTCCCGTCTCAAGCCCGGTCGAAGAATACCAAATAACCGGGCGGTCCTGAACTGCTATACGAAAGAAAGACTGGACGCAGAATTAATTTGTCACTAGCAGCGTGAATGCTGCGGATGCCTGCTGGCGCCGTACCGCAAATGATTGAAATACAGGGCGAACCTTGCTGTGAGCTGATGGTACGGGCGTTGCCCTAGGAGAAGCGAGCCGCGCCGGACTCCAGCGAGTCGGGGGGCGGCTCGAAACCAAAAACGATGAGAGTCGTTTCGGTCTAACACGCGCACCGTTCTTCAAGCGGCGCGGTAGTC
>DASRIZ010000600.1:0-3275 GCA_035649735.1 Blastocatellia bacterium | reverse complement strand
TAGCCGCATACTTTTCATCTCGTTGTACTTCCCTTTGGGAGAGCAATGTTAATGCCAGCGAAATAAAAACCTAAAATGCGCCCGCTCAAAAGAGTTTCAGATGTTGCCGGTTGGTTCGGACGAGTTGTGATGACGATTCCGCGACGACGAATCGACAGGTGTCGGAATGTTGGCTTAGCTCCGGTGAGCGGTGCCCGGTTTTTTTATCCATGCTTGAAGAGCCTGCGCTTCATTCCGAGTCGAGCGGTGGGACTCGTGGCTCCGCCGATGATCTAGTTCGTAATCTTTGGAAAGGTAAGAGTCAGCATCCGGAGTTCCAGAAAAGAATTTAGAGCTCGTCGACTAAGGATGAGAAGGAAAAACTCATCAGCGAGCTTCCGCGCGATGGTCACGGTTTTTCAAAAGAATCGGCGACGAATGTATGATTGCAAGACCTGACTCTGCGATTTCTGCGCTCGCCTGAATACAAACTGAAGGCCGCCGCCGCGTCCAGTGAGGTTGCTGCAGCATTGTGCGTAAAGCAAGGCAGCCCGATCTTCCGCATTGAACGGACTTCATACTCGACAGGAAGCATTCCTGTGGGTTACGAGAAATTGTACTACCGGGGCGATCTGGTACGTTTCGTGACGCGCCTTGCTCGGAAACGCTGACGTTAGGTAATTGCGATGCGCGTCGGACACGCAGCAAAAATCTTAGTGTGAAACAAGCGGAATCATTTGGTAAGCCAGAGTACCGCTGGAAAGGTGATAGCCAGCCCGAGGGTCGAGAGCAGAAGCATCGCGGCGGTCTCAGATCGCGCGGAGTCGTATCGGTCCGCAAAGAGTGCGATCGTGGGCCCCACTGGAAAGCTACATAACACCAGCGCCTCGCGTGCGAACGGGCTTTTGACCGAAAGTAGATAAAGCAGAACGCCCAACGTTGCCGATTGCACCGTGACCCGCGCCAGGGAACCAGCAAAGACTCCGGCCGAAAGGCGAACCGGGTAAGCCGCTAAGACCAGACCTACACTGAAGACCGCCACGCCTGAAGTGGCGGATCCAATCAACTCTAAACTCATCGCGACCACAGAGGGCAAATGCACTCTGGCAAGCACAACAGCGATTCCGAGGACTGGTCCCCAGAGGAGCGGGGATTCCAGACCACCTTTGAGTCCTGTCATTACGAGCCTCGACTTCGAACGATCGGTCCCCGTTCCCCGGTTCTTCGCCGCGGCATCAATCTCCAAGAACACAACCGCCAGCGCAACCGTCAGATAGATTGCGAGGGCTACGAGTCCTACAGCCCCGGCGCTGGTCGTGCCGAGGACCGGTTCGAGAACGGCAAGTCCAAATACGGGAGTACCCGATGTCGCGAGTATGAGGCTGTAGATAATAGAAGGAGTTCCGCGCAGAGACTTCACGCGCCTCAGCACGATCCATGCGACCAAAAAGAGTCCAATATGGGCAAGGATCAGTGCCAGAACGAGACGCCCTTGCTGCAGCAGGAGGTCGCGCCGGATATCCATCATTCCAACAAACAACGCAGCCGGCAAAGCAAAGGACATTGCCAGCTTGCTAAAACCCGCCACCTGGCGCGCGTCGAAGGTATTGCGCTTACCAGCAAAGTAGCCAAGAGCCAGCACAAAAAACACAGGAACCAAAGTCCCTACAAGACCGCTGATATTCATACAATGAGATTCGCCTCTGAAGGGGTTGTGCTTGCACTTAGGCGAGTGTCTTTGAGTCTCTATCCTTAATTCTTCGCCGAGCGCAGTTGTCAACGGACAGCGGACCAGAACCACCGATGACGAGGGCCGCGAGGCAGGCAAGATAGAGGAGGTTACACTCATAGCCCACCGGGCCGAACTGCGCCCCAGCAGGAGTCACGGCTATGAGCTTGATCGAGCTAAACCCGTAGGGCAGATGCACAGTAAATATCGCCACCAACAGAAGCGCCGCCATCGGTAAGCTGACCAGGGACACGAAGGCGCCCAGAAGTATTGCTAAGCCGCCGAGCAGCTCGGTCAGTATGGTGACCCACGCCATGAGATGTGGCGCAGGCACAGCTAGCGCGTGCAGGATAGCGGCGAATACGTCGGCGCCCTTGGACAGCTTGGCGAAACCATGCTCCATGAAACCAAAGCCAACGATCAGGCGCAACGGAATAGGAGCCCACCGAGCGATCGGAAACTGCCCTGGCAAGTCGAACGCAATGTCCCGCAAAGATTCCATGGGCAAGCTTGTTGCGACTTTTCCTTCCAGCTTTCCCATGACTTTTTGCTTTGGGCTAATTTCGGGGGCCCAACTCATTGGGACTCTCCTTTTCTATGAACGGGTTAGTTGCGCGTTTCGATTACACAAGAGAAACGGAGCAACGCCTGTGCCAGAACAGACCAATGTCGGGGAACGTCTAAAAATGTGCGGATCAGGAGAATTATATGTTGCGGCCCGGTTTCGGACGGTTGGTGTCGAAGAATGCGTGACTGCTAATCGACAGGTGTCGAAATGCCGACTTTAGCTCGGACGAGCAATGCCCAGTCTTTTCACCAGAGAGTGAAGAGTAGTGCCTCGGCGTCTTGCGCCGCGATAGGCGCTGGTGAGATGAACACTTTATTGCGAGTTAATTAATAGCCAATCCCGCCGATGCGTCAGACATGAAGCTCGGGCCGGGAAACAACCGATGCGCGGCAACCGGATGCGAGATTCCTTTGAGCAAGTATTCGACGCGAATCGCGCTGGGAAAGACCGCGCTGATCGGTTTGTAAGCGGCGTCCGTGACCAATATTTCGCCGGTGGCGGCTTTCCCTTGCAGCCGTGAGGCGATGTTGATGCTGTCGCCGACCATCGTGTAATCGTCGCAGTTTGTCGATCCCATGTTGCTCGCGAGCGCCGTCCCCGTCGCAATGCCGATGCCCACCCCCAGAGCGACCCCGTCATTCAGCTTCGCATTGATGTAGTCCACGGCCTCTTGTATCCGAAATGCCGTAGTCACGGCACGAAGCACGTGATCATCGTGCTTGATCGGGACGTTGAACAGTGCCATGATCGCGTCGCCCAGGAAATGGTCGACGATCCCGTGATGCTCTGTGATGATCTCCGCGCTCGTCTTGAAAAATTCTTCCATAATAGGGGCCAACTTTTCGATGCCCAGTTCCTGACTGAGGCGAGTATAGCCGCGACAGTCGGCGAACAGCACTGTAACTTCGGAGAGACGACCCGTCTCCCAGTGCAACTCTCAGCGATTGCAGAGATTCGGATTCGAAGGGCTGCGCCGCACGCCGCGGAGCCACCAGAACC
>DASRIZ010000599.1:0-29123 GCA_035649735.1 Blastocatellia bacterium | reverse complement strand
TTTTATTTCACCTCGGTGCCGCTGCCGACGACCGACACAGGCGGAGACGCGACGATGTGGTTGTTCCCGAACGGGGTAAACGGGACTTACACGTTGAGCGCCGCTCCGCCCGCGGGCAGCCCGTTCGCGACCTTTAACGTGCAGAACGTCGAGATCACGTCACCCAAGTCCATTGTCATCGTGCTTCAGTTTGTCCACGATGCGCCTGTGACGACTGCTAACCTCACGCCAATGCCCGATGTGAATGGAGAGTATTCCAATCCGACGACTGTTGCGCTGTCAGCAACAGCCTTCTCGGGCTTCACTGTGGCTGCGACATACTACAGCATCGATACGGGGCCGACTGAGACCTATACAGGTCCAATCTCTGTTTCAGGTGCCGGTCCTCACACGATCCGGTATTGGTCGGTCGACAACAGCGGCGTGTTTGAAATACCAAACAGTCGCACGTTCACAATAAACGCTCAGCAGTTGACCGAGCTCGGAACATCAGGCATCTGGCTCGGGCTAAAAAACAGCGATGATGTCGGTACGAAGTTTGACTTGCTTGCGGAAGTGCTCAAGAACGGGGCGGTGGTGGGTTCCGGACAGCTCGACAACGTCCCCGGAGGCAGCAGCGGATTCAACAACGCGGTGTTACGGACGATCGATCTGGCTCTGTCGTCTCCCGTGAGTTGCGGAGTCGGGGAAACCTTGAGCATCAGGCTATCGGTGCGGATTGCGGTAGGTGTGGCCGGTCACCGGAGCGGCACGGCGCGGCTGTGGTTCAACGACGCGACCGCAAACAGCCGCTTCAGTGCGACGATTGGTGGCACGGCAAGCGACTACTTTCTTGTGAACGGTTTCACCCTGGGCACCGGCGCCGGGCCGGGGCCGAAGAAGACAATTGACGTGTTTGTGGATCGGTTAGTGGACGGCAATGGGTTCAAGCCGTTTGGCACCTGGAGCAAGACGTTCTGAGTCGTATCCGTCGCTCAGCGAATCAGTCGTTGTTGTGTGGGGGAGCAACGCGGAGCGACTGACGGCGCAGCGCCCTGGCGATCCGATGCGACGTTATCTCCACGTACCGCGGAATGCGTACTGGAAAGAGGCGCGACACCAGCGCCTCTTTCTTTTTTTGGAGATGTGCCGCCGCGTTGAGCATCTGGCTGCTCTCGGCAAGATGATGCTTTAGGAATTCGGGAGCCGAGACGACCGCGATAATCTCCTCTTCAAGCGCTTCCAAATCGTGCCAATCGCCGATTCGATCCTGAAGCGTTCGCAGCCAGGTCAAAGCTCGCGACGCATTGCCAAAACCCATCTCCTGGACTATCTCCAACAAGTACCTTACTCGCTTCGCGGCGATCCTTAGCTGATGCAACTCGGCAGGATTATTTGTGGGATGTGATAATGCGGCCAAGGCCTGAAATTCAGCAAGCCTCTGGTCGAGCCGCTCGGCGGCATAGGCCGCTACTCGTTTCTCATCGATAACCATCGTTTCGCTCGCCGGTTCGACAGTGGCGCCGCTTAAACCCAGACCAATAGCGATCGTGTCGATGTTGATGGCCTGAAGAAACCTCCCAACCTTTGCCGCGCGTTGCAATCGCTTCTCCTGCAGTATCGTCTTAACCAACTCAAGCTGCTGACGCCGGGTCCGGCCGCGGCTTGCAGCTTCTCTTTCGATAAGCTCCAGGAAAACGTCGTAGTTTCTGACGCTGGAGAGCTTACGGCGCCAGTTCCGAAGCCGGCGCTTTAGCTTGCGGACCTTCATCTCGCGCGCCAGCAAATCAAGGGAAGCCTGGAGCCTACGCGTAGTCACGCGCATCTTGTGGATAGCTTCCACTGCGCCGGTTTCAAGGACGGCGCGATGGTGAGTGCGTAACGTCTCTAATTGAGAAACAATTATGTCCACGAGCTTGCGGGGCTCGCTGGTACGCGGTTGCTCTACCGGAGGAGTTGTCGTTGGTAGTTGTTCGGCCTCAACCATAGTTCGGCTCTAGGGAGCCTTGAGAGAGTACTACCTTCCGGCTTTGACGGGCAACGGTTGAATTCGGAGGATAACCGCGTAGCGGTGTCCAATCGATAGCTTGCGTGGGGTGGCGGTACTTCTGGGCCGCGTAGGGGTTACCTGTGTGCGTCAAAATCGATTTGTCGTCGAATAGGTGACCGCTACGCGGCCCAGGGGTACCGCCACCGCGTCGCTAAGAATAGGACACCGCTACGCGGTTACCACAAACTGAGTTGGTTGTTCTCCAACTTTTCAGTTGGGGGTGTTACTGAGGTTTTCGCACAGTCTCGCATGGCGGAGGAGCGTTGTCATCTGCTTTCCTGAATATCCAGCGCCCGATTCGGTGATTACCAAAGTAGCGCTATAATCCTGTATCACCAAACGTTGAATGGACATTCTCAAGCTAAATCTGAACAAAGCGACGCCGGACTTGCCCAGTGAGACTGAGATACGGTTTCAAGTCGGGCTACTGGCGGCTGTGCCGGCGATTGTCTCCAGCTTTATTGCCCGGTTCGTTTTCGATGCGCCGCTTGTTCCGGAGCTTCTGGCTCAATCGGTCTTTGCCGTTGCTCCGATTTGGATGGTCGAGATCGGCATAGGCCTCCTCGGTCCGTTTGCAAAGCACCTGGCGTTCTTAGGTTGTTCGCTACTTTATCTGATCGCGCTGATGGCGGCGGCGATTGGTTATCTCCGGTATGGTCCGCGACAGCGCTCGCAGGGTGCGCAGATCGCTCAGGCGATGGCCTTCGCCTTCTTGATCTGGGTGATCACTGTTTTGATCTTTCTGCCGTTGGTTGGCGGCGGGGTTTTTGGCAGCTCGCTGCGCCAGGGAGCGGCGTTAACATCCGTTTCGCTCCTGCTCATCCATTTGGTTTATGGAGCCGCGTTTGTGCTGGCCAGGATGCGATATGTTGATAGGCCGGCTTCACTTGATGCGCCGGCCACGGTAATCAGCCGAAGGCGAGTCGTTCGAATCGTAGGCTATTCGGTGTTGGCAGTCGGAATCTACGACATTGGCAAGTCTCTGCTGGGGTCGTGGCTGAAGTCCGGCGCAGGTCGCGTAAAAAACGGCGACGGCGTCTTTCCTAACATCGACAATCTGGCACTCGAGATAACGCCGACAGCCGACTTCTATCAAGTGTCTAAGAACGCATTCGACCCGCAAGTGGATGTTCGCAAATGGAAGCTCGAAATCGTCGGTCTCGTGGAGAACCCGCTCACCCTTACCTACGATGAAATGAAATCGCTGCCTTCAGTCGAGCAATATGCAACGCTGGCATGCATCAGCAACGAAGTTGGTGGTGATCTGATCGGCACCACCCTTTGGAGAGGCGTTCGGCTAAAGGACCTGCTCGTGAGGGCGGGGCTGAGACAGGGAGTGATCGATATTATCTTGCGGGCGAGCGACGACTATACGGATTCGATTCCGCTCGATCGGGCGACCGCCGATGGGACTCTGCTTGTGTTCGAGATGAACGGCGAGCCTCTTACACCTGAGCACGGGTTTCCGGTGCGATTGCTGGTGCCCGGAATTTACGGTATGAAGAACGTAAAGTGGATTACGCGGATCGAAGCGGTGGACTTTGACATTAAAGGCTACTGGCAGAGAAGAGGGTGGGACGATCGCGCAGAGTACAAGACGATGTCGAGGATCGATACTCCAGATGGCGCTGTGAAGGGAAGCGAGACGAGCATAACCGGGATCGCATTCGCAGGCGATCGGGGGGTGAGTAAGGTCGAGGTGTCTTCCGATGGCGGCGCCACTTGGGAACCGGCTGAGATCAAAAACGCACTGTCCCCGCTTTCCTGGGTCCTCTGGCATAAGCGCTGGCGACCATCGAGGCCGGGCAAACACCGCCTGCTGGTCAGAGCAACGGACGGCAGCGGCCAGACCCAAACATCACAATACGCGACTCCCGCACCAAGCGGGTCGTCTGGTTATCACGGTGTAACTGTCACTTCGGACTAAATGGAACGATATCTAAGCGAAGCGACTGATGTTTGTTGCCGGAATTGAGAAACGGCAAAAAAAAGCTTGACCCTGGAACCCATTCCAGAGTCTATAATCGCAGCGTAGGTAACAAGTGAAAGAGGATCCCAAACAAGAGTATTTGCGATCGGGAGCGCTGGCACGGCTCGCTGGGGTGAGTACGGACACGTTACGCCATTACGAACGCAAGGGCCTGCTAAAAAAGCCGAGGCGCTCAGGGAACGGTTATCGCGAGTATCCGGCCAGTGACCTCGACAGAGTGCGTCTGGTGCGGAGTGCGCTTGGAATCGGGTTCACGCTGGAGGAACTCGCTCGAGTATTGAGAGTACGTGATGGAGGCGGCTCGCCGTGTAGTCAAGTGAGGGCGCTCGCTGGGACAAAACTTGCGGAGGTCGAGACTCAACTCCGCGAGCTTACGATGCTGCGAGACGAGCTTCGCGGGTTGTTGAAGAACTGGGATGTCATTCTGGCGAAGAAGCCGCCTTCGGAGCGCGCGGGTCTGCTGGAGTCGCTTGTGCCCAAGCCACGGCTGAGCCTGAGCCGATCATCTCGGTTCACCAAAACGAGTCGGTAGACAAGGAGTGAGAATGTTAAGAGCAAAAAACTACTTTGGCGTTTTGTTGGCACTGGTGCTGCCTATGATCCCCGTCGCGGCAACGCAACAAGCAACTCAACATGACCATCATCAGCAGGACAAGCCGCGTGTCGAGGGTATAAACGAACGCGGTGATCATGCGATGGGGTTCAGCCACGAGAAGACAACGCACCATTTTCGTCTGACCGGCGAGGGCGGAGCGATTGAGGTCACCGCGAATGATCCCGATGACGCCGCCAGCCAGGAACAAATCAGGACGCACCTTTTGCATATAGCGAAGCTGTTCAAGGATGGTGATTTCAGCAAACCCATGTTTACTCACGGTGAAACGCCCCCAGGCGTGCCGGCGATGAAACGATTGAAGGCAGACATCAGCTATTCATTTGAGACGATCGACCGTGGCGCCCGCGTCCGCATAGTCAGTGAACATCGCGAAGCAATTGAAGCGGTTCACGCATTCCTGCGTTACCAGATTAAAGATCACCAGACCGGCGACTCTTTGGAACCGGACAAACAATGAGCACCATTGAGGATTTCATGCCCGCCTCGTGACCAAACTGTGAGAACTCGAGTAACACCCCCAACTTCAGTTGGGGGTTCTTTAGTTTTAGCCTAGGTGCCGCGCTATCTGGCCTTCCCATTTCAGCTCCGGTCCCGCGCCGCCACTCGCGCCGCGAGTGGCGGCGCGGGACCGGAGCACCGGGAAGCGGAAAGGATCCGCCGGGGCCATCGTAGGTTGAATCTAAAGAACCCACAACTGAAGTTGTGGGTATTGGGTCCGCCCTTACCCATTGGTTGACTGATTCGAAATCCCGCCTCTATATTGAAAGACCGGTTGTTGAGCTCAGCCAAAGCTTGGTTTGACTCTGCGCCCGCCGCGAAGAAATG
Organism: Blastocatellia bacterium; assembly: GCA_035649735.1. Taxonomy (GTDB): domain Bacteria; phylum Acidobacteriota; class Blastocatellia; order UBA7656; family UBA7656; genus Onstottus_A. The sequence goes on along the minus strand of DASRIZ010000599.1, from coordinate 23,663 downwards.
CCCAATAAGCCCAAATCGAAAAGCGAAGCAAAGAGTGAGCGTGCCGGTACTAACAGTTCCCGCAGCGGTCGTACTGTCTACCCATTTACTGCCATAGTGGGCCAGGCAGAAATGAAGCTCGCCCTTTTGCTGAGCTCGATTGACCCGAATATCGGCGGCGTGATCATCATGGGTCACCGCGGGACTGGGAAATCGACCGGCGTTCGCGCGCTTGCAGATTTGCTGCCGCAAATAAAAAAGGTTAGAGGTTGCGCATACGGTTGCGATCCCGATCGACGACACGAATTGTGTCTGGACTGCGCCGACAGATTGTCTCGGAATGATCACCTGCCGTCGGAGCGTGGCGCGGTTCCCGTAGTTGATCTTCCGCTTGGAGCGACCGAAGATCGAGTTTGTGGATCGCTGGACATTGAACGCGCGCTGGTCGAAGGAGTGAAGGCGTTCGAACCCGGGCTACTCGCACGCGCCAATCGTGGCTTTCTTTATATCGACGAAGTCAATCTGCTCGAGGATCACCTGGTGGATGCCCTGTTGGATGCCGCCGCTTCAGGGCGCAACGTCGTAGAACGAGAAGGTATTTCGGTTACTCACCCCGCGCGATTTGTGCTTGTAGGATCCGGGAATCCGGAAGAGGGTGAGTTGCGGCCGCAGCTGCTTGATCGTTTTGGCTTGTATACCCAGATAACGACGATCACTGATATCGACGAGCGCGTCGAGATAGTGCAGCGTCGCGAACGGTTCGATGACGACCCGAGCGGGTTTCTGGCTTCGCAGTCCGTTGAGCAAGACAAATTGCGAAGGAGAGTCTCTCGCGCAAGAAAGATGCTTGGCGGCGTTGAAATCGAGCACGAGCTATTGATGTTAATTGCCCGGCTGTGTGTGTCGCTCAGAGTCGACGGTCATCGTGGTGAGTTGACGATTGCACGCGCGACACGGGCACTGGCGGCATTCGAGGGCCGCAACACTGTTGTAGCAACAGATGTCGAGAAGGTTGCCGCGATGTCGCTGCGGCACCGGCTTCGGAGGGACCCTCTCGAGACCGTCGATAGCGGCGTGCGCATCGAGCTGACATTAGCTGAGCTTCTCCCGACGCTTTCCCAAAAGACCCGATTGAGAGCAGTCAAATGATCGGGTTAAGTCTTCCTGAGCGCTGATCCTATGCTGGTGACAAGAAATGAGCGAACCGGCTCGCCCTTCTCAGGAGCGAACTCGCGAACCCCTCGCGTCGAATATCCTTTCGCCGCGGTTGTGGGCTTTCACACCGCAAAACGGGCGCTGTTGCTGATCGCGGTAGACCCCGGGTTGCGAGGCGCGCTCATTTCTTCGACGAATGCGTCAGATGCCAGCTTGCTCGCGAGAGGATTTGCGGGATTGGTGTCCGCGTCTTCTATTGATCGTGTTCGGTCGGGTATCGACTTTGAATCAAACGGCGTCATCGATCTTCCACTAAACATCACCGAGGATCGTTTACTCGGCGAATTGGATCTCGAGCGGACGATCGCCACGGGGAAGAGCGATTTATCGGTCGGTCTTCTGGCGCGAGCCAACGGCCAGGTCCTCATCGCCAACGAAATCAACTTGCTGGATTCAGCCATCGCCGCACACGTCGCTCAGTGTCTGGACTCCCGGTGTGTGCGTGTTGAACGGGAAGGAATCGGTGCTACACAAGACGCAGATTTCATACTCGTTGGGATGTTCAACCCGAGCGACGGTGAGCCAGATTCACTATTGAGTGATCGCGTCGGTTTGATCGTCAATTCGACTGTCGATTTGTCGCCCCCAGACAAAACGCAGATCATCGATCGAGCATTTAGATTCGAAAGCGATCCTGTCGGCTTCGCCGAGGATTTTGCATTTGAGACTGCTCAGCTTAAAAGTGAAATCGCGGACGCACGGTCGCGTTTGCGTCGCGTTCGCGTATCGAAGGCCCAGTTACGGCGGATTTCACAAATCGCTGTGAGGCTTGGAGTCGAAGGGAATCGGGCCGACCTGTTTGCATTGAAAGCAGCTCGAGCAAGTGCCGCGCTCGGAGGGCGGGACGCGGTGAGTGAAGACGATCTTGTTGCGGCAATCCAATTAGTACTTGTTCCGCGGGCGAGGACATTTCCGATGGCTAGTGAGGAAACAAACCAACCAGCGGACTCGCCAACGCCGGAGACGACCGAGCAAAGAACTGAGGATTCGGATACCGATTCGATCCCTGGCTCGACAGAGGATCTAATCATTCAAGCAAGCGACGCGCGGTTGCCACACGACCTGATATTGTCAGCGGAACAGGCGAATCGGCGGTCTCGCGCGGGGAAGCGATTCAAGCCATCACCTTCTGCGCGCGGTCGTTATGTGCGGAGTGTTATAAACCCGGTCCGCGATGCAAGAATCGCGATCGACGCAACGCTTCGCGCTGCCGCTCCTTATCAACTGCGACGGCGAGCCCGAACTGATTTAGCCCGGGGTCAAACTCGTCGTGTGCGAATTGAACCGACCGATCTCAGGTTTAAAGAGTTAAAGCACCGATCGGGAATCCTGTTTATCCTTGCTGTCGACGCGAGCGGAAGTATGGCGCTCAACCGAATGGCGCAAGCAAAGGGGGCGCTTACCAGATTATTACAGCAAGCTTATCTTCATCGCGACAAGGTGGCGTTGATCAGTTTTCGTGGAGCAAAGTCGGAGGTTTTGTTGGCGCCGACACGCAGCGTTGAGCTGGCGAGGCGGCTGGTCGACGCAATACCGGCTGGTGGAGGCACTCCAATTGCCGCCGGTATCCAGAAGGCTATTGAGTTGGCGCGACTCGCGCGTCTTCGAGGGTCATCGCAAGCTATGCTTGTGCTTTTCACCGATGGACGGGCCAATGTCGGACTCGGTGATCGTCGTCCGGACGGAATCGCGCTGGCCATCGGTGAGGAGTTGAACCAACTTGGCGCGATGCTTGTATCGGAACGAATGCAAACGGTTGTTGTAGATACCAAATCGAGGTTTGTATCGAACGGAGAAGGCGAGGCGCTCGCTCGGATGCTCAGGGCGCGTTACGTCTATCTCCCACGGGCTGATGCCTCGGCAGTCCATAATGCGATTTCATCTATCACTCGGACGCCGAGTGAGAACTGAGTCTTATATGACCCGTTTCCTGTCAATTGGCACACTCATCGCGGTTTTTTCGGTAGGGACGGTTTCCCTTGCACAGGCGCCCGCGCGATCCGATACGCTCATCTGGGGAGGAACGAGCGGAGGATTCACGCTTCGATGGACGAGCGTTGACATCACGGCGTCGCCTATCAATGACCCATCGCGGATCATCTTCTCGGCGAAACAGATGGCTCGGGAAAAATTCGCAGCGTTCAAGAAGGAGAATCTCGAGGACGACGCTGCCTGGCGGTGTTCATTTGAATTGAGATTCCGGCTGCTCAGTGTTGTGGGTTCGTTGTTGAGCTATGAAGAGGCAGAGGACGCGTATTGCGGGCGCCTCAATGGTGTTGGTTGGAATCATCCGTCGGTTCAAATCAGCTACCGGGTGATCGATCTCAATCAGGCGTCTGTGCCTGTCAGTCTCGCTAAGTTCTTTTCCGATGCGCTCGTGCTGGAGGCATTACTCGGCGATTCGTTGGTCAAAGCCGCTCTGAAGGAGGCCGGGAATCCCTCGCCCAAAACACCAATGGACCTGGTGACGGCGATCAACGCAGGCACTGACATCAAGCCGCTCCGAGCTACCGCCGAGGCGCCCAAAGGGTGCGGATTTCTTTTTCCGGAGCATCCGTTCACAGAGTTTGCGTTTCATCACATCGAGAAGGGTCAGGTCGCGGTTCGCCTTAGCCTGGTGCCGAGCTCGGGCGCCTGCCACTCGGCGCACTCCCAGCTTGGGCTTCTGCTGCCAATACCGGAAAGCTTACAACCGGCGCTGATCTCTGCGCAGTCGCGAGCTCAAGGTTTCTTGATGACGAGTTCGGTACAATTGTCTAAGGGCAAGGTAACCACGTTTAGCTTTGAGACCAAACCGTCAAAGGAAGATCGGAAACGATAGCAAAGATGGTTAAGGCGACCAGCAACGATCAGCGTGACCGGCGAGTACTCGAGCTCTACGACAAGGTTCTGGAGATCGAGCAGCGCTTAATACCGACCGGTTTGCACGTGTTTGGACGTGCCGCTGATAAATCGGAGATCGCCGATCTGCTCAGCATGGTGGCAGCATTCGACAGACCTGAGCTCGGGGTTAGCTCGTTGCCCGATCTTGTCGCCGCGGGATTGGGCGTGCCAGCCTACAAAGTGTTGCTCAATGAGAGCGCGAACTCAGAAGAGCGCTTGCACCAGCGCGAATCCGTAGAATCCGTGGTGCGGGACGTTATCGAGCGCTTCGTCGATGACCCGAGCGATGCGGGAAGGGAAGCTGCGATAGACCTTTTGTTAAAGTCAGCCGCGGTGCCCGTCGAGGAGGCTCGCAGAGTCTTTGAGTTGCTCTCGGGTATACGCGAGCAACTCAAAACCAATCACGAACTCGACGGCTTGTCGCGAGCTCTTCGGGGAGAATATATCGAGCCCGGGCCCGGCGCCGACATCATTCAGAATCCGAGCATTCTTCCAACCGGCCGCAACACTCACGCGGTGAATCCGTACTCGGTTCCATCAGTACCCGCCTTGCGCCGAGCCGAACCCGTTGCCGAAGCATTGATCGAGCGCCATCGCCGCGAAGCCGGCAGCTATCCAGAGACGATTGCGATGGTTCTCTGGGGAATCGACAACATCAAGACCGAAGGCGAAGCCGTCGCGCAGGTTCTGTGGTTGCTTGGCGTAACGCCTCGGCGCGACTCGATGAATCGGGCGACTGATGTTGATGTGATACCGCTCGAGCGTTTGGGTCGGCCGCGCATCGATATCGTGATGACGGTCTCTGGAATCTTTCGCGATCTGTTCGGCGCGACGATGACGCTGCTGGACAACGCAGTGCGCAGAGTTGCCGCGCTTGAAGAACCGCACGAGATGAACTTTCTGAAGCGGCACGTCGATGAACAGATCGCTGAAACGAGTTGTTCGTTTGACGAGGCCGCCGTACGAGTGTTTTCCAATGCGGCGGGTAACTACGGGACGAATGTCAATTTCATGGTGCTCGACAGCCAATGGGAGGACAGCCGCGAGCTTGGAGACCTTTTTGTCACCCGAAAGTGCTTTGCCTACGGTCGTGATTCGCAAGGGCAGAGATTTGACGGCCGGGAGGCTCGGAGACTTTTGGAGCGGGCGCTTTCACGCGTCGAGGTTACATATCAAAACATAGACACAACCGAGGTTGGAATAACGGATGTGGATCATTACTTTGAATACCTCGGGGGTGTGTCGAAAGCTGTGGAGAAGCAAACCGGCGCACGGCCCCGAATTTATCTATCGGACACGCTCTCGCCGGGCGCCAAAATCAGGACGCTCGAAGAGACGGTCCGGCTCGAGACTCGAACGAAGACGCTAAATCCCAAATGGTTTGAAGGAATGCTTCGGCACGGTTTCAGTGGTGTTGCGGAGATCGAACACCATGTAACGAACACTTTTGGCTGGTCGGCAACTGCCGAGGCGGTTGACGATTGGGTCTACGACGAGGTCGCGGCGACATACGTGCTTGATGAGCCGATGCTTGAGCGACTGCGCTCGCTAAATCCTCATTCGGCGAGGACGCTTGTCGGCCGGTTGCTCGAAGCGTCCGGCCGGGGATTCTGGTCCGCCGAGCAATCGGTACTCGATCGACTCAGGGAGGCGTTCGATGCGCTCGAAGATACTCTGGAGGGAGTGAGGATTGAGGGTTGAGGATTGGTTATTTGCTTTTGCCAGTCCGTAGCCCGTAGTCAGTAGTCCGTAGTAAGAAGTAACTCGCTGATTTGATACTAACTACGGACTACGGACTGGCAAATAGCAAATAACCAATCCTCAATCCTTCTTCCTTCGGTCGAATGTCCATCGCGTAGCCGTCCTCGTGAACTCTTCTCCTGCCGATGTAAGACCAAACACGACAACCGGACGAACCGCGTAAACCGGCTCGTCGAATCCTTCCATATCCCATTGGTACTTTGGGCCGTAGACCTCGGCAAAGCGATCATTCAGCTCTGTTCCTAACACCAGTTCGGCGACGCCTTCGACTATGATTTGGTCCTGGTCCAGTTCGCAGGTGATCACGCACCGAGGATCAGACGCGAGGTTGCGTGCCTTTCGCGAAAGGCTCCCGGTGCTGAAACAGAAAGTATCATCCAGCCACACGCCCCAGACCGGCATAACGTGAGGCCACCCGTCTGCCCGAATTGTCGCAATCCAGTAGGTATGAGCTTCTGCGAGGCGCTCGCTGGCCCAGGCCCAAGGGAGCAACCCTTTGCCTTGATCGGCGTCAAGTATCCCGTATCCTGGCATGTGCGGCCGGCTCGCTTTTGGTTCAGTCATCGCTGGTTCTGAATCGGCAATCGACAATTGGCAATCTTGCTATAGCAAGTTCATCGGTTTCGGATTGCTCGCGTCGCTGTAATCGTAGAACCCCCTGCCGCTCTTTCTTCCAAACAATCCGGCCATCACCATCCGCTTCAACAAAGGCGGCGGGGCGAATCGTTTTTCTTTGAACTCATCGAACATGATGTTGGCTATGTAAAATGTGGTATCGAGTCCTACGAAATCTCCGAGCGTTAACGGTCCCATCGGGTAGCCACATCCCAGCTTCATTGCGTTGTCGATATCTACGATCGACGCCACGCCTTCTTCGAGCGCGCGAATCGAATCGAGCATGTAGGGAACCAGCAGCCGATTGACGATGAACCCGGTTCGGTCTGATGTTTGAACGGGTACCTTGCCGATCTGGCGTCCGAACTCGGTAGCGGCGTTGAAGACTTCGGGGTCGGTCAGGATTGTGCGAATGACTTCCACCAGCTTCATCACTGGCACCGGGTTGAAGAAATGCATCCCGATAAACCGCCGCTGGCGTTCGGCGCTTGTGGCGGTCATCATTTGGGTAATCGACAAGCTTGAGGTATTGGAAGCAAAGATGGTGTGCGGCGGACAGATCTCGTCGAGCCGCGAGTAGGTCCGGTTCTTTTCATCCATGTTTTCTATTATTGCTTCGATGACGATGTCGGCGCCGGCCGAGTCGTCGAGTTTGGTGGACCCGTGAAGTCGTGCGATCGTTCCATCGCGGTCATCAGCACTCAGCTTCCCCTTCTCGACCATCTTGTCGAGTTGCTTCTTGAGGCTACCAAGACCCTTGTTCAAATACTCCTCAGCTACTTCGATGACGGTTACTTCGCGGCCCGCTTGCGCGCACACCTGGGCGATGCCCGAACCCATGAGCCCGCATCCCAGCACTGCAACTTTATTGATTGCCATTAAATCCTCCGTTTAATAAGTTCAGCTCGAGGTAGGTTATTACGTCGATCGCGGATTGCACAACCGAGGTTCGCAAGGAAATGCGCGACGATATACTGGGTGAAACACATCGTCCTTGTGACTCGTAATTATGGTCAGATCGGGAGGAGCAGCCTTGACGGTAATACGGCCACGTAAGGTTCTTGTTATTGCAACGGCGACGATCGGAGTTGCGGTTCTAATCGCAATTTGGAACCAACCGGCTTTATTGAGGGTCGGAACTCTTATTTCGTTGCTCACCGATAAGACGCCGCAGAAATTGCCGGTGCCGGTCGAAGAGGTTGCTTCAAAGGATCTGGAGGATACCTGGGGCGCGCCACGCAGCGGAAACCGGCGACACGAAGGCATCGACATCTTCGCGCCTCTTGGTCGTCCGGTGCTGAGCACAACTAACGGCGTAGTCTTCAAGGTTGGCGAAGACGACCTGGGAGGTCACGTAGTTCGAGTGTTGGGTCCGGGCTGGCAGTGGCATTACTATGCTCACCTCGAGAGGTTCGCCGATATCAAGCCCGGTAACATAGTGCAGCAGGGAAGCGTTCTCGGTTATGTCGGAAACACCGGTAATGCGAGCGGAACGCCTTATCATTTACACTACGGCGTATATGATTTCCTGAGTGGCGCGCGAAATCCATACCCGCTGCTTGCGTCGGATCGAGAAGACTCGACTATCAAAAAGGCGGTTCCAAGGACCGGAACAAAGACGCGCGCTTCACGCCGGACACAGGCGAAAAGACAGGCGTCCCTGAAGAAGGCGCGGCCTCAGACGGCAAAAAAGATGCGGACTTCACCCCGGACACGTGCGAAAAGCCAGGCATCTCTGAAGAAGTCGAGGCCCCGTGCACAGTCGAGGGCCGATTAGTTGTTGGTTTTGAAGTTAACCGCCAAGCTGCGCCTGGCATTCATACTCTCCGACTTCGCTCGCTCCGGGTTTTCCCACCGACCGCTTTTTTTGAGAGGCGACACGTTGATTGCTAAAGCGGTACAATCAATTACGACGCTGAGGGTTGAACTTATAAGCGCGCGCTTGAACCGCAATTTGACTGATGCCATTTGATGTTCTCTCTGCGATTGCGATTGCGTTCCTGCTGTTGATGCTGTTTCTCGCTCTGTTTGAGCCGGGTCTCCGCTTCAAGATTGGCAGGGCGCCCTCCGCACCACTTGAATCCAATGATTTCCTGCGAATGTTGGCGGCGCTTACGGACTCCCATATCAAAACCAATAACCGTGTTGAGGTATTAACAAACGGTGAGGTGTTTTACGAAACCGAGTTGCAGACTATCCGGACTGCTAAACACAACGTCAATATCGAGGCTTACATTTTTCAAAAAGGACGTGTCGCCGACCGCTTCATCGAGGTATTGAGCGAACGAGCGCGGGCGGGCGTGAACGTCAACCTGGTGTTTGACGCGATCGGCAGCTTTGCAACCTGGGAGAGTTATCTAAAACCGTTGCGTGATTCCGGCGCGCGAGTCGAGTGGTATCACCCGATTCGCTGGTACACTCTCCCGCGAGTCAATAATCGCACTCACCGCACGCTTATCACTGTCGATGGCCGAGTGGGGTTTGTTGGAGGCGCAGGCGTTGCCGATCACTGGCTTTATCGTCGAGGTAAGTCGGCGCGATGGCGTGACTCGATGTTCCGCATCGAAGGTGACGCAGTCACCGATCTGCAGGCAACATTCGTCGAAAACTGGCTGGAATCATCGGGCGAGATCCTGGCGGAAACCGAATACTTCCCGGACTGCAACGCCGAAGGCAGCACTAAGGTGTTGGTAGTCGACAGTTCGCCTTCGATCGGCCAATCAACGCGTGCGCGAGTTCTGTTTCAAACCCTGTTAGCGTCGGCTCGCAAAACGATCTACATAAACACGCCCTACTTCCTTCCGGACCGCAGCGCTCGAGACGAGATGGTTCGCGCGATTCGCGAGCGTGGAGTCAAGATCACAATCATTACACCCGGCAGACACACAGATCATCTGTTGACAAGAACATCGAGCCAGCGGCTTTATGGTCAGCTATTAAAGGCCGGCGCCCAGATTTTCGAATACAAGCCGGCCATGATCCACGCCAAGGTAATGATTGTGGATGGAGTATGGAGCGTGGTCGGTTCGACAAACTTTGATAACCGGTCTTTTGGATTGAACGATGAAATAAGCGTTGCGGCGTTCGATGAGGAGTTGGCAGCACGTTTGCACGAGGATTTTGTAAAGGATTTAGCCGAAAGCCGGTCGGTCTCGTATGACCAATGGAAGCGTCGCTCGTTATTTGAGCGTGCGCACGAATGGTTGGGATGGGTTCTTGAAAGACAACAGTGATGGAGTTACGAGTCGTCACCTACAACGTGCACAAGTGCCGCGGGCTGGACCGGCGTGTGCGGCCCGCGCGCATAGTGGAAGTCCTGCGAGAGATCAATGCTGACATAATTGCGCTTCAGGAAGTTTTGAGTCTTCAAGGTGCGTTGCGTGAAAAGGATCAGGCTCGGTTCATCTCCGAGGAACTCGAGATGCACTGCGCGATCGGCGGCACACGTGTACACAAGGGCGCGCAGTACGGCAATGTAGTATTGAGCCGGCTGCCGCTGCTGGAAACCAGGAACTACGACATTACCGTTCGCGGCCGTGAGGAGCGAGGTTGCATGCGCGCCGATATAAGCGCTAATGGCAGCGGCTTGCTTCACGTCTTCAACGTCCACCTTGGTACGGCATTCATCGAACGCCGGCACCAGGGACGAAAGCTTGTGAATGAGGTGATATTGAATAACGGAGAGCTGAGCGGTTCGCGAATTATGTTGGGTGACTTTAACGAATGGACTCGAGGGCTGACCACCCGATTGCTCGCCTCACATCTGACCAGCGCAGACATCCGGGCTCACCTCAAGCGCTCAAAGACCTATCCCTGGCTGTTGCCGCTCATGCACCTGGATCACATTTACTTTGATGATACGCTCGATCTTGAACGACTGACCCTGCACAAGAGCCGTGTCGCGCTTGTGGCTTCCGATCATCTTCCGTTAGTTGCTGATTTTCGAATCCATAAGGACTGAGACAGCTGGAAGCTTGCGGTGGTGATGCAACCTGCGCGGCTGCTTTTATCTCCATACGCGCTCTACGTAAGACCAGTCGCCGGTCGTGTTCAGTGTTCCGCATCGTCGCGTACGGCGGTCTCGCGGGAATGGTTACGCGCGAGACGGCGTCGAGCTTCCTCGTAGTCTTCCCGCGGATCGCGCCCCGTTACCTCGCGGTACCACGCCGGATGATGAGTCCAGGCCCATGCCCTCGTTACCACGCCGCGCATCATTGATTGAAAGGTGCCGGGTTGCCCAAAGGTGCTTAGATAAATGTGAATAAAAATGCCGCCGAGCATGATCAACGCCGAAATGTCATGGAGCACATAGCTGATTGCAACCGCGATACGACCCGAAAGCTCCGGAAGCCACATCACAAGCCCGGTGATCAGGAGGACCAGGCTGCCGAACACAATCTCCCAGAATTGAAGCTTCTGTCCCCCGTTGTAAAAACCGACATACTCGGGTTCGAGCTTCTCCTCGTTTCTAATGTATCGTTTTATCTCGCGAAGCCAGCGAGTATCGGACTCGGTCCAGGTCATCAGGCCTCGCCAGTTCAAGAACTGGAAGAACCAAACGATTACGAATGCGACCCCAAACCACGGGTGGAGGAACCTGGTCATCGGTCCGCCGCCAAAGAGCGGCGTGAGCCAGCCAAACGTCCAGGGTGAGTAAACGGCCAAACCGGACAGCATTGACGCAAAGAAAAAGATGGCAACAGACCAATGCAGAAACCTGGTGTAGGCCGGATGTCTTAGCAGCTCGTCTTCGTGAACGACCGTTCGCGCGAGCCCACCCAGATCGCGCTCCACAGTTTCGCCATACGGTTGAGCGGAAGACGTCATAGCTTCTCCTCTCTCGCTTCGGGCTGCGGCTTTCTCGGCCCGGTAAACACGTAATGAAAAGCGAGCGCAAGCATTCCCAGCAGAGTAATGAGCAGGCCAATCGGTTTGGCGAACCACTTCCAATAGGTGTAGCTGAACGGTATCTGCGGATCGGCAGGCAGGCCTCCGTACAGCTCGGGATGTTTGGCGTCGTGCAAAACATAGATGACGTGTGTGCCGCCGATGGAGCTTGGATCGTAGACGCCCGCATTAGCAAAGCCCGATTGCTCTCGTAGTTGCGCAGCCCGTGTTTCGGCGAGGTTCTTCATCTCGCTCTTCGTTCCGAAGTGCAGACATCCCGTCGGACACGCCTTGATGCAAGCCGGCTCGAGCCCCGCGCCGACACGATCCGAACACAGAGTGCACTTGAACACGGTCTTGGTCGCAGAATTGAACTTCGGAATGTTGAAAGGACACCCCGATACACAGTACTGACAGCCTATGCAGTTTTCCTGATTGAAATCGACGATGCCGTTCGTGTACTGGACGATCGCGCCGTCGGCCGGGCAGGCTCGCAAACAACCCGGGTCGGCGCAGTGCATGCACTGGTCCTTTCGCATGAGCCACATCAGCGTACCGTCGTCCCGTTGGTGCTCGTTGAACTTAATCAGGTTCCAGTAGTTCCACTCGGTTGTCGGCATCGTCTGGTAGGTGTTGTCGAACGTTGTTTCGCGGAAGGGATACCGGTTCCACTCGACGCAGGCGACTTCGCAGGCCTTGCAGCCTATGCAAGTCGTCACATCGATCATCTTGCAGATCTCGAGGTCGCGTTGCATGCCCCCGCCGGGAACGCTGCCGACGTGACCCGAGATTTGTTGAATCTGAAACAGTCGTTCGCTAGCCATAATCGGCCGCTCCTCTTAAGCCTTCTCAATCTTCACAAGAAAGCCTTTGAACTCGGGTGTGTAAGCGTTCGGATCAAAGACCGTCGGCGAAAGTTGATTCGCAAGGTCCTTTGAAGTCTTGCCGTTGTCCTCGCTGATCCCGCGATAGCCCCAGTGAATCGGAATACCGATCTGATAAACCTTCTTGCCGTCAATCAGCATAGGCTTGATGCGGTTTGTGACCATCGCTTTGGCAATGTATTCCGAACGAGCGCTTATAACCCTTACCTTGTCGCCGCCAGCAATGCCTCTCTCGCTTGCCAGTTCGGCGGGGATTTCGATGAAAGGCTCGGGAACAAGCTCTACTATCATCGGGTTGTTTTTGGTCCAGTAATGGTAGTGCTCGGTTAGCCGATAAGTCGTGCAAACGATATCGAAACCCTGCTCCGGCGTACCGAGTCTGTCGTGCTCGGTCTTCAGGTTCTTGACGACCGGATTCGTCGACTGTTGAGGATGGAGCGGATTTGCGATAGGGCTTTCGAATGGCTCGTAGTATTCGGGGAACGGGCCTTCAGCGAAAGCACCAAGCGGAGCAAACAATCGACCGACGCCTTCGGGATTCATTATGAATGGCCCCATATGATCTTTCGGGTTTGAGTCTGGCTTGAAGTCGGGTATGTCGTTGCCCATCCAACGACCCGCCGTCTCGCTCCACCAGACCTGCCTGCGTGAAGAGTCCCACGGCTTACCCGATTGATCGCACGACGCGCGGTTATACATCACGCGCCGATTCGCCGGCCACGACCACCCCCAGTTTTGATATATCCCCAGACCGGATGGGTCGTCTGTGCCTCGGCGCTGCATCTGCGCACCTGCTTCAGTCCAGGACCCGCTGTAGAGCCAATTACCGCACGCAGTCGTTCCATCGTCCTTTAGCCAGGCGAACCCGGGCAATTGCTGTCCCGTCTTGATCGTCACACCTGGCTGGTTCGGATCCGCAAGGTCAGCGAGAGCCTTCCCGTTGATCTCCCTGGCAACCTCGGCGAGTGATGGATTCAGAGGGTTGGTGTAAGACCACGCAAGGTTCAGGATCGGATCCGCATACTTGCCGCCCTCGCTTTGATACAGCTCGCGCACCTTCAAGAAAATCCGCGCTAGTATTTCCTGATCGACCTTCGCGTCACCTGGCGGGGCTACCGCCGCGTACTTCCACTGCAACCAGCGGGCGGAGTTAACAAACGTGCCGTCTTTCTCAGCGAATCCAGCGCCGGGCAATCGGTAGACGACCGTGTTGATTTTCTTCATGTCGTCGGCGGTGGTGCCGGGAGCTTTCCAGAATTCGCTTGTCTCGTCGGGGAACAGCTCACACACTACCAGCCAATCGGCCTTTTTGAGGGCGGCAATATTTTTTTCCGAGCTTGGGCCGATTGCTACTCCATTCATCCCGAAAGCGAACAGGCCCTTAACCTCGCCGTTGTACATTCGATCCCACATCTCTACCCACGAGTAGCGGCGATCGATTTTGGGCAAGTAGTGGAAGCCAAAATCGTTTTCCTTTTTTGCCGCATCGCCGAACATTGTTTTGAGAAAGGAGACCATAAACTTCGGCGTATTTGACCAGTAGTTGAACGAATCCCATTCCGCGGGCTTCGACGTGGTAGGAGTGGTGCGCTTCAGGAAGGTCGCCAGATCGGTGTCGGTCGGATTGAGCATCTTCAGATAGCCTGGATAAATGTCGAACACACCTCCCATATCGGTCGCTCCCTGAATATTGGAGTGTCCGCGTAGTGCGTTCATTCCACCGCCCGCCCGCCCAATGTTCCCAAGAAGCAACTGCAGAATCGCTGCGGTTCGGATCATTTGCGTACCGGAAGTGTGTTGCGTCCATCCCACGGCATAGATGATCGTGGCTACCTTCGTCATATCGCCGTCTTTACGAACCGAGGTAAACAGATCTGCTATCTCCAGGAACTTCTCTGCCGGTATGCCGGTAATCTTCGCAACCATCTCGGGTGTGTACCGCGAATAGTGTTTCTTAAGCATCTGAAAAACGCAGCGAGGGTGCTGAAGCGAAAGATCGTAGGCGGTGTTTGGCGGCAGCATTGGCGGTGGTTTGGGAGTGCTTTGTCCTGATGCTCCGGGCCCGCCGGCAGCCTGGTGACCGCCGCCCACCGGACCCTGGCCACCTCCGTCATGACTTTGTTTGGACGATGCTGCGGCGGGAGTTGTCTGAGCCCCAGCCTGGCTCGCTCTATTGGACGCAGAATCATGAACCGCGCCCGAACCGATGGCGTTGCCGCCAACGCTACCGCCCTCTTCATAGTTCCAGCTCGATTTGTCGTACACCTGAGTCGCCGCATCGAACCCGGAATACAAGCCATCAACGGGAAGCTTGAATCCTTCTTTGACGATAAAAGCGGCGTTGGTGAAGTCGACGATGTAGTCTTTTGCGATCCGGTTATTCTCGATGGCGTAGCTGATGAGTCCGCCCAGGAGCGCTATATCCGCTCCGGCGCGAATCTGCAGGAATTTGTCCGCCACAGCCGCGGTTCTTGTAAAGCGAGGATCGATAACGATCAGCTTGGCATTGCGTGTCTTCTTTGCTTCGATCGCCCACTTGAAACCGCAGGGATGATTCTCGGCGGGGTTACCGCCCATCACCAACATCATGTCGGTGTTCTTGATATCGATCCAACCATTGGTCATTGCGCCACGACCGAATGTAGGTCCCAAACTTGAGACCGTGGGTCCATGTCAGACGCGGGCCTGCGTCTCAAAGTAGCAGACCCCCATGCTGCGCATCGCTTTGACCGCCAGAAAGTTCAATTCGTTTGTGTCCGTGCAGCCGCCGGTCCAGCCTATACCTTCGCAACGGTTGACCATTCGTCCCTGATCGTCCTTTTCGACGAACGTGCTATCGCGAGTCTTTTTAACCAGGCGCGCGATTTCGTTGACCGCGTCGTCCCACGAAATATCCTCCCAATGATCGGAACCGGGACGGCGCACCTGGGGCTTTGTCAGGCGTCGATCATTCAGAATGTCTTGCTCCAACGAAGCGCCTTTTGGACAGAGAGTGCCACGATTGATCGGGTGATCCGGATCGCCTTCGACGTGAACCACCTGGGCGGTGGTGTTCTTTGCTCTGTCACCAAGCGTGTGAATGATCACGCCGCAACTCACGGAACAGTATGGGCAGGTGCTTCGTGTCTCGGTTGTGCGCGCTATTCTAAGCGACTGGGACTGAGCGTACACCGGCGCGAGGTTAAAGCCGAATGCGGAGGCTCCCCCAACGAGGCCCACCTTAATAAAGGTTCTCCTAGAGACTCCCATTATGACCTCCGTCAACATGTCGCACGCGTCGCGCGGACAAACTCTACTGTGATGTTTAATCTGTCGAGGGTGAGATCTGGCGTTTGGACATTACTGGCGAGACAGTAAGCCCGAATTATCGAGATCGTGTTCGGGAGCTTTTGCGTCACCGCTTTTGGCCCGTGTTCTCAAAAAGGCGCCCACTACCCGGGAACCTGCATAAACCGTGCCGTCCGGCAAAGAGCGTCGGATTTAGATTCTAGCCTCCGATCTATGATTTCTCGAGTCTTTTTGAGAAATAAGACCCTCAGGAGAAAACCCTGACGTTGTGCGGCCCACCCAAGGCCGAACAATCACGCATCTGTTTTTCCTACACTAAATTCTTACTGTCTTGATACAGTGCAATTGCAGCTAGCAGGCTCGAACAAACGATCCAGTCGAACTACCGCTGTTGCATTGGTCCTCCGGTGCGCTAGCCTCTCGTGCTTGCGGCGGAGCCTGGTCCGCTCACAGGCCGACCAGGTTCATTTCAATCTTGATGTAGCCGCGCTCGCGCGCCCATATGTCCAGAGGAGCTGCAGCGAGCTCATCGACTAAAGAATCAGCTAGACCATATCTCGTAAGATCGATGCTCTTAATGTAATGTTTGCACGTGTCGCAAGCCTCAATGCGAATATGGTCATATTCTGACGTGTGGTAATAGCCTATTTGCGTGGGGTTCTCCTCCAAGCAGGCAGCGCAGACTACGCGCCTGAACGGCCATGGCGACAGACAGGTCGCGCAGATCAAGTCGCGACCGCCGCTCTCCGAAGTAGTTTCCTTGATTTGAAGTATGCTGACTTGAGGTTTGCCGGAACAGAACGGACATCGGTTCTCGCCGCTCGCAAGTTTCCTGGAATGCGGTTTCACCCCTATCTCACGTAGCCAGCCGACATAAGGTTGGAGAAAGGCCTTTGGGAAGAACTGAAGATCGCTTGGCGCGTGCCAATACCCCATCAAGATCTCAGTCACCTCGCTTTCGCTGGCCTTTGAGAGCCGGCTGGCCTCATGTACCAGAGCTTCAGGTCCAGTGGCTTCAACTGTGTGAAGCAAGTTT
Source organism: Blastocatellia bacterium (assembly GCA_035649735.1). Lineage (GTDB taxonomy): Bacteria > Acidobacteriota > Blastocatellia > UBA7656 > UBA7656 > Onstottus_A. The sequence continues at coordinate 7,115 of DASRIZ010000599.1, read as the reverse complement.
GGCCATACGTAGCGCAGCTTCGTCAGATCTCGAGCAAGTTCACCGGACGGCCGCCAGTTCTCTTGAGTGCGAAGGTACTCATAGATCTCCGATTGAGAGCGAACAAGTGCTGCATAGAATGTAAGCAGTTCGTTGGATTCGGGTCTCTCGGAAGCCAGACGTTCAGCACGTCTTCTTCTACTCTCCCACGTTTCGTTCATCACGACGCTCCCGAACTTTGAATTAGGCATAGGACTCTTCGATTCGAGTTGAAACGCTCGCGCAATTCTACCCAAAAACGCGGAGTGGTGTGAACGCTTACCTCCAATGTCGCAACAAACGTGCCCTTATTTCCTATCCCGATTTGTGTGACCGACGCACGGTCAATTCGCTGGCCTAATGATTGCAGTTGCTGATTGTGGGGGCGCTGGAGATGGTTAGCCTGTACTACCACCGAACATGCTGAAGGGTTAATATGTCAATTCAATTCATTGTGGAGGACTAAATGGAAGACAAGAATTTGAAGGAACTACTCTGTCAGGGTCTGGAGACTGAATTGGGAGGGGTACAAATCTACACAACGGCCCTCCGGTGCGTTGAAAACGAAGATCTAAAGAAAGAGTGGGAAGAGTACCTCGAACAAACACAAAGACACGTGGAAGTGGTTCAGGAGCTGTTGACCGCTATTGGAATCGATCTCAACACCGAAACTCCGGGCCGAAAAGTTGTGCGCCACATAGGCGAGTCACTGGTGAAGGCGATGGAAATGGCGCTGAAGAGCGGCGAGCCGGGCGCGGCACAAATCGTAGCCGCGGAATGTGTTGTGTTGGCGGAAACAAAGGACCACTTGAACTGGGAGCTGATCCGCGAAGCTGCGAAGAACGCAAAAGGCGAGACGGCCAAAGCTCTAAAGGCGGCGCACGAAGAAGTAGAAGAACAGGAAGATGAGCACCTGTATCACACTCAGGGATGGACTCGCGAGCTCTGGATTGAATCGCTTGGAATGAAAGCTGTTCTTCCGCCGCCCGAGGAAGAAAAAGACGTGAAGACCGCGATCGGTGCGGCGCGCGCCAAGAAGGCTCGAGCCGATATGTTATAGCGAGGTGACGCGGCGAAAGCCACGTTATCAATTCTGTTTCAATCGATGAGGAAATATAGCGTTCCTCATAACTGCTAACCTTAAACGAACGAACAAAGGAGAACGAACTATGTCATCGAAGCCAGATAAACAGTCCTACCGTGAAGATCAGGAGATGGAAGAGAACGACAAAAAGAATCCGGGTCAGGGCCGTCAACAGGGCCAGCCGAATCCAGAGTCCGGCAAACAGCAAGGGAATCAACCCAATCAAGGTGGCCGCGGCGGCGAGCAGCGCGGCGGTCAGAACCGCTAAGTTCTTTGACGGTCGCAGGCCCTAACGGGTTTGCGACCGTCATTTGTTTTTGGTGCCGTTTCTAATCCGCGCGGGTCGACGACATAAGACACTCGATCATTCTATCGCGATCCGTAATTCTCGAAAGAGTCTGGCGAGATCATCCGGTCGATAGTGTGCGTTCAGCCCGCTAGGGTTCGGCAGCACCCATACTACTGAGTCCTCAATGCCTTCCTGCTGCAATCCTAACTCAGCATCTCGACAATCAAATGCAGTTCGGTATGCCAATATACCCAGCACCGCCAGACATTTAGGGCGATAGCGTCGAACCTTTGCTCTGAGATTCTTACTACCTTTGGTGAATTCGTCCGCGGATAGCTCAGCAGCCGACGCGGTCGCTCGATTAACAAGATTGGTGATTCCGTACCCCAGGTCGAGCAAGTCGTGTTCTTCGAACGGGGACAGCAGCCGATGTGTGAAACCGGATGAAAACAGCGCCGGCCAGAATCTATTGCCTGGCCGTGCGAAATGATGGCCAACCGCCGCCGAATACAGACCGGGGTTAATACCACAAAACAATACCCGCAACTCGGGGCTGATGACATCCGGAACGGTTTTTCCCTTTGCGCGGAGAAGGTCGTCCTTTGTTGGTGGCATCATTAGTTGCAACCTCCATGGAATTGAACAAACAACAGCGCTAACGTATGATCAACAGCTCGAACGTATGATTTTTCGGGTGCCAGAATATGTTTTGTCCGAAATGTGCTGCGGAAAACATGGAACAAACACGATTCTGTCGTGGTTGTGGCGCCGATATCGAAGCGGTCGCGCTGGCGCTGAATAGTCAACTGACTCCTCGAGGGTTACTTGATTCGGACGACTATCCTGAGCTGATCAAACAGCGAACAGACTTGCGTATTGACGGTATTCGCCAGTTGTTACGCGGTGCACTCATCTTTGTCACGGGCCTGTTGCTTGGTATTCCATTGGCTGTGTTTGGCGAGGGCGCTGACTGGCACGCAAACTGGATCCTCGTCTGGTTAGTCCTGTGTGGCTGGCTACCGGTTTGGGGCGCGTTCATGACGAGCACAGGTTTGAGCAACTTGATCGAGTCACGAGGAATCGAGCGCCAGATTGAGGGTCTGCATTCATCACTGGATACTCTGTCAGTAAAACGGCAGGTTCAGACTCAGAGAATTTCCGAGTCGGAGCCTGCAGTTGAAGGCGGTGCTTCCTCGAGTCCCAGTGAACGGACAACTGCCTCAATGCGAGAATAGTCCTGGTGTTCTTTAGAACCGTGGCTGGCCATCCGCTCCAGTCTCGGACGCCACAGACAAGAATTCTACTTCTGTACAGTGGTGATCGAATCGACTCTGTTAGGGTAGAACGCTAGCAGGTCCTTAATGACGCTGACCTCGTCATAGGGTTCTTCGTAACTCCACACAGCATTCTCAGCAGCCCGACCGTTGGACAGACTGAAGTACGAAGCCTCGCCCTTGAACGGGCAACGGGTTCGATGATCGGTTCGTGTGAGCCGCTCCATCTTTACATCGTTGCGTGGCAGGTAGTAGACGGGGTCGTGCCCGGTTTCCTCGAGCTTGATAGCGTTGTTGCTGTCGGCAATAAGCTCGCCGTTGAAGGTTACTTGAACCCGCACACCCGCCGGCTCTGTTTCAACACGATGTTCAGGATGATCCTTATAGCCCGGCCCGGTATTGCTGGTCATCTCATTGTCTCCTTTGCAACTTCTCTCGCGTAGAATGCGAGCTCTCTCGTTAAACGCCCACTCAACTCGATTTTTCTAGGCACTCTTGCGGGTCAATAAAAATGTAGTGCGGTTGAGTTCTTGCCGCGACACAACGGGCTCACTTTGCACCCCTCGCGGTAACCAATTTATTCGTTCCACACCTTTCCGCACCACGTAGTAACGAATTTATTCGTTCGACCTTTGGAATTCGTCCTATTCAGAACACACGAATAGAATCGTTACGACGCGTCAGAGAAACGAATAAGTTCGTCACTTCGTGTACTCCGAGATTAGAAGAAACGAATAAAATCGTTACTACGTGTCACAGAAACGAATCGTTACTACGCGGACCTCAGCGAACCCGTTCGTTGTGCCTCTGAGATCCATTCGCTATTCGTTAACCGCATATCGACGATAACCTTCTTCATAGCCTCGGAGATACCCATCGATATATGCCGAAGTTAACGCGTTCTTGTAGTCTTTGTGACGAAACGGATCGTTGGCTTTTCCATCCTTAGCATCATCTTTCCCGTCATCCAGACCATCACGAAAACCCTCGCCTTCCCACACATGGCTGGTCGCGAAGTAGTAGCTTTGATACGGATATCCATACCCATACCCATACCCGTATCCAAACCCAAACCCATGCCCATACCCATACCCATACCAGGCGTTGTTCCAATACCCACGGCCGGCATAGACTCGAGGATAGCGTCGAGGATAGACAGAGACTCCCCGGTTGATTTGACCACGGTATCTGTCATATCTCTGCCAACGCTGAGCCTGTGCCGTTTCATCGCTAAATGCCACAATACCTAGTAGTAGAGTGACGATGAGAAACATCCGTGTGACTAGCGGTGTAAGTCGCGTCCTGTTCATACTAGTCACCTCCTTCCTATTCCATTCTACACCACCCAGCTTAGGAAGGAGACGACCGAGCTGCCTGGAAGAATTGCGGGCCCCTACATGCGAGAATTGGCTGGCTCGCTTCTGGCCTGGCCGCAATATCGTGGCCTAAAAGCGAGCAAACGCAGGGTCGAGTGACTTCCAGCGTGATTGAGCTACTTCTTCCGCCTGTAATTCGCTTTCATGAATTGGTGCCACTGCCCATCAGCGCCTAGCGCCTGTGATGTTAACACCCGGTGATCGTCGCTCTTGAACTCGATCACATCCTTGTACTTTGCAGTCTTCCCGGGTTGCGTGAAGTCCGGACCCTCAGCGTTGAGCGTCAGTATTTTCTCGCTCTCATCCAATTCGCCGTCGTAGAGCCAAAGATAGGTCATCATTGATCCGATAAACGTGCCTACGAAGCGCTTTTTCTCCGGGTCATAGCCAAGCGTCATCAACGTCGTGTCGAGTCCGCCGCCAGGCCCCTCGAACTGACCTTCGCCAAGTGTCCAGAGCCCTCCTAACGTCCTGACGCTTTCGCTCCCGGTGCATCTCACGGTCGGAGCGTCCGGCCCCATTTCACTCTCGGACTCGTACGTCCACTCGCCGACGAGTTTCTGCAGCCAGTGATGTTCCTTCTGTGGTTCGGCCATCATCGGGGATTCCTTCTGTGTTTCGCTTGTTGACATGGGTTTCTCCTTTTCGTGGGTTATGTTCAACATGAACGAACCAAGTTGCAAAAGATGTGAACTTGATCCGGGTAAGCGGTTCCCATTCTACGATACTGTGACTAGTTCGCAAAATGCGGACTTGCGAGTGACTTCGGGCAGTCATTAGGCGAGATTCATCACCGCTATTGCAAAAAAACCTCGAATAACCAGGCGGCGCCGGGAGCCGACTTTTGCATCTTATCTATGGCGAGGAGCATAATTTATACAGAGCATAACTAATGGCGAGGAGCGTTAATGTTTTTGCGAAGCGCACGCGGAAGGAGTTAGTACCATGTTAGCAAGACGCAGGTATGTCTTATCTGTTCTGAGCATCTTCATCATCGGCTTATTCGCGATGTCGGGTGCCGCCGGACCCGCGGTTCGTGATGATCGCCGGCCACTGAACGGGGCTCGGGTTGTTGCGCCAGTAAACCTGGCTATTCTTATTCAGGATGATCTCGTGTCTCACGTCAGCAATGAGTTGGGTATAACTCGGGATTTCATCCAATCGCTGCCTCCGGGATCGCAGGTAATGATCGGTTATATCCGGAGCGGGAGCCTGCAGGTTCTGCAGCCGTTCACGCGCGAGTTAGGGAAGGCGGCTCAATCGCTACGCATTCTGGTCTCGAGTACTGCGGTTTCTCCGTATAACCCTTATGTCGAAGTCCTGGAGGCGTTGAAGAAGTTCGAATCAACGAACAAAAACGCTAACGTAGTGCTGCTGATATCCGATGGTCTTGATACATCGCGAGGCTTTGATTCCTCTTCGGTACTCAACTCGATCGACATGAGTAGAGCAATCAAAGAGGCAAACCGGCGCGAAGTGTCGATATACTCCTTTTACGCACCATCAGTAGGATTGAGCAGGCGGAACTTTCTCGCGTCCAGTTGGGGGCAGAGTTCGCTCAATCGGATCTCACACGAAACTGGCGGCAAGGCGTTCTTTCAGGGAAGCGACTTCGTAACATTCAACTCATACTACGAGCGGTTGATTCGAGCGCTAAATCGGGCGGAGTCGACGGACTAACTTAACTCTCACGTAAACGCCTTTCCGTCTCTGCGGTCCGTTGCGTCTTTGCGCTGTACATCGCTTCGAATTGTTTGGTTGCGCAAAGACGCCAAGGACCGCAAAGACGCAAAAGTACTTCGCGCATCCTTCAACGATCCCACCAATTGTTTGAGCTCCTAACTCTTCTCTGTATCGTTTTTGCTTGTGTAAACGGAACACGAGTTGCGGTCTTGTCTACTGTGAACGTCAGGAATCGGCATTTAGCGGAGGTGTCTGGATGAGGTACACAAGCAGAGACGAGGAGCTGCGATCAATCAACACAGGCTTTGAGCGTGGATCTTCAAGCAAACGAGGCAGTGTTCTTAAACGCTTATTGGTGTTGTGGATGTTAGCTGTCTGCATTTCGTTTGTTGGCATTCAATCCACGCCAATACAGGCGAGCAGAGGTTGCGAGCTCGTTTGTGGCGAGCCGTTCATAGATCCCAATGACGGGCAATGCTATCAAATGTGTTGTCCTGACAGTCGGGAGTGTGGCAGGCGGTGTGAACTGAGACTGTGCAAATCCGGTTCCTAGCACGACAGACGAGAAGGATAAACAAGGGCGACCATACGGCCGCCGTTGTAGTTGGAGGTTCTCACTTAAGCGATCTTAGGTGCCTAGCGAGAAATCATGATGATGCCGGGAATCGGGAGGGCTGTTTGTAAAAGCCGGTCTCGACGTATCAAATTTGAGGGCCACGCCCGTTCCAATCGCCTGCTCAACCACCCTTACCACCGTCGCCGAATAAGTCATCCACGACTCTTTCTTAAAAGGCAGTTTCACAAAAACAAACACCCGTTCACCCAATTCAAAATGTCTATTGAGATAGGCAAGGGCTCCGGTAGAACTCAGGTCGTGCAGAGTTGACACTTCTCCGTTATGGTCGTCGAGGCGGTTTTTGGCGACAACTCTAACTGCCCAGTTCAACTTGTATCTGAGCGCTCCTCTGCGGTCATCGGAACAGCTTCGTGATTGCGAAGCTCCCATGCCATTGGACATCGCCAGCACCGCCCCAAATAATGCTGCAGCATACTCTCTTGACTTCTCTTGACTTCCGAAACCTTGAATCAGCCGAGACTTACAAAGTTTTTATTGAATAAGCTGTGAAAATGGGAATAAGAGCTCTTTGTTAATCGCCGGCTCAATCGTCCTGAGCGCTTAGACTTTGCGATATGGCGTCACAAAGACGGCGGGCGTTAGCCAAGGCGGATTTCGCTCGCTTTGATGCAACGAGCTTGTCTCGGAGACTTGCAGCCGTCTCAAATTGTATGTGATGTGACGACTCGAGGACGCTCAATTCATCTTCCAGCGAACGAATAAGCTTGGCTAGCTTCTTAAGTTTCGCATTTTCTAGTTTCATAACGTGGCGAGC
>DASRIZ010000598.1:0-4910 GCA_035649735.1 Blastocatellia bacterium | reverse complement strand
TGTGCGCTGCGTCCAGCCATTAAATCGGATTAATAGGATCGTCCAAAATAATTTCGGTTGGCATGCAGAGGGTATTGTCGCCCTCAATATCAGCCGCGGCATCAGCGATCAGCACGCCGTCAGCGATCAGCACACCGTCAGAAATAAGCACACCGTCAGCGATCAGCACGCCGTCAGCGATCAGCACACCGTCAGCGATAAGTACACCGTCAGCGAGCACACCGTCAGCGATAAGCACTCCACTACTTATGAACACGACACCATCACTAATCGTGAGGCCGTTGCTCTTCAGAATGTTTTCGCCTATCAGCACACCGGTTGAGAGCATGGTGTTGTCTGAAGCCACGACACCGTCGGTGACTGTCACGCCGTCGGCAATCAGCACGCCCTGGGCATAGATTCCCTGGTAGGTAGTGATCAGATCCAAACCTTTAGCCCAGTTGTACTTGAAGATCATGCCCTGCGCCCATTGGAAGGTGTAACCGGCAATGGTTGACTGGGGAGAAGGTGCGGCTCCGGTTAACAGCGGGGTGTCGAGATTTGCAGACGAGGTGAGATCGGTGCGAACGAGTTTTGCGAGGCGCACTGAGCCTTCGATGTTCAATTCTCCGGCGCCCTGTTCGAACATATTGAAGCCGGCCAGAGGCTGCGCGGTGTATTCGAGCAACATCTTAACCATGTTCGGCGTCAGCTTCGGATTGGCTTCGAGGAGAACGGCAACGGCGCCGGCTACGATGGGGCTTGACACCGAAGAACCGCTCATTCGCATGTACCGGTTATTCAGGTTAGCGAGCGGGTTAACGATAAGAAACGGGTTCTGGGTAGCGATTTCGTTACCGGGAGCAGAAGCGCCGATGATCTTGTTTCCCGGCGCCACCAAATCCGGTTTGATCAAGTTGTCGTAGTGTTTTATTCCGCTCGAATCTGTGTAGTAGCTGCGCGTTGGCCCACGCGAGCTGTAAGTAGTGACAGAGTCGTCTTTGCGGTTGTTGGTGCCAAAGGTATTAGCGGCGCCGACTGTAATTGCTGATGGCTCGTTACCGGGCGAGTGAATCCGACCATAAACTTTGGGATGCGAAGCATCTTTGCCATTGTTTCCCGCGGCCGTCACGACGACGATGCCGGCATCAACCAATTGTCGCACGGCGCGACAGACGGCGTCGTTTCTGTAGGAATCTACAGCATCCGCACCGAGGCTCATGTTGACGACGCGGATGTTGTAGGTGTTGCGGTAGGTGAGCACTGCGTCGAGAGCGCTTAGGACAGCGGAGGTTTTTCCCAAACCGTGCGAATCGAGAACCCGGAAATTAATCAACTTGGCTCCGGGGGCGACACCGCCGTATGAGCCCGCCGGCGCAGCGATCATTGATGCGACGAAGGTTCCATGACCGTAAGAGTCCTCGGTAGTTCCCTGGCCAGTGAAGTCCTTGCTATAGACGACGCGTCCCGAAAGGGCTTGATGTTTGGTCGAGATTCCTGAGTCCAGAATCGCAATACCGATTGAGCTGCCGTCGAGGTTCGCGTTGCCCGATTGCGCGAGCATCGCATCCTCGCCAGTCGTTGATTCGACGTGGCCCATCCCGGACACGCTGCGATCGAGTGAAACATATTTCGCGCTGCCGTTTTCAGCCAGCTTCGCGATCGCCCTGGTTGGCATGTCAACTGCCAGGGCGCCAAAACGGTTCATTTGACCCGTGATGATGATGCCGTTGGCTTTAAGTTGCTCACGTACGACAGCGCTGTTGGCATCACTGACTTGCAGGATTGCCTTCACCCGTTTCGGAGCGTTTGGACTATCAATCATCGCGCGCAAATCAGGTGAAACATTGTCACCGGCGAATTCTTCACCTCTTGTTTTATCTTTGGTTGAGTCCGTCTGTACACTTTGTTGACCGTCTGTGACGGATATTTCTTCCGCTTTGACCGTCGCAAATAATCCTGCCAGTGATTCTTCGCTGGCAACATTCTGTTGGAAGGCTATGTCGGTTGAAGCACCGAACAGTTGAATCTGACCGTTAGCAGTGGCATCACGTAGCAGAGAAGAAGCGGAGCCATTAAAAGCAGCGTTCGGCCCAATCAGTGATTGAATCGGATCGACTATGAGAATAACTTTGGAGTTGGAATTCGCGACATCAGAGAGGATTGCTGAAAGTATGGTCGTTAGTTCCCCGGCGTTGCTCGCATCGTGAAACAGCGAATCAAGATTCAGTTTGAACAGCCGTTTGCCAGCAAGTTCTTCCGGAACGTCGCCATGAACCAGCCGGAGCGCAACGCCAATCATTACTACGTCGCGAGTTGCCTGGGACTCACTGATAACAACGGGATTGTTCTTGCTACCGGAAGCCAGAATCTGGATGGCGCGATTGGTATCGCCGGTCCGCTCCTCGATGTCATTGAAACGACCCTGTTCGGCCGCGGCGTTGAGATCCGTTGCATATTTGAATAATGAGTTCTGGGAGTCGCGGCGCGTATTACCCTGTGCTTTTGCGCCCTCGGTTATCACAATGCCGGCGAGTAACGACAGGGAAATGCCAACTGCCGTCAGCCACTGCCATCGCTTCGTTCGGGTTAGTTTTCCTCTGGCCATCTTGGAAAGCTCCGGTTTCTCGCTTGTCTCGTGGGCAAAATTTCAGGGGAATGCCCGCAGCCCAAATTACAAGGGTCGTGCCAGAGGCTGAATGCGGTTTTTGGGCTGGTTTTGGGGAGTTTGACGAATTGAACCGGTTGCGAGGAGGTCAACCTGAAAGAGCCTTCAATCAGTTTGACCGGTATTTGACCAGCCGGTCACGATTAGATTTTGGCTGAATGTCCCTCCAGAAAAAAATTCTGGAGAACCGAAAGCATTGTTTGTTTAGATAACTATCCCGAAAAGACGGATCGGTTGGTGCAGCGGCGGCGGCGGGGTCAGAAGGCCCCAGTAGCCGTCTCTTTTTGTTTTCCGTTAGCCCAGGGGCCCGATCCACGCAACCAGCACCTACCGCGGTAAGCAATTGACCCTCTAGCAATCTTCTCCGTATCATCGCGGCGTGCAGCCGGTTATTTCATCCATGCAGATGCGCGAAATCGATCGCTTGACGACCCAGCGGTACGGAATCCCGTCGCTCCAGTTGATGGAAAACGCGGCGACCGCGGCTGCTCGAACCATAATCGACTCTTATTTGGGTGATTCCAGGACTGCTCTAGTATTTTGCGGTAAAGGGAATAACGGTGGCGATGGGGCGGCCGTTGCGCGCTTGCTGGCAACCGCCGGTGCGTCGGTTGATGTCGTATTAGTGGGCAAAGTTGAAGAGACGGGAAGCGACGGGCGGGTCAACTTTGAGAGATTACAAATCTGGAAAAAGGAAAGCGAATTGCGGGAAAACAGGGCGGCAACGCCAGAGGCGGGCGCAATAAATTTTTTTGAGTGCGATTCCAAAAGCGGTTGGGATCAACTGCTGGCGACAGTTCTCAACGCGCCGCATGATGTCGTCGTTGACGCGCTTTTCGGAACCGGCTTGACGCGACCAGTCGAAGGACTGCATCGCGAGGTTGTCAGATATCTGGTTGGACTGCGTGACGTTCGTGACATACCGCCGCATCGATTGTCTGCAATCATTTCCATTGACATTCCGTCAGGCCTCAACGCTGATTCCGAGAAACCAATTGGGGAAGCAGTCCGAGCTGACGCTACAGTTACTTTCACCGCGCCAAAGCGCGCAAATGTATTGCCGCCGGCTGCCGATTACAACGGAACACTGGTGATTGCAAACATTGGGTCGCCCAATGAATTGATTTCGGAATCCAGGACAGAGCTGTTTTTGGCTGACGCCAGCGACGCGCGCGGATGGTTAATACAAACAAGATACGCGACTGACTCCTATAAGAAAACGCACGGTCATGTTTTGGTGCTCGCCGGTTCGCGCGGATTTACCGGCGCCGCGACTCTGTGCGGTAATGCTGCGATGCGCGCAGGTGCGGGTCTGGTGACGGTGGCGACGCCCGATTCAGCCCAGCCGTTGGTAGCCACGCAAGTAATGCCGGAAATTATGACGGCATCTCTCGCGGAAACGGACCGGGGCGCCGTAAGCGATGAGGCCCTAAACTACGTCCTGAAGTTTGCCGAACGAGCAGACGTTATTGCAGTTGGGCCGGGACTAACCTCCGAAGATGATCGCACCCGGACCTTTGTGCGCGGGCTTCTCGATCAGCGAAGCACGCCAATCGTGATTGACGCTGACGGCCTCAATTGTCTGGCGCCATGGCCGGCCGATTTACGAGGTTCAGACAAGCTTCCGATTGTCTTAACGCCCCATCCTGGAGAGATGAGGCGGTTACTCGGCTCAGATAATGCGTCATCGCTCGATGATCCGGTGACCGTCGCGCGCGAGTTTGCGACAACCTCCAAAGTGATTCTGGTATTAAAGGGTTCTCGATCGATCATAGCTGCCCCGAATGGGCGAGTAGTCGTCAATTCAACGGGCAACGCCGGGCTCGGCACCGCTGGTTCCGGCGATACGCTGACAGGTGTGATTGCCGGGTTTCTGGCCCAGGCCTACGGAACATTAACGAAAGAAGCGGCTGCATTCGACGCGGTCGTTGCCGCTGTTTACGTCAGTGGCCTGGCAGGAGATCTCGCCGCTAAGAAACTGGGAATGCGCGCAATGGTGGCCTCTGATATTCGCGAACATCTGAGCGAAGCGATTCGCGCGCTTGATCCCACCGGCGAAACGCCGCCAGAATTCGTTCGTTAAGATTTGCTCATGCTGAGGCAACCTGCGGCATTACTATTATTCCTTTGTTTCGGCCAGGGGATCATCTGTGCTCAGAGTGAGAATTGGATCAAAGTTTCTCCCGTGGGCGGAGGCTTCTCAGTCATGATGCCGGCAAAGCCTGACGAGGAAACGCGTCCCGGCGATGATTTCACGGCACAC
>DASRIZ010000597.1:0-12457 GCA_035649735.1 Blastocatellia bacterium | reverse complement strand
CTATTAACACCGCACCAATGACGGCGCGCGCCAGCCCCCAACCCCTAAACTTTTGATTACCTCGAAAAAGACCGATTGCCAGAACGAGATCCGAGATTGAGCCAAGGGTATACTCAAAAACCGCACTCTTAGGCGCACCGGTCTGTTGGGCGAGAATTGACGCAATCGCCAACGCCTCCACCAGGCCAAGCGCCAGCAGCAGGAACGCGGCAACCAGCATCCCCAGCGTTCGCTCTTTCGGAACTGCAATGATGTTGGTTTTGGGGATGAAAGCCGGCTGAGCTTTCGCCCTCGCGGCCGCTTCATCAATCAGCGCCGGATTGCGCCACACTGTTAGATCGAACACTTCCTTCAAACGAAACTTGTGCTTGCCAGGCTCATACACTCTCGAGTTCTGATCGAGTCTGCCTTCGTAGTACCACCGCTGGATCGTATCCCGGTCCAGTGGGCCGTACTCTTTGCCGTCTTTAGCTACGACTAGATAACCGTTATGCATCGTATGTTTTTTGTATTGAACCGCCGATTGGAACGCGGCAGTCATTCAACTTCAACTGATTCAACACCGATTGTGTCGTAGAGCGCAGACGCCTCGCGCTTCGATGGAGGCTTTGACGGAACGCTCAACACCCGGACGGTGGTTATCCGTCCTCGCTGCCTTATCGAGATTAGATCGGGTACTCGTACTTCGTGAGCGCTCTTGGCACGTTGGCCGTTCACGTTGACCACGCCGGCTTCACACATCTGCTGAGCCAGCGTTCTGCGCGGTACAAGTCGCGACAGTTTGAGGAAAATGTCGAGCCGCATCTGTCGGCAGTGCCGAGGGGGCGAAGGGGCGACCGAGGGAGGGGGCGGAAATCGCCGGGTCGCCCCCTCTCCCGGTCTCCCCCTCGATTCTATTTGTCCGTCTTCTCCGGCTTCGCTCGCGCGGTGACGTAGCCAGGGGCGATTTCGAGAAATGCATCGTCGCGCAGTTTTTTCATGTACTTTTTGCGCGCTTCTTCGGCCCGCTCCATAGTCGCGGCGCGGCCAATGAAGTTCTGCACGTCGGCGTCTTCAAACGCGCGCAGCGTTGCAGCCTTGCGTTCGTCAAGCCGGATTATTTGAAATCCATCCTGGAGCCTGATTGGTTCGGTTACATCGCCGGGTTTAAGCGTGGAGATCGCGGCGGTGATGTCTTCTTTGAGTTCGCCCTGCTTGAACGTCCCGAGTTTACCCTTCTGCGCCCGGGAAGCGCGGCTCGCGGGAGAATTCTCCACCGCTGCGTCCTGGAAGTTTTTGCCCGCCCGAAGCTCGGCAACCAGACGCTTCGCCCGTTGATCTACGACGTCAGCGGTGTTCCCTTCGAGTGGCAAAAAGATCTCCGAGATGGTCACTTCTCCGGGCGTTGTGACCTTGTCCTTGTTCTTCTCGTAGAAAGCCCGGCGGTCTTTGTCGCTCAGGCTCTGATAGATCGGCGAAAGCACCTCTCGCTGAACGACGTACTGCTGTTGAAGCTGTTTTCGAATCTGCCCCCGCGCCGACTCCGGATCAACGCCTTGCTTTTTCAGCTCGTTTTCGAAAGCGAGCACATTCGGCAAACCGTTTTCGGTAGCGATCTCTTTCATGCGCTGGTTTACTTCGGCCTCGACATCTATGTTCAGCTCTTTGGCCTTCTGCTCCAGCAGAATGTTTTCGATCATGAAGTCGAGGATCGTAGGTTTCATTTTCTCAAATTCGGCGTTGATCTGAGCTTCGGGCTTGCCGGCCATTTCGCGGGTCAACTGTTCCTTGAAGTCTCGCAGCGCGTTTAAGTAGTCGGCTCGGGTGATTATATCGCTATTGACTCGGGCGACGATCTCGTTGACCAGCTCGGGCTCCTGCGCGCGCGTGGGTGTAGCGAACGCGAACACCAATCCGGTGGCCAGGATCGTTATTATTAACTTCATACCGCACATCCTCTCTTGCTAGCTTAGACTCTGAGGTCTTTGGGCTGGTGGTTTAATTATGCCTTAGCTCTCCGCTGTAGGGGAAGCCCAGGGCCGAGTCGGTTATGCGTATCTTAGCCTGAGAAATGAGCCGCTCGATCTCCTTGTCGATCGCTTGCTGATTTCGTCTGGCGATAAGTTCTTCGGTTAGCTGTGCGCGGCGGTCGTCGAGCTGAGAGCGACGCTCTTCAAGGGCATGAGGTTGGATACGCTGCTCCAATTTGAACATATGAAACCCATAGTTCGATTCGATCACCGGGCTCACATCGCCGGGGCGTAACTGTTGGACGGCCCTTTCAAGCACATCCGGGAGCTGGCCCTCATCGTAGCGCGATAAACCGTTCTGCTCGGCGTTGGGAGCGTCGGAATGGAGCCGGGCCACCGAAGCAAAATCGCGGCGGCCTTCGGTCACTTCACCGTGCAGTCGATCGGCCTCCTCGCGCGATTGAACCCGAATCTCGCGTAACAGATAGCCCGGGCGGTCCGTCAAACGCGTCTGGTTCTTCTCGATATACTGCTGGATTTCTTCCGGGGTAACCCGCACATCGCGCAGCGCAATCTGGCGATAGTACTTCTCGACGAGCAGATCGCGCGCCAGCTCGCCGCGGTCGGCCACCGCGGCCACCGAGGACTTAATCTGCGGGTTGTCCTGTGCGCTTTGTTCTATTTCGGCGCTGGTTATTTTGAGCCCCAGGCGCGCAGCTTCATCGAGCACCAACCAGCGCTTGAGATATTCATCAAGCATCTGGCTGCGGATTGAATCCGAAACATCGCCGCTGCTAAGCTCGCCTAGTTTCGCCGCGAGGAATTGCTCAAACTCATTCTGGTGAATGTCGTGCGAGTTTAACGTAGCAATTACCGGCGAGTGATCGCCGCCGGTTCGACAGCCACAAAACAAGATGATGACCAGAATCCAAAACAGCTTTGCTTGCGTCACTTTTAAATCCGCTATTGGGCCGTTCAATTAGATTTGAAATTGTAGACCCGTAATGCGTTCTCGCGCATCACCATTCGAGCCAACTCAAGCGCGCGATCCCGAGTGATTTCGCCGTCATTCATCATGCCCGTCAGAGCGAGCGCCAGCGCCTGACGGGCGGTTGCGTTCGCCAGCCATCCTACCTCTTCCCAACCAACTTCAGCATTGAACGCAAACGCGTCCGTACCAAACAGCACTTTGTCGGGATAGAACTCCAGCCAGTTGCGCAACACCTCACTGAGCGCCCGCGGGTAGAGAAGAAAAGTCAGCCCGGAGAAATCTGCATATACGTTTGGCTTGCCCATCAGCGACGCCGTGTGCCTGGTAAATGGGTAGCCGCCATGCACGATCACAAAGTTGGTCTTTCTCAGTGCGGGATCGTTGAACGCCGATTCAAGCAACAGGGGATCGCTTCCGCTCTGTCTATAGAAACTGCCCGCGCCGTCGACAGAGTGTATGTGAACCGCCATCGAAAGACGCCCTGCTTCCATCGCAATGTAATGGAAGAGATAGTCCTGAAGTGTCTTGTACTCGGCCGTTCCGGGCTCGCCGCCCCTGACGTATTTCGAATAGACTCGCCGAGCTTCAGTCTCGCTCGCGTTCGAAAAGTCGAGCCGCCGCAAGTATGCCGCCTCATATTTCACCGCCACTGCGCCGTCACTCTTTTGGCGCTGCAGTGTCGCGGTGACGACCCGCTTCAAATACCCATCCAGCGTAGGCGGTAAGGCTGTAAGTTTTGATTCGGCGATATACCGCTTCAACAACTTCTCCTCGCCCGCATAGAAGACGCGATAGTCCGGACTTGACCTGCGCGCGGCTTCGTTGTTGAGAGGGACCAGCAGCGGGTCTACAAATGACACGTATCGGTAGCGCGGCGATGTCAGTCCGCGCCCCATCGTTACGCGGTTAGCGAGCATGGTTTCGATGTTGAGTTGATCGAGGATCCAAACAGGATAACGATCGCCGCGCTCGCGCAATGCGCGCTGTTTGGCTGCCCTCAACTCATTGAGATGCGCTTCGTTCATGTCGTTGTGTTTGTACCCAAAAAGCGCGCGCCAGGCTCCGATGTATTCCGGATTGGAAGGGTTGACTCGCGGCGGCAAAGCAAAAGGTTCCAAGCCTTCCAGAGGCAGCGCATCGTACTCTTGATCCGGCTGTTCGCCTTCAGCCACATAGCGCAATGGATGGGCGTGGTTGTCGATCGCTTTGATTTTCGCAATCTCCGCGAGCAGCTGAGAATCGGCTGCGGTCTGCGCGGCTTGAGGGTGAGGAAGCGCAAAAACGAGGACCAGCAAGATTGGGCCTACAAGGGATTTCTTTTTCATTTGAATCCTTTTGCGTTACCGTTTTTCAAGCGCCATTCCTACACCGTAACCAGCGATCGAGTCAAAGGATAAAGCTCACAGCCGGCAATCCCATCTGAACATGAAACCATTCGGCCCACGCCGCCACTAACCCGGTGGCCCTACGAAGATTTTCGTTGACACTACGAAGCTCTTCGTAGTAGGATTGGGCGCCTGAGAGGAACCGGGTTAATCGCCATGCAAAAGAATGAGCCGCCGCGGCCGACCGATGCCGAGCTGGGAATACTAAGGGTACTGTGGCAGCGCGGCCCAAGCACCGTGCGCGACGTGCAGGAATCCCTTAATGAATCCAGACCCACCGGCTACACCACCGTCTTGAAGATGCTCCAGATCATGACGGAAAAGGGCCTTGTCCGCAGGGACGAACAACAGCGGGCTCATGTCTACGAAGCCCAGTTCGCCCAGCAACAGACACAACGGCAAATTGTTGGCGATCTGCTTAATCGCGTTTTTGACGGCTCAGCTTCAAACCTGCTGATGCACGCTCTGGCGACAAAGAAAGGGACCTCGCCAGAGGAATTGTCGCAGATCCGAGATATCCTGGATGAATTTGAGCGAGGTGAACGATGAACGCCTTAGAATCGTTACTCGATAAGCCCGTGTTTCAGGCGCTAGGATGGACCTTGATTCACTTCATCTGGCAGGGCGCGCTCATTGCAATCTTCTCAGCCAGCCTCAGCGTTCTGCTTCGACGATTCTCGGCAAATGTTCGATACGCCGCGGCGTGCTCGGCAATGCTGTTGATGCTTGTTGCGCCGGCAACCACGATGTTGGTCATCAGCGGCAACACGATTAGTTCTTCAGAGGGTTCAGTAACCGCGGACGCGAGCCCGGCAAATCAAACCTTCGAGCAGGTTGCGCCAATATCTATTAATGAGCCGTCAACCGCGCTTCAGTCTAAAGTCGAGGCGGCTCCGCCTTTGCAACCCAGCTCGATAAAGCAATGGATCCAAGACCGTTTGCCGCGAGCGATGCCGTGGCTTTTGGCGATGTGGTTTGCCGGTGTGTTGTTTTTGTCGCTTAGATTTGCTGGTGGTCTGATGATGATCCAGCGTTTGAAGCGTGTTGAAACCGGAGCAACCAATCTCCCCTTGCAGGAAACCCTTGCCTTGCTGACTCACCGGCTCAGGGTTTCGCGTCCGGTGCGCTTGTGCGAGTCGGCGCTGGTCGAAGTGCCAACGGTAATCGGCTGGCTGCGGCCATTGATCCTTCTTCCTGCAACCGCGCTTACCGGACTGAGCCCGGTGCAGCTGGAAGCGTTGCTCGCTCACGAGCTCGCCCACATTCGTCGCTACGACTATCTCGTCAACTTGCTTCAGACGAGCATCGAAACGCTGTTTTTCTATCATCCCGCGGTTTGGTGGGTGTCAGCGCAAGTGCGGCAGGAGCGAGAACACTGTTGCGACGATCTGGCGGTAGCGGCTTGCGGCGATGTGTTGACCTATGCACGCGCGCTAACGGCTCTTGAACAGCTTCGCCGTGCAGAGCCGCGGCTCGCCGTCGCAGCCAGTGGCGGTTCGCTGCTCGTACGAATCCAACGGCTGCTTCGGGGTCGTCCGCCTGCGTTCTACAAATTCGAAAGCGGGCTCGCCGGTTTCATCGCGCTTGCAACGGTGTTGATACTCCTGACCTGCGCCCAAACCGCGCTGTTTTCTCGCAACGCCAAAGCATTTGTTAAGGACGGCGACACGCTCACGCCGGCCGACCTGAACTCTGGTCCTGCATTCTATCAGCCTGTGTCTACCGCTTCGCCTGACAAAAGGGTGCCGCGAACGACGGACAAGGCAGCCCCTGTGTCAAACGACGAGCCGTCGACGGTCGCAGAACACGACGCGATTAGCGAGCAGGATACTGCCGGGATCGTTTCGAGTGAGTCTAATCAAGAGGGTGATTTCTTAGCAGCGATGTCGGCGGCGGGACTCTCAAATCTGAAGGCGGATCAACTGACCGCGCTAAAGTCCAACGGGGTTACCACGCAGTTTGTTCGAGAGATAAAGTCCCTGGCGCCTGCGAATCTTACCGTTAATCGCATCATAGCGATGAGGATTCACGGGGTTAGCGCAGCATTTGCCGAAGAGCTAAAGGCGCAGGGCCTCGCGAATCTGACCGCGGAGCAACTCATCGCCTTTCGGATCCACGGTGTCACTTCGCAGTTCATAGCAGAATTAAAGAATGCGGGGTACAGCAGCACGAGTGTCAATTCATTGCTGGCGTTTCGAATTCACAGTGTTACTCCGGCGTTTATCCAGCAGTTGAAGGAGCTCGGGTTTGCTAATCTTGCCGAAGATCAACTCATCGCTTTCAGGATTCACGGTGTAACACCGCTGTTCATCCAAACGATGAGGTCGTTTATCCGCGAAACACTTTCAGCCAACGATCTGGTCGCTCTGAGGATTCATGGGATCTCACCCGAGAGGATCAAGGAACTCGAGATAATGGGTATTGGCAATTTGACGGCCAATCAACTGATTGCGTTCGGGGTTCACGGAATCACATCCAGTTTCATTAAATCGATTCAAGACGCTGGTTATGATCGCCTAACACCGAACCAGCTTATAGAACTAAGGATCTTTGGGGTCACGCCGGAATTTATTCGACTGGTGAAGGATCGCGGATTCACCGACGTGACGTTGCATCAGCTTACAGAATTGCGACGGCTGAACATTCTGCCGTCCGCGAAAAAGAACTAACCGAGGCGGAAACAAATTTCAGAGTCAATGCCGCGTTCGCGCGGCAACCGTGTAAGTGTGCTCACGGAGGAGAAACAATGAATATCAGGATTGGACTGCCCAAATATGTGCTAACCGCGACCGCTGCCGTTTTAGCTTCGCTTCTTTGTTACGCAACGGTTTCGTCGAGCTCGGCTCAGGCTCCGATGACTGGAGAATGGATTCTGGAAATCAAACCCGGCAGCGACTTCGTTTATCTGTCGATTCATCGCCGAAGTGAGGGCGGCGGCAACCATTCGTCGTCTTCAAACATACGGGCGGATAGCCTGAGGGGGTTGAATGCGGCTCAGGCGTCAGGCAGTGGGGCTGCTGTCAACTTCCAGATCGTACGCGAAGCCGGGACGTTGAACTGTGAGGGTTGGTTTAAGGAAGGCAAGGGGTCTGGCAGCTTCACGTTTGTCCCGAATCAGCGGTTCGCTGCTGAGATGAGGAGTTTGGGCTACGAACAGCTCTCAGATGAAAAGCTTTTCTCGATGGCCGTGCACGACATCGGTCTCACGTTCATACGCGAGCTAAACGCGCTGGGCTACGACCGTCTTACCCTCGACAATCTGTTTGCGATGCGCATTCACGGCGCCGGTCCCGAGTTCATAAAAGCGATGAAGGCTGAGGGCTACGATCAGGTTCCGGTTGATAACCTGGTGGCGATGCGCATTCACGGCGTCAAACCCGAGTTCATCGGCGAGCTGAAGACGCTCGGTTACGAGCACCCGCCGGTCGATCAGCTTGTTGCTATGCGAATACACGGGGTGAGCTCGGAGTTCGTGAAGGGTCTGAAGGAGCAAGGCTACGAGCAGCCGCCGATCGATCAGCTGGTGGCGATGCGCATTCACGGTGTGAAGAACGAATTCATCCAGGAGCTCAAGGAGCTTGGTTACGAGCGGCCGCCGATCGATCAGCTGGTCGCAATGCGGATTCACGGGGTGCGGACCGAATTCATCAAGGAGCTCAAGACGCTGGGCTTCGACCGCGTGCCAACCGAGCAGCTTATCGCGATGCGCATCCACGGCGTGAATGCTGACTTTATTCAGAAGGCGCGTTCACGCGGATACAACGACGCCTCAATCGAGCGGCTGATCGAGCTGAAGATCCGTGGCTTTGAGAAATAATATAGGTCCTATATGTCCTATAGGTCCTATATTAGAAGGAGACAATCATGACTAATTCAAATCGCATCACCAGAGTGGCGCTGACAGCAATGCTAACTCTTTTAACGGCCGTCTCGTTGACGCTGTCATCCAACGCCCAAGAGGCGCGCTCCGGACAATGGATACTCGACACTACGCGCGGGACGGGCGAGTACCACCTCACGCTCAGCTATCGTTCCGACGGCGAGGGTCGAGGAAACTACACTACGTCATTTCGTATCGAGCCCGATCGGCTGCGAGGGCTCAGCGGCGCCCAGATAATGTCGAGCGGCTCGCAGGTTCAGTTTCAGATCGTTCGCGATGCCGGCGCCTTCAATTGCGAAGGATGGTTCAAAGCAGGTAAGGGTTCCGGTCACTTTGTCTTCGCGCCGAACCCTGGTTTTGCGAGCGAGCTTCAGAAGCGCGGCATTGGAGCACCAAACGAAGCGCAACAATTCTCGCTGGCGATGAGCGATGTAACGCTGGCATTCGTCGACGAGTTGAACGCGCAGGGCTATGATCGGCCTTCGGTGGAACAACTGGTGCGGATGGGCAATCACGGAGTGAAGCTTGAATACATAAGGGAGATGAAAGCACTCGGCTACACCGTTCAGTCGGTTGATCTGCTGACGCGCATGGTGGATCACGGCGTCAGGCCAGCTTTCATAAGAGAGCTGGACGGGCTCGGGTTCAAACAGCTCCCGGTCGAGACGCTGATCAGAACGGTCGATCACGGGGTAAGACCCGATTTCATTCGCGAGCTTAACGCGGCTGGTTACACCGGTCTATCGCTCGAGCAACTCACCAGGATCGTGGATCACGGGGTCAACAGTAAGTTCATCAAAGAGGTTGAAGACCTCGGCTACGGTCGTCCGCCGTTGGATCAACTGGTCAGAATGCGGGATCACGGAGTCACCCCGACGTTTATTAACGAGCTCAAGGAGCTTGGTTTTCAGAATGTGCCGATCCAACAGCTGGTCCGGATGCGCGATCACGGCGTCACGCCGGAGTTCATAACAAAGATGCGCGCTCGAGGTTTCACCGACAACTCGATCGACGAACTGGTAAGACTCGCGGATCACGGATTTAAGAATTGAACGGTTGCTGCGTTTGATCAGCGTAGTCTGCTCAAGAGCAGGTCGCGCACCTCGGCAAAAAGCGCGGCGTCATCCTGCGAGGCTACGCTGATCTTGAGCACGCCGCTTGGGGCGAAGCTTGCTGACCCTCCGGACACCATCGCAATCAGCTTGTCGGGATCGATCTTAGCCTGCTCGGTGAACTTTACCGCAAGCCGGTCTGCCTCGCGATCGATCGAAACGATCCCTAACTTCGAAGCCTCGCGTCGCAGCCGTGAATACTCGAAAAGGTTTTCAACGGTCTCAGGAATTGGACCGTAACGATCCGCGATTTCCGCATGCACGTCGGATAATTCGGCTTCGCCTTCTGCGGACGAGATTCGTTTGTAGGTCCGCAAGCGCTGGCTCATGTCATAGATGTAGTCTTCAGGTATTCGAATATCAATGCCCAGGTTGATCGCCGTCGATATTTCGTCTTCGACCGGCTCTCCCTTTAGCTCCCTTACCGTGCGCTCGAGCATCCGGGTATAAAGATCAAACCCGATCGCGTCGATTTGTCCCGATTGCTGCGAGCCCAGCAGATTCCCGGCGCCGCGAAGCTCGAGATCCAGCGCGGCAATGCGGAAGCCGGCGCCCAGATCCGAGAACTCTCGAATCGCCGCAAGCCGCCTCCGCGCAATGTCGGTCAAAGTGTCTTCGGCCGGGATCAACAGGTATGAGTAAGCGCGGCGGTTCGACCGCCCGACTCGCCCGCGCAGTTGATAGAGCTGCGCCAGCCCGTACTTGTCCGCTCGATTGATGATAATTGTGTTCGCAAGCGGGATATCGATGCCGTTTTCGATGATCGTGGTGCATACGAGCACATCCAGCTCGTAACGAATAAACTTCAGGATGACTTCTTCCAGATCCTTCTCCGCCATCTGCCCGTGCCCAACCCCGATTCGCGCCTGAGGGACGAGCCTCCCGATGAGTTCGGCGATCGTATAGATCGTTTCAACCCGGTTATGTACGAAGAACACCTGTCCGCTTCGTTGTAGCTCGAGCTCGATCGCCGAACGAACAACCGAATCCGAAAACTGAACCACATGAGTTTGAATTGCGAGACGATCGCGCGGCGGAGTCTCGATCACCGACATATCCCGAAGCCCGGCGAGCGACATGTTCAGCGTGCGCGGTATGGGCGTGGCCGACATCGCAATCACATCGACCTTCTTGCGCATCTGTTTGATACGTTCTTTGTGCGCGACGCCGAATCGCTGCTCTTCATCCACAACCAGCAAGCCCAGGTCTTTGAAGCGGATGTCTTTTGACAGCAATCTGTGTGTTCCGACGACGACATCGACGGTTCCTGCCTCGATCGCCTTGACGGATTCCCTGATCTCTTTTGCGCTTCGGAATCGCGAGAGCATGTCGATGCGCGCTGGAAACGGGCTAAAACGCTGCTGAAAGCTCTTAAAGTGCTGAAGGACGAGCACGGTCGTCGGCGCAAGCACCGCTACCTGCTTGCCTTCCATCACCGCCTTGAAAGCGGCTCTCATAGCCACTTCTGTCTTCCCATAGCCCACGTCTCCGACAATCAACCGGTCCATCGGCTGGGAGCTCTGCATCCCTTCCTTAACGTCTTCGATGGCTGCTTCCTGATCGGGTGTGAGTTGATACTCGAACGCGTCTTCGAATTCGTGCTGCCAGGGGGTGTCCGCGCCGTACGCGTGACCTTGAACGAGCCGGCGCTCGGCGTAAAGCTTTAAAAGCTCCTCAGCCATGTCGCGCATCGCGCGGCGGGCTCGGGCCTTAGCCTTTTGCCAGCCAAGCCCGCCCAGCTTATCAAGCGGGGGATGATGTCCTTCGCTTGCCGAGTATCGCTGAACAAGATCCAATCGCTCGACGGGGACATACAACCGCGCGCCTTCCGCATAGGTCAGCAGCATGAACTCACGGGTATCACCGCGGCCGCGCTCGAGACCGGCGGCGACGTTGCCTGTTGGCCCGCCAGCCGTCGCGATTTGAACCAATCCCTGAAATTGCCCGATGCCGTGATCTACGTGGACAACGTAATCGCCGACCTTCAAGTCACCGAGGTCAGACAGAAAGGCGGCGGCGGTCCGCTTCTTGCGCGCCTTTTTCGGAATCGCGCGCTGCGCGGCAGCGCGTTCGACGTCGCCAAATACGTCGCTCTCGGTAAGCACCGACAGCTCAGCCGCGGGAAGCGCGAAACCGTTTGTGAGTTTTCCAACAGTAATGATTCGATTGCTTCGCAGCGAGTCCTCTCGCCCTTTTGTACCGAGCGCAGGTAACAACTCGGCGCTAGTCGAGTAGTCCGCAAACATTTCGGTGACCCGTTCGGCCAACCCAAGACTGGGCATCACAAAAAGACTCGTGCGAGTTTCCGACTCGAGATCGTGAGATAAATCCGCAATCCGTCCGTGATAGCGTCGAGGGGACTGCGAGATGACTGAGATATCGGGCGTCGACGACAAAATCGGAAACAGAAAAAGCGGTGTTTGCCGTTGGGTTGCAAGGCTTTTGAAAGCAGGGCTCGGCGCGCTGTCGGGGTTCACAACGTCACCGCCGGCGATGCTGAATTGCTCATCAGTGGCTGCGGCATCGCGGCCCAGCAATCGAAGCTCGACGCGGGTCGATGCTTCGAATCGCGCTCGCAGCTCCTCAGCGGTCAAGAAAAGCTTATCGGGGGGGAGCGCGAGCTCGCCCGAGTCATCGGCAAGCGAGAACCGATCCGAAAGATAACGATAGAGATCGGCTGCCCGCTTTTCGATCTCGACCGGCTCATCGATAATCAAGACGGCGTCCTTGAAATAATCAAAGGCAGAGGAAGTGAGCGGTCGCGTTAGTGGAACCAAATACTCCCACCCCGGAAACGGTTCGCCGCGCTCGGCGTGGGCCAGACGGGCTCTCAGATCACGGCGGAACCGATCGTCCTGCCAGTGACGTTCGGCGGCTTCGGCCCAGGTCATGAACTCCTCGCGGCGAACCGCCAGCTCGCGCATCGGAACGATGACCGATTCAGAAGCGCGGCCAACCGAACGTTGGGTGTCCGGATCAAACTCACGGATCGACTCGACCGCGTCGCCGAAAAATTCGATTCGATGCGGAGCCTCGTGCGCCGGCGAAAAGACATCGAGGATACCGCCGCGCAAGCTGAACTCCCCGACCGCGCCGACGGGCTCCTGGCGCACATAACCGGCGGCGATCAACAGATCGAC
>DASRIZ010000596.1:0-3791 GCA_035649735.1 Blastocatellia bacterium | reverse complement strand
TTCCGTTTTTCCGAATTCTTCGCTCCCCAGTCTAAATCCCATCGGCCCGCCGTTCCGTCGCGCGGTTTTTTTCGCCAATCTCATAATTGTGCTGGACCATGAAGCCATCTGACCAATGAATCGTCGGCTTTTCCTTCGTGCCTTGGGTACGAGCGTCCTCGGCATCGCCGCAGGATGTGACTTTTCCCTGGAGGATGGGATTTTTAATCCCTGCCTCCCGGAGCCGACGCCGAAACGCCTGCTCGATGACAATGTTGTGCGAGCTTCATGGCAGGGAATCGATCCGTCCCAATTATGGGACTGTCACGTGCACATCGCGGGAATCGGCGACGGCAAGACAGGAGTGTGGATCACCCCGCGGATGACGAGTCCGTTTCATCCCTGGCAAAATCTGCAGCGCCGGTTCTATCTGAACGCCTCCTGTACGGAGCGCGATGGGAGCGTCGATGCGGACTTCGTCGCTCGGCTGCTGGGCTGCCTCGATGCTTTTCCGCAGGGCGCCAAAGCGATGCTGCTCGCCTTCGACTTTCATTACGACGAGAATGGCGCGCGGCGGGAGGATTTGAGCTCGTTTTTTGTCCCCAATCGCTACGCAGCCGATCTCGCGCAGCGTTATCCCGACCGGTTCGAGTGGATCTGTTCGATTCATCCCTACCGTGCCGACGCCATCGATGAGCTCCAATGGAGCGTGCGCCAGGGCGCCCGGGCCGTAAAGTGGCTCCCTTCCGCTATGGGGATGGACCCGGCGTCGCCGAAATGCGACCCTTTTTACCAGGCCCTGACGCGGTTCAATCTGCCGTTGCTTACCCACGGGGGGGAGGAGCAAGCGGTCGCTAGCGGCGCCACCGCGGAATTCAACAACCCGCTCCGGTTGCGCCGGCCCCTCGATCAGGGTGTGCGCGTGATAGTCGCTCACTGCGCATCGCTGGGGGAGAGTATCGACACCGACCACGGACCCAATGGGCCCCGTCGGGAGAACTTCGAGCTCTTCGAACGTCTCATGAATGAAGCGCGCTACGACAGACAATTATTGGGTGAGATTTCGGCCCTGACGCAGGCCAACCGCACAGAATCGGTTCTTACTACTCTCATCAGGCGCGTGGAGTGGCATCCGCGGTTGATCAACGGATCGGACTATCCTTTGCCCGGCGTGATCCCGCTGATTTCCCCGCGCCGATTCGTCAAACAAGGCTTTCTGACGGAAGCCCAAGCGGAGGTCTTGTCTGAAATTCGAGGGTATAATCCTTTGCTCTTCGATTTTGTCCTCAAACGGAGTCTGGTGAGCGGTGGGCAACGATTCACACCGGTGGTTTTCGAATCGCGGCGGGTATTCGAGCTCAAGTCAAATTAGGGTCTTCTTCGGGGCGCAATCGCGCCCATCATTTACGCGGTTGCTACGTCGCATGTAGCGCGCACTAAGGCAGCTCCGAAGAGCCCGGCTATTAACAATCGTTTGTTACTTCGCTTTCCATCCGGAGGAACTCAGCATCTTGCCGGTAACATCTTTGGATTCCTCCGAAGCCAGGTAAACGAAAACGTCGGTCACCGACTCCGGTTTGCTGCCGGTGTAACCGGTGAGTTTGGTGGCTACGTAGCCGGGTTCAACGGTGTTGGCGCGGATGTTATGCGATCTCACCTCCGCGGCTAGTGTCTGAGTGAAGCCCTCCAAGCCCCACTTCGAAGTCGCGTAAGCGATGAAATTGGCGTAAGCGCTGCGCCCGAGCGAAGAGGAGACGTTGATGATCGAACCGCTTTTTTGTTTCATCATGATCGGCAGCACGGCTTGGGTGACCAGGAATGGCCCGCGCAAGTTGACGGCGATCGTATAGTCCCATTTTTTCACCTCAAGTTCGGCTATCGGCACCGGCCGGGTCATGACGCCAGCGTTGTTGACTAACACATCAATCCTGCCAAATAGCTTCATGACGTTTGCAACGAAATCTCGCACGGGCCCCTCCAACGAGACATCACAGCTCCAGCCCTTGCATTCTTTATTGAGAGCCTGAATTTCCTTGACTGTCTGCTCGAGTTCCGAACCTGTTCGCGCGCAAAGCGCTAACATCGCTCCCTCGCGGGCGTACGCCATCGCAATGGCCTTGCCGATGCCTCTGCCGCCCCCTGTAATCAAAGCAACTTTGTCTTTGAGTTTCATTCTATTTCCTCGTCCGGTGCATTTTTAATTGTTACATAGTTTTCCCGGTGAAACCAAATGTTCCGGATCGCAAGGGATTGCTCAGGCAGTCCAAAAGTATTAGAAGCGGACCAGGAGAATAGTTTATGGACATGCTCAATGTGACTGGTTATCAGCGCCGGCCGCCCTTGCTTGTGGGTGATTACAAGGGATTCTTTGCCAAGGAGGGATTGGAAGTGAGTTTTCATCAAACCACTTATGCGCCCGACCACAACCGCGGCATGGCTGAAGGACGCTGGGATATGACCCTCAGCAGCGCAGATACGATGATCGCACGCACCACCACAGACGGCGTCGATTATCTTCTTTTCATGCAGGCGGAAGAGGGGTTGAGCGCCTACTTGGTCGGGCAGGCGAACGTGAAATCCATCGAGCAGTTACGCGGCAAGCTCTTAGCCGGGGACCCAGGGGATTCAAATCTTGACCTCATCCGCAAGAAAATTCTGCGGAATCACGACATCGACGATACCGAATATGACATTGATATCATCGGCAGCTCGCCCAAGCGTTTGGAAGCATTTCTACAAGGCCGGGTGGCTGCGGCGATGTTGACCCCGCCGGCATCCGATAAGGCCATAGCTGCCGGCGGAGTTCTGCTGGCCAATTCGGAGGAGTATGTGCCGAACTGGCCGCTCACCTGCGGATGGACTCTGCGGCGCTGGCTCGTCTCCCATCGCGAGTTGGTCGTGCGATTCATTCGCTCGTGGGCCGCGGCGACAGACTGGTTGCTTCAAGCAGAGAACCGCGAATCGACCCTGCAACTATTGATGGAAAAGGAAGATCTTAATCGGGTATCGGCCGAAGAGGCTTACCGAAAAGTCGTTCCCAAGGCGCGCATCAATCCCGCCGCTTTGCAGACGGTGATTGAGTTGAGAAAAGAAATGGGGGTCTACAAACCGCCCTATGATCCTCCGGAGCGCTTCTACGATGCCAGTTACTGGCGGGAGGCGACGGGTCTTTAGACGATCAGGGTTCAAGGTTCAATGATCCAGGTTCAACGTGAAACGCATTCCGGACCTTGAACTTTAAACCTTTAACTCTTGAACTGCTTCCGCACCCTGCTAGGGGATAAGCGAGTGCAGAATCAGGCTCACGATGCTGAGCACGATGGCGCCAAAAAAAGCGACCCAAAAGCCGGAAATGGAAAAGCCCGGTACAAAATGGGAAGCCAGTTGCAACATGAGCGCGTTGATAACGAACCAGAAAAGACCGAAGGTCAGCAATGTTAGCGGCAAGGTTAAGATCTTGAGAACAAACCCGAGGGTTGCGTTGACCAGAC
This sequence comes from Blastocatellia bacterium, assembly GCA_035649735.1. Classification (GTDB taxonomy): domain Bacteria; phylum Acidobacteriota; class Blastocatellia; order UBA7656; family UBA7656; genus Onstottus_A. Next base: position 321 of record DASRIZ010000596.1, on the reverse strand, counting down.
CGATTACGATAGCGGCGATGAGCGCTGTTCCGAATCCTTGCACCTGGATTCCAGGAATGATGTAAGCGACGATCAACAGACTAACGGCGCTGATGAGCCAGTGGAGCAGCAAGGCACCCATGGTTGTTTGTCATAGCAGACTAACCCCCCGGGGCACAATCGAAGATTTGGAAAACATGGTTGCGATGCGTGTCTCGGAATGCAAAGATAAGGACGTCCTACTTCTCATAAGGAGGGATCAAAAATGTCTAAACAAGAATTGGAAACCGTTGCGCAGTCGATGGTGGCAAAGGGAAAAGGAATCCTCGCGGCCGACGAGAG
>DASRIZ010000595.1:0-26485 GCA_035649735.1 Blastocatellia bacterium | reverse complement strand
TTGGGTGTTCGACAAACTTTAGTTTGTCGAGGGCTCGCCGGCGCGACCTCGCGCAAGTTCGACAGACTGCGGTGGTGGTAACCGCGTAGCGGTGTCCTATCGGTAGCTTGCGTGGGTTGGCGTTACCCTTGGGCCGCGTAGCGGTTACCTATTTGACTATGAATCGATTTTGAGGCACGTAGGTAACCGCTACGCGGCCCAGGGGTAACGCTAACCACGCAAGCTACCGATAGGACACCGCTACGCGGTTATCCTCTGTTGTGTTGTTGAAATTGGCGAGCGAATTGTCCAAACTCCAGCCAGCCGGTACTGCGGCTGAGACAAGACGGCAAGGCTATCGATGATTCGGCTTCGGAACCGGAAGCTCAGAAACGAAAACCCGCGCCGACGCTGATTTGAAAGTGATTTCTAGATACGCCGTCCCGGATTACAAAAATTCCCGGAGGCGGGATCGCAGACCCGGGCTCACTGGGTATGAATACTCGTCTTTCCGGATAACTCATGTATGCCCACCCGGCATCTACGCGCACGACGATACGACGCTGAGGGTATATCTCAAAAACACCGCCGTAATCTACAGTAAATGCTGACTTGTTTTTCCCCGCACAACTTGTAAACGCCTCGCCGTCACAGTCCTGCGCTTTCGAAAGGCGAGTGAATCCTGGACGGACCTTGGCGAAACCTCCGTACCGGTCGTTTCGCGAACCAGCTTTTATACCAAATAGTCCTTGAACTTCCGGTTCCGGCAGAAATTCCAATTCGCCAAAAAGCACCGGCGTGCCTTGACCAAAACCAAAAAAGGCGGCTTCGATGCCAACATGTTTATTCAGGTTATATGTAAAGATTCCGCCGCCTCCCGGTTCCCAATCCCGAGTGGTGCCGCTGTCAAAGTCCGATGCCCGCAGAAACGTGAATTGTCCTATGACATCTATCTTCGGTTCAGACGACTGAGCGTTTGTCTCAACCCCTGCGATAGTGAAAAACAGGCAACTGAAAACTATCAGACGTAACTTCACGATAGTATAGTCAGACAGCGTGTTTGGTAGCGCCACGTCGGAGCACTCCTCTTAATGTGGAACCGCATTATCAACAGACTTCTACAACCCTTGACACACTTCAACAAACTTCAACAACTTGTAGAACACGAGATGTAATCATGGTGCGGGAAGTTCGCGAAGCTTGATGTTACGGAACCAGACTTCATTGCCATGATCCTGCAAGAGGATATGTCCTTTCCGAACCTCACCAAAACCAGCGATGTTCTTGTATTTGCTTTCGGCGATCAACGACTTCAATTTCGGGCTCCCCAGTTCGTACTGTACGACGTTGGTTCCGTTGAGCCAGTGTTCCACTTGATTGCCTCGGATGACCAGTCGCACCTGATTCCATTCGCCAACCGTGTGAAGCACTTTGTTTTTGGGGGCGATCAAATCATAAAGCGCACCAGCCGTCCGGTTTCCGTCTTTGCCCATCTTCGCGTCGGGATGGCGGTCATCGTCGAGAACCTGCAGCTCAAACCCTAACCCCGAGTAACCGCTCTTCACCATCTCCTCTGCGACGAGATACTTTATGCCGCTGTTTCCTCCCGGACTGATCCGCCACTCCAGCTGTAGGTCAAAGTTATCGTACTGCCCGACGGTGATGATGTCCCCGCCGTGCTGGCTCTGCTCACCCTGGCCGGCTACGTGCTTGATGGCGCCGTCCTCGATCGTCCAGCCCTCAGCAGGGACTTTTTCGCGGCGAAACCCGCGCCAACCATTCCAGGTCTTGCCATCAAACAGCAGCTTCCAACCCGCGGCCTTCTCTGCCGGGGTGAGCGAGTTCGGAGGAGCAGCAGCTCGAGAATGACGGCCACCCTTTGATTGGCCTTGCCCGGCGGATACTGCCAGGACAAGCAGAACCAATGCCAGACCGGCGCACATTGCGCAGCCAGCATTCCTTGTGTTCGCGGCAAGAGGATCGATACTTCGAATAAGCATAAATACTCCGTCGATAGACCGTTCTTTCCAGTGCCGCCGGCCGGCCCCACAATAAGAGACTTTGGAACGGCCGGCGGCGGAAAACAGCTTCGGCGATGAATTTCATTTGCGCGCGGTTAAACCCAGTGATTCAAGCGTAACCCGCTGCTTCTGCCGGTAGGACATATTCGCCATGTGACCGGCCACCGCCGATCGGTACCCGATGTCGACCGGCGCGTTAGGCACCTTCCGCGACCGGACACATTCCACGAAGTTGGCGTAGTGATTCCAGTCTTTGGTCTGCCCCTCAAGAGCAACGCCGTTGCTGCGGTTGTCCTTCTCGGGATAGTAGCGCAATCCCGATTGCGATTTGCCGGTTACCATATCCGTCGCGCCCATCAAACGCTCGATCGTGCCATGCGAGCCCAGTATGCGATCCCCAATTCCGTAGTATTTGTTGCTGAACGTCGATTGCCAGGTAACCACCAAGTCGTTTGGGAAATCGAGCGTCACCGCGATGGTGTCGGGGACTTCGCGACCGTCTTTCTCCGAGAATACCCCACCAGACATGTAAGCGGAAGTTGGAAGCGGCAAGTCCAGTGCCCTCATGACGAATGCGATCTGATGGACCATGTTCTCGGTCACGTTGCCGCCGGAGAAATCCCAGAACAACCGCCAATTGATGAACTGATTGCCATCGAACGGACGGCGCGGTCGTCCATTTAGAAAGGCGTCCCATCTGACGTTCGCCTCAGTGCAGTCAGGGGGAACCTGTCGCACCCATTGCGGTTTGCCCCGGGGCGTGTTGCGACTCATCCAGGATTCTACTGATGTAATCTTGCCCGCGAGTCCGTCCTTCAACCACTGCTTCGCGTCCGCCAGCTCACCCGAGCTTTGATGTTGCAAACCTACTCCAACGACGCGATTAGATTTCTTGGCGGCTTCGACACAAGCTTCGGCCTCGGCGATAGACCAGGTCATCGTCTTTTCGCAGTAGAGGTCTTTGCCTGCTGCGAGCGTGTCAAGGAAGTGACGAGAGTGACAGTGCAGCGGTGTCGCGACTATGACCGCATCAACATCTTTGAGGTCCAGCAACCGGCGATGATCGTCAAAGGTCTTGGCGGCGGGAGCTAACTTCTTTGCTTCTTCGTGCCGCCTGGTGAAGACGTCGGCGGCGGCTACGAACTCGACGTCAGCGACTTTCAGGAACTCCTTCATCAGTTCCTGACCCCGCGCGCCCGGCCCGATGATGCCAAGCCGCACGCGGTCATTGGCACCCAGCACTCGTCCGCCGGGAAGCGCCAGTCCAATCGCCGCGCTCGCCGCTGCTTGTTTGAGAAATTGTCGGCGCTCGATAGTCTTATGGGTCATGCTCATGCTCCTTGGTTACGGCCATCGGTCATTAGCCATTGATCACTGGCAAATGATCAACGACTAATGACCCGATGACAAGAACTCAGAATGTGATCTTCATACCAAACTGAATACGCCGCATATCTGCGGCGCCGGTTATCTCTCCAAACCCGGCATTGCCCACGACAACGCCAGGCTGGTTGAGTTGCGGCGTGTTGGTGAAATTGAAGAACTCGGCGCGAAACTCCCCACCGACCCGCTCGGTCACACGGAACTTGCGGAAGAAGGAGAGATCGAGATTGGCGAAGCCCGGACCATCGAATACATTGCGGCCAAGCGTTCCGTAAGTGTTTGCTGCCGGGGCCTGGAAGACGGTCGTATCAAACCACTTGGTTCCCGCGCCAACTGCCCCCAGCTGCTTAAACTCTTTCACCACGTTTGGACGGTTGCCGTTGCCCGGCGCATTGAGGCTGGTGGCGCTTATTGTGATATTCAACGGCTGGCCGGAGTAGGCCGAGAAGATCCCGTTCAGTTGCCAATCTCCCAATACCCAACGACCCACGCCGGAATTGAGCCAACGTTTGTTTGGTCCAAAGGGTAGTTCGTAGATGTAGCTTTGCACGAATGAGTGGGTGCGGTCATACCCCGCGCGACCACGGTTAAGCGCGAGGACTGCCGGGATGGCCAAACCGCCCTGATCGTCCGTGTAGTTGATTGCTTTGCTGAAAGTGTAGGCGGTGGTAAGAAGGAACCCGTTCGAGAACCGGCGATCAAGCTTCATCTGAAGGCCGTTGTAGTTGGTGTCGGTCCTCATCCAGATATTCGTATCGGTCGTTCGCCCGAATTTCTGGTTGAGCGGCCGCCCGGCAGCACCTGATCCCGGAACGAGACTGGCGTTAATGTTCTGGCGCGTCAACACGCCCACATTGTGATTCCCGACGTAGGCGAGCTCGAAGACAAAGTTCCAGCGCAGCGCTCGCTCAACGGCGATGTTCCACGCCTGAATGTAGCCTTCCTTCGTGTTCAGGGGGATGAAGAGATAGACCTGATTGAGCGGAGCGGGTGAAATAACGCCATCCGGCGGGATGGCCGCCACCAGAGGAGCAGCAAACCCGGTCGCCATCTTCCCAGCCGCGCTAAACGAATTAGGCGCGTTGAAGGCGTTGTTTTGCTTAACCGGGAAATTGAAAGCGTACTTGTCGTCGGGGAAAGAAGCATCGATGCTGATCCCGTACCCGCCCCGAATGACGGTGTTTTCGTCGAACCGATACGCCACTCCGAGCCTGGGGGCAAAATTCTTGTATTGGGTCTCGCGGCCCATGTTCTCAGGAATCGTGCCGATGCCGGCTAGTTCCAAAGTGTTATTGTTCGGGTTGTAGTTCGAAAAGCCGGCCTTGAACATGGGCGTAGGTGCGAAATAAATCTCATGCCGCAGCCCGATGTTCACCGTCAGCTTCTGCGTCACCACCCATTTGTCCTGCACATAAGTGAACAATGACTTCTGCCGGACGGTCGGGAAGGTACCCGGCAGATCGCGGCCGTACTCGTTGGGCAGGTCGAGGAGAAAGCTGGCGAAAGCATTGGCAAAGCCCGAAGCGGGCGCCGTCTGACCGCTGGCCGGGTTCAAAGAGGTCGGCCCGCTCCGGAAGAAGAACCGCCCGCGCGGACTGTAGGTCTGCGTCTGCAGCAGGTCGTCTTTGTTAAGCCGTGCATCAACGCCCCATTTCACAGTGTGGTTTCTGAAAATGCGCGTCCAGTTGCTGACCAGGTCAACGTTGGTTTCGGCGCGAACCCACGGCAGACTGGGCGAAAAGCCGACGACCGGATTTGTGTACCCGGCAATGTCAATGTAGGCAAGACCACTGGTGAACTTGTCCAGGTTCACGCCGGGAATGCCGATCCCGCTCGAGGTTTCGGTGCCGGTATCCTGGTTGTCGGCAATGTTACGATAGCGGCTGAAGCCCAAACGAAATTCGGTGATGAAACTCGGGTTGAAAACGTGGGTGTAGTTGATTGCGCCACCCTGAGTCCGATTGATGCCCGTCCCGGCAAAGCCGTCCCCTTTTGGCCCGCCGTAGATGCCGTAGATACCCGGATCGAAGACCTTCGGCCGCTGAAAACTGTAGCGCACAAAAAAACCGTCGTTGTCGCCTAGCTTGTGATCCAGCTTGACATCAAACGACTCGGTGTCCTTGATGCGCGTCGTCGCCAGCTCATAGTTGCTGGTAAAACCCGGCCGAGTGGGCGCGGGGATGAAACCGAGAATTTTCCTTGCCACAGGGCTGATGCGCTCGGGGCAGATGACGTTGAGGACCCCGTTACATCGGATTTGTTGGCGCCCTCTGCCCTGGGCATCACCGGTCGCCGGGTCGTAGATGACCGTCGGAGAAGACCTGAAGTCACCATTGCGAAATTCTAGCGTGGGAATCGTCGGCCGCGTGACGTCGCCACGGCGATCCCGGATGCCTTGATAATCACCAAAGATAAAAGTCTTGTTCTTCTTGATTGGGCCGCCGAGCGTAAAGCCGAACTGGTTGTACACGGTGTGTGCTTTCGTTGTAGCGAGGAAAGGACGGGCCGCGAGCTTATCCACTCGGTTGAACTCGTAGACGCTACCGTGTATCTGGTTGGTGCCGGAGCGCAGCGTGACGTTGGTTACAGCCCCGCCTGCGCGCCCCAACTCCGCTTCGTAGTTGCTGGTGGTGATGTCCACCGACGAGAGTGCCTCGATGGGAGGAATCAGCACCGAGAGCAGCCCGGTGCGGTGGTTGTTATCAATGCCTTCGATTTGCACGTTGTTGGCCAGCCGTGACTGCCCGTTGATCTGGGTGGATAGGCTGTCTTGCGAGTTAAAGAATTCCGAGTGCGGACGAAAAGCGCGGGTCGCACCAGGGACCAGATTCAAGAGGCTTTGAAAATTACGATTGAAAGCAAGCGGCATGTCCTGTAGCTGCTTGGTCTCAATCTGCCGGCCAACATCCGCACGATCTGTCTGAAGCAATGCTGCGCCGGCGGCCACTTCAACGCTCTCGGTGATCCCGCCCGGTTCCAACTGTACGTCCACGCGGGTGTCATTGTTAACCAGGACGTCGACCTTATCGAAGACGGCTTTCTTAAAGCCGGCATGCTGGACTTCGATCCGATAAACACCGCGGTTTAGATTTCCGAATACATAGTTGCCGCTTTCATTAGTGCTCGTTGAGCGGCTGAGACTGGTGTTCACTTCGGTGATGGAGACATTGGCGCCGGCAACCACGGCCCCGCCGCTATCTGTCACCGTTCCTAAAAGCGTTCCATTGACGGCCTGCGCTCGTAGATTCTCAGAACTGCCAGAGAAAGAGAACAGGGCCGCGAAGACGCAAACTGCCCATTTTGTCAGTTCTTTTTTCATGGTGATTCCTCCTTGTGTGAGCGAAACTAAGTCCAAACGTCAAGAAACGAGAATAAAACAGCGGCTTGAATGGTCCTTCAGCCCGTCTTGCTTTCTTCCGCCCTGGTGCAACTACGCGACGCGCGGAGCAGCAAACGTCGGCGCCGCCACCAGCGCGGCAGCACCTCGCAATCTCGGACGTTCGACCGCTGCGGCAATGTGAATGGGAGTGCGCGACGCACTCTCCGTCAAAGTGCGTTCGGCCAACGAAGACCGAACTATTGATTCAATTAGATCCCAGGCGGTAGTGATCTCACCGCCGATGAACACACAGTCAGGATTGAGAGCATTAATAACTGTCGCCAGACCCAATCCCAGGTACTTCGCGGTTGTGTTCACAGCCGACATAGCTTTCCCGTCGCCTGAACGTGCGCGCGCAACCAAATCGTCGACTGTAAACGAATGTCCATTGGCTTCAACGAACGGCTTTGGCGGTACTTTGGACAAATCGCGTCCAAAATATCGCGAGAGCGTGGCGATGTTGGAAACGTAAGCCTCCCAGCATCCGCGCGCGCCGCACATGCACTTTGGTCCTTCAAGGTTCAGCGGAACGTGGCCGAACTCTCCTGCGGTGTTATCGTGTCCTCGAACAAGCTCCCCATTGAATACGATTCCCACGCCAACGCCATCCGACACGCTCACGTGAACGAAGCTGTTCGCAGTTGAGGCGCGGCCGCCACTCAGCCACGTCTGTGCCAACACGCACGCCTTTGCTGCATTCTCGATGTGTACTGGAAACCCGGTGGCCTCGGAAAGCGCGCTACCAAGGTCGACCTGTTTCCAGCCTAAAGTGGGTGCGTTCAGAATGTGACCGGTGCGATGATCGACCATGCCGGGAACGGACACGCCTATACCCTCACACCGCGCAGTCGCGGAGTGACTCTCAAGCATTCTGCGTATTCGGTGCGCCAGATCCTTTACAAGAGCCGATGAGTCGGCGATCGTGCTGAACTCCTCGAGCGCCAACTGATGACCGGAGAAGTCGCTTAACAACATGAAAGTGCGGCTCAAGCGAACATCCAACGCCACGCAGAGTTTGCCCCGCGTCATAAGGTGCAGAAACGTAGGCTTACGCCCGCGCGCGGCTTCGCCGGTTGCGCCTTCGCAGATCAGTCCTTCGGTGATCAGTTCGCCAACCAGTACGCTGATAATGCTGCGAGTCACCCTCATCTGACGGGCGAGGTCTGCGCGCGAAATTGGCTGATGTTCGCGAATTAAGTTTAGAGCAATCCTACGGTTAATATCCCTGGAAGTGGATCGAGTGGCAACGTGGAAATCGTGAGGATTGATCTTACGCATCAACTAGCCTCATCGAATTTGTACGAATTTCGGCCAAAATACTACAACGGGTCAGAGATGTCAAATTACGCGGGTTGCCGGGTACACCACTCCGTGGCCACAGACTCAGCGCAGCCGCAAAGGCTTCGTGCATCGCCTCCTCGGCAAGATCCAAATCACCGGCGCCGGCGCTTGAGCCGGTTCAGCCAGGCGAGCGCATCCTCGTCCTCGACGTGTTGCGCGGATTTGCGCTGTTCGGCGTGTTGCCCCGGCCTCAGCGGAAATTCTCCACCAGCATGATGTCCGTGTCCCTCTGATCCTCCTGCGTGTATAAGATCCATCGCCCATCTGGCGATACGCTCAGTCCCTCGGGATTCGTCGCAAGTCTAAATGGCTTTGGCAGCGGGGCCACTTCAGTCACCCTGCCCGTCGTAAAACTGAAAAACTCAATCGCCGGGCGGACCATCTTCTCGGCGGTCAGAAAATAGATACCCTGCGCAACCAAGGTCCAGGCACTCCAGTACCCCGCCTTGTGTGTGTCCAAGACGAGGGTCTCCTCGCCCCCCTCTACTGGAACACGCCAGATTCCCGCCACGTTGCGCGCCCTCGTGTAGAATAAAAACTGACCGTCCCTGGACTCGTAAGCTCCGGACCCGCCACCTTTCGTAACCGGCTGTGCCGCACCACCAGCTGCCGGCATCTTCCAAATCTGCATACTACCGCTGCGATTGGATCCGAAGTATATCCACCGCCCGTCCCTCGACCAGCTTGGTGCGATCTCTTCGGCCGGGTCTTCGGTCAGGCGGCGCGGCCTGCCCCCTTCGGCACTGATCACGAAGATGTCCGGATTGCCTTCGGGGCGGGCGTCGAAGGCGATCTGCTTGCCGTCAGGAGACCAGCACGGTGCGCCCGCGTGAGGGCCACCGAAGTTGGTCAACTGGACCGGGGTTGAGCCGTCTGCCTCAGAGGCCCAGATCTCAGAGCTACCCGACCGGTCGGATCTGAAGCTTATCCTTTTCCCATCCGGCGCGTATTGAGGGGAATAATCAGGCTTTGAGGACGAGATCAGCATGGTGGGCGCGCTGACCTTCCGCTTTGTGCCCGCGAGCTCAACTCGCCAGATGTTGGTGTCATTAAACATCTGCGAATAGACCAACCGGTGCCCCTGGCGAGAGATGCTCAAACGGGTGATGTTATACCCTACCGCAGTCACAAGCCGTTCGGGCGTGCCGCCCGAAGCCGAGACCCTCCACAGACCGGTGTCCCCAGCGCGATCCGAGATGAAGACGATCTCGCGCCCGTCCGCAGTCCAATTCAGGTCAGTAATAAAGCGGTTATCGAAAGTCAACTGCCTCGGTTCGCCGCCCTCGGCCGCCATCAGAAAGATATCCTCTACACCCTGGCCGCTCATGCGACTGAAGGCGAGCTGGCGGCCATCGGGCGAGAAGGCCGGGGTGTTATCGCCGATCGACTCAGCCGGAGGTGAGGTTAGCTTGCGCTTCTCACCGGTCTCGGTCGAGATCAGCACGATGCTGAACGACTCCCCGGTGGAACTCTTGTCGGGCACAGCAAGGAACTTCCCATCCACCGAGTAGGCTAGCCCGTCCCCCCCAACTGGAGCGCCCAATAACCTCGGAAATAGATCAGCGAGCTTACGCTCCGGCCCACTCAACGAAGGGATCAGATAAATGGCGTCACTTTCAGTGGTATGACGCCTGAAAGCAATGTGGCTGCCATCGGGCGACCATGTCGGGAACGTGTCCTCAGCCGGATTAGTCGTCAGCCTGTGCGGCGATCCGGCTTCCACCAGCTTAACGTAGATATCATAATTATCGCCTTTCTCTCCATTCCACGCGAACGCCACCTGCTTACCATCGGGCGAGAACGCAGGCGTGAACTCCATACCTGGATAGGAGGTCAAGGGAGTGGTTTGCAGCGGCGGCCCCGGCGCTTGCGGCTTGGGGCGCAGAGATGAAAACCACAGACCGATGCCGACAACCAGCGCCAGCGCCAGCAGTGACATCGCCCACATCCAGCGCCTGGCGGACTGCCGCCCCAGCGGCACATACGGGATTACCGCCCCTTGAGAATCGCTCGAGCCCAAAAGCCCGATTCCGCGCCCCACCTGCCGAAGATCCCGCAGCATATCTCCCATGCTCTGATACCTGTCCGCAGGATCTTTGGACAACGCCCGATCGATCGCCGCAGACAATCCCGCAGGTAACTCCTTATTGAGCTCCGCCACCGGCGTATGAGACTCGTTGATCACAGCGTTCATAGTCTCAGCCTGGGACTTCCTCCTGAACGGCACGTCGCCACTGGCCATCTCGTAGATCACTACTCCAAGTGAGAAGATGTCGCTGCGGCGGTCCACGCGCCCCCCGCGCGCCTGCTCGGGTGACATATAGCTGGGAGTACCCATTACCGCGCCTGTCCTCGTCAACTGCGACGTAATCTCCGTTTGTGCAGTACCGTCGACGAGATCCGTCACCTTGGCCAGTCCGAAGTCGAGCACCTTCACCTGTCCGCGCGGAGTGATGACGATGTTGTTTGACTTGATATCCCGATGGATGATGCCCTGGTCGTGCGCCGCTGCTAGAGCGTCCGCTACCTGAAGGCTGATCGAGAGCAGAGAGTCCAGCTTCACTGGACGAGAATCAATAACCTGCTTGAGGTTGACGCCCTCGATGTACTGCATTGTTATAAACAGAAAGTTGGAAGAGTGTCCTACCTCGTGGATCGTGCAGATGTTCGGGTGATCGAGGGCCGACGCGAGCTGAGCCTCTCTGACGAAGCGCGCCCTGAGTTGGGGATCTGCGGTAAAAGAGCTCGGCAGAACCTTGAGGGCCACTTTGCGACCTAACCTGGTGTCCCTTGCCAGGTAGACTTCTCCCATACCTCCCGACCCTATCTGGCCAAGGACCTCGTAATGCGCGATGCGCTCCCCCCTGCGCGGTTTAGGCTGGCTATCGTTAAGTAAATCCGCAGCTACTCTCGCCGGTGTAGATCCAATGAAGGATTCCGTCTGTGCGTCAGCAACCAGTAAGGATTCCAATTCGCGGCGCAGTTCTTCATCGCCCGAGCAGACCCGATCCAGGAACGAAGCCCGCTCGCTAGCCGGACATTCGAGTGCGGCTTCGAGCAATTCGTCTACTTGCTTCCACCGCTCAGGCTTCATTAGCTTCACTACCCTTGGTGAGCGCCCGGTTCAGCCATGCCTTTGCTTTGCGCCACTCGCGCTCGACGGTTCGGGATGTGATTTTTAGTACTTCGGCCACCTCTTCGGTAGTCAACCCGCCGAAGAACTTCATCTCAACGATCTGGCTCTTGCGCGGGTCCATCTGCGCCAGATTCGTCAGCGCCTGGTCGAGTGCGATCACCTCTGCGACTTCTTTAGATACAACTCCTTGATCGACAAGCGACACCATTTGCGCCCCGCCGCCTCGTTTCGCTCGCGAGCGACTCCGTGCGTGGTCTACCAGGATTCGTCGCATGAGTTGTGCGGCCACGCCGAAGAAGTGAGCGCGGTTCTGCCAATGTACGCTCCTCTGATCGACCAGGCGCAAGTAGGCTTCGTTTACAAGAGCTGAGGTTTGAAGCGTGTGGCCCGGGTTCTCGCGACGCATGTAGCGTCCGGCAAGACGGCGAAGTTCGTCATTGACCAATGGGATCAGCTCATCCAGGGCGGCCTGATTACCGTTGCCCCAGTCGATCAACAGTCGGGACACCTCTTTAGGTGAGGGCGCAACCATATAACCCCCGTTTCTTTCTGCGTCCTTGGTCCCACGTCCGCCGATTCTATCAAGATAAGCAATCTTTTAGAAACATTAGGGCGGGTGTGTCGGGTTTCTTGGGGAGTTGGCGCGTTAACAGATGAGCTTGTTTCTCAGACAGCCATTACAGAGAAGAGAGTCGCCCCGCTGGAAAGCCGCAGGGGCGCGTGAAACCGAAGGAGGTATCAAATGAAAAAGCGCGCGTTGGTAACGCTGCTCGGCATCCTGCTGATGACGCCCTTGAGCTTCGGACACGATGAACCGAAATCAATCCCCTTCGATGAGACCGGCCTTTTCAAACACGTTGACGGGTCCGGGTCTCACCGGGACAGCTCCGTGCTTCTTGAGCATCACCGCAACCGGGCCAGGGCCGCGAACGCTTCAGCCGCCATCAGCGAAGATGTCGGCGACGTGGCGGTGGTCGTCGATAACGGCGCGATCATCCGCCAGCCATTCCCTGCCAATCCGATTGATCTGTCCTTCAGGAACATAACTTTCACGCCCACCGCCGGAGGGTTCAACGTCACTCCGTCTGCCGCGACGGGTTTAGATCCCGCAGTCGGTGGCGCTCTCCCGCAGGGCGACGACACGACGGTTGAGGTGGCGCTTGGCTTCAGCTTCCCCTTCGTGGGAAATAGCTATTCGAGCATGTTCGTCAACTCGGACGGCAACATCACCTTCGGCGCTGGAGACACGAGCGGGGACAATCGCAACGCCGCCCGCCTGATCGGCGGCCCGCCGCGCGCCGCCCCCTTGTTGATGGATTTAGATGTGACATCGGGCGGATCGATTAACGCCGACGTCCGCTCGGACAGGGCGGTCGTGACGTGGACCAACGTCCCCGAATTTGGCACGAGCAATCTCAACACTCTTCAGGTGACGCTGCGTGCCAGCGGTCAAATCGACTTCGCTTATGGCAGCCTCGGCACAGCCATTCCCTCGGACCAGCTTTTCCCTACCTTCGCCGCAGCGGGTGTAGCCGAGGGTAACGATGAGGAGCCGTTTAACGAGATAGATTTCACCTCCGCGCTGCCTACCACCTTACAGGCAGGCGCCATTTTCGAAGAGTTCCACGCTGAGCAAAGGAAACAGGTGGACATCGCCCAGCTAGCTAAAGAGTTCTACAAGACTCACGGCGACAAGTACGACTTCATGGTCATGTTCACGGACTTTGAAAGCGACCTTTTCGACGCATTCGCCTTCGAGTTTACCGTGCGCAATCAGACCAGAGGCATCGGCACCCCTCTAGTGGACAACACTCAAGCCTTTGGGAGCCAAGGTGAACTCGAGTCATTTGTCAACATGAACAACATCAACCTCTACTGGCCGGATGAAAGGAAGCTGGTTGACCCGCCGATAGACATGTTCCGATTCTCCGGCGGCGCAAACTCCTTCTTCCCTCCAGGAAGCGATCATATTTCAAGAAGGGCACGCCGGATGGGCACTCAGCCGGGCGACGGCGTCTACAACTTGGGGCTCAACTCAGCCATGTCAGTCTTGGCCCACGAGGTCGGACATCGCTGGGGCGCTTTCGTGCCCTTCGTGCACCCCACTAAGGGCATTAGCTTCGACAGCTTCGACTTGTTGGACAACCAGTTCATACACTGGAGCTTCCTCTTCAACGTCCGTGTGGCTGACGACCAGTTCGGCGGGGACCCACGTGCTTCTGTGATGCAAGGCAACGCGATCATCGACTTCGGAGGCAATGTATTCGGAGATTGCAGACCCGGTCAAACCAGGTTCCGCACCGAGCCGAACGAACTGACCGATGGCTACACCGAGCTTGACCAGTACCTTATGGGGCTGCGGCGGGCTGGTGAAGTCGGTCCTTTCTGGTATGTCGACGAGCCTACACAACCAGGTTCGGGTGCGTCCTTAGAGTTCTTTAGAGGCCGGCTGCCTGTTGACGACATCGGCTTCTGCGGCAAGCGCGTTAATTTAACGGTCGCGAACATTCAAGCCTATCCGGGTGTTGGCCCGCGGGTTCCTGCCATCGGCGACGAGGACGATGATGGTCATGGCAACGATGTCAAGACGATGGCCTTCATTCTCCTGGTCGAACAGGGTACGCCTCGATCTCACGCCGCCGCCATCCTGCAGGTGGACAGCTTCCGGCGCACCTGGCAGCAGTACGCCAACGGCCCGGCGACCGGCGCCAGAGGGAGGTTCGACGCGAGCTTGAACCCAGTCATCTACTAAGACCCCCGCTGCAAAAGCACCGGAAGAGCAATCCCAGAGACCTGCTCTGGGAGGATCGCTTCAACGTGAGCGACTTTGAGCAGGCCTTCTGCGCGGCCGCGAGCGGAGATCGTGTCTTCGTCACGCGATTCACGTCGACCCTTGGTATCTCGGGCTGGGACTTCCTCGTCCGCGCCTACGACGCTCGCAACAGCATGGCAACGATGATGAAGAAAATGATTTGCAAACTCGTAGCGGTATACCAATTCGGGTCAACGACTCGGCCCTTATTCGACACAAAGGAGTAATGAAATGAATACCAGGATCAAATCAATGAGACTAATGGCGATTGCTACCCTAGCGGTCGTCGGCTTTGTAGTGGCTTCCGTCGAGGCTCAGACACCTGCAAGCAATCTAACCGGCAACAGTTTCAGCAGCCGATCAGAGTTTCGATTAGACCTGTTTCGATTCGCTGCGAGAAGGTCAGGTGTGTCGGTGCTGCCAGCAGGCTTTTCGCTGATGCCCGCTCGAAGCGCCAGTATCAACGCCAGCGCGATGACACCGGTGGCGACGGGTCCGAACCTCCAAGTGCTAGGCGGCGGCACGCTCGGAAGGCTGACCAAGTGGACCGGGTTTACCGGCAGTAACTCTTTTATAGGCGACTCTACGATTCTCGAGAGCAAGAGCGGGCTGGTAGGGATAGGGACCGACTCACCAACATCAAAGCTCACGGTTGCAGGAATGATTGAGACTACACTCGGCGGATTCAAGTTCCCCGATGGAACTGTGCAGACGACAGCGGGCCTGGCTTCGCTCTTCCACGACGCGACTTTTCAAGGCAGCGGCACTGTCGGCTCGCCGCTCGGCGTCGCCGTGCCGCTTAACCTGACGGGCGCGATTCCCTCTGGCCCTCCTTCTTTTCCCGCAGTCCTAAATGTGACTAACACGGCAGAGAGCGGCAACGGAGTAAATGTGACTGGTGGCAACGGCACCAACGATGTGGGCGGCACCGGTGTTGTTGCTCGTGGCGGCAGTACCAGCGGCAACGCTCGTGCCGGCAATGGCGCATTTGCTCGTGGCGGCGATGGCGTTGGCGGCGGCGATGGCTTGGTTGCCTTTGCCGGCACGAGCAACATTGCGTTGGCTGCGGGCGCCAGCGGCGTGGTTGCTTTAGGCGGAGCCAATGACATCGGCGCGGGCGGCTTTGGTGTTCTTGCTGTTGGCGGCACCAGCAGGGGCGCAGGAAATCGAGGCGGCTCGGGCATATTGGCCGCACCAGGAGAAGGTCTCGATGGTGCATCCAACGGATTAGCAGGCGACTTTCGAGGCGATGTCGAGGTTTCGGGCAACCTCTCGAAAGGCGGCGGCTCGTTTAAGATCGATCACCCCCTCAATCCTCAAAACAAGTATCTCTACCACTCCTTCGTCGAGTCGCCCGACATGATGAACATCTATAACGGCAATGTCGTTACCGGTGCCAACGGAGACGCCACAATTGAATTGCCTGCGTACTTCGAGGCGCTGAACCGCGACTTCCGCTATCAACTCACAGTAATCGGCACCTTCGCCCAAGCCATCGTCGCCGATGAAATCAAGGACAACCGCTTCACTATCAAAACCAGCGCCGCGAACGTGAAAGTCTCCTGGCAAGTGACAGGCATTCGCCAGGACCCTTACGCAAACATGAATCGCATCAAGGTCGAAGAGGATAAGCCAGAGCGAGAGCGCGGCTTGTATCTTCACCCAGAAGCATTCAACCAGCCCGGAGAGCGGCGTGTGTGGTGGGTAGGCGTCCCTGAACAAATGGAGCGACTCAAGCAACGCCAGCCGAAGCACTAGAGAAGCGTGTCTACCAAGATCAGCCAATGCCGGGTGATGAGTCGTTTGAGCTCAGAGTTCAGGTTCGTGCGTGGCTTATGACAATTCAACACGAAGAAAGGAAGAAGATAATGAAAACCAAAGAAGCAGACGTAAACGACAGAAGGAGTTTTCTGAGAGTCGCTGGCGCGGGGCTCGTTGCGACATCGATTCCGACCGCTGCGGGCGCCCTGACGGGTGCACAAAAGGGAGACGATGGACTGTCGCACGAGAGGTCAAGGCCGATTTATCTCCACGGTTGTGGGTGGAACCGAGCTCTGCCGGGGATCTTCGGAGAAGTGTGTCTGGCGTTTGACATAAGGGCGGAATTGGGGGGCACTGGAGTGGGCACACTCCGCGACGATGTCCACCCGGAAGTCAACTCACAAATTCAGATCAACTCCGCGACCAAACATGGTGACGAGTACACCCTCGAGGGAGAGATCATCGCGGCTCATGATCCTGCCAACCTCGGGAGGCCGATAACCGTTGTCGCGGAGTCGCACGGTGACGGGACGGGGAGTGCGACGATTACGATTGGAACGCCAGCATCAAGTCCGAGTCCAAATCTAGTAGTCATCGCAATCATCGCGGTACTGATAGCCCTCTTAGTCCCAGCAGAGCAAAGCATAAGAGGATCAGTTGGATTCCGGAACAGGAGAATCGGATGAAAACACAGTACCACTATCGCAAATGCCCGTGGTGCGGTCGGTTTGAGGTAGAAAATGATCATCAATACTAAGAGTCAGGCGAGAGCGGCGCTGCTGGTGCTAACGCTGTTGATCGCTGGGTCGGCGGTCGCGCAAAGCGCAGCGTTCACCCACCAGGGACGCCTCACCGACGCCGGCAAACCCGCCGATGGGCTGTATGAGATGCAGTTCAAGCTCTTTGACGCGGCAACTGCCGTTTTGCGCTAGCATCGCCCTCAAATGATTTAGCGGGATTTCAAACGACGCGGAAATCGCTGATAAGCCCGACACCTTCCTATCACCCCTCGCGAGAGACAGTGATTGATCATCTCTAGTTGAGCTGATTCCAGCGCCATGGCGGCGATCCTCGAGTTGTTGTTCGAGGACGATCCGGGCGCGCCGATCGTTGTTATAGTCTCTTCGCTTTTCGGACCATCCCTATACCCACGCCCGAAGGGCCACTCCCTATACCCACGCCCGAAGGGCCAGATTATCCCAACGAGAATCGCTTGCCGAAGATTGAAAGGTTCATCCGGCGCTGATGGGATTTGGCCCGAATATGCGCGTTATGAAATGGGAACCAAGGGCAGAGCGTAAGCCTTGGTGAAAGAGATACCGCCGTAGAGGTAGCGAAGCCGTTGCTCGCAAGAGCAATGCTGCCGATTGATGTTTAGAAGCTGGTGGCTCTTCGACGCACGCTTCAGAAAACGATTTGAAGGGAAACTATCATGAGAATCATGAAAAGACTGCTTATCCTGCCAGTCCTGCTCCTTTACGTAACGCTGACTGTAATCCCAGGGGCAGGCGCTGCCTGTACCGAGTTGGTCGGCGATTGGCGCTTCAACGAGGGGATCGGCAATACCGCATTTGACGCTTCCACATTTGGCAATCACGGCGCACTGGGCGCCGCGCCGAGCAATCCAACATGGATTTCCGGAAGCTTCGGCTCCGCGCTCCATTTTGACGGCGACGACTTTGTCGCCGTTCCAAACTCACCAAGCTTGGAACCGACGACGCTAACAGTCGAGGCAAGGGTGCGGAGTAAGCGTCCCTACTTGGCTCCTGAGTTCAATCCTTGGGGGATTGCCTACGTCGTTGCGAAAGGAGCGTTCGGCTGCAGTACTGCTTCATATGCCCTGTACACCGGTGCTTCTGGCGGACTCTATTTCTATATCGCTGGGACCGCCGGCCGATTCCTATCGCCGGATGCTGGAGTCGGCATATGGGACGGGCAATGGCACCACGTGGTAGGGACCTATGATGGCAGCGCCGTGAGGCTTTACGTAGATGGTCTCGAGATCGGGACCGGCACTCCAGCATCAGGAACTCTCCTATATGGTCTGGGCACAACCAATGATCTCTGCATCGGCACGTATCCCGGAACTTGCAACCTATCTTTTGTTGGCGATATTGATGCAGTAAAGATTTGGTCCCGGTCACTCTCGCCCTGCGAAATTGCCCTTCGGTCAACTGGGATCTGAATGATGCCCTTGATCTGAAGCAAAGGCACGGTCAAACAGATCCACAATCTGGCAGACCGCAGGCCATTCTCTCAAAGCGTGAGCACTCAATCCGCTAACAAGGAGGATGGCCGCGGCCTGCCTAAAGGAGGAGAACCTAATGAAACTAGATATGGTGAACACTAAAACTACTTTTATGAAAATGCTCATCAAAGCCGCGTTAGCAGCGACCATATCGGTCTGCGCTGCACTGTCAGCAACCACTGCTTCGGCGATGACCTTTACCGTAACCAACACAAGTGACGCCGGTCCCGGCACGCTCCGGCAAGCTATCCTGGACGCCAACGCGAACCCCGGCCCGGACCGTATCGAGTTCAAGATCGCAGGTCCCGGCGTTCAGACGATCGCCCCGCTTTCGCCCCTGCCGATTATCGCCGATCAGGTAGACATTGATGGCTACACCCAACCTGGCGCAAGCCCGAACACGCTTGCCGACGGCGACGACGCGGCCCTGCTCATCGAATTGAATGGGGCCGGCGCCGGATGGGCGGTGGGGCTCCGGGTCAGTACCATAGGCTGCGCGGTGCGCGGGCTGGTAATCAATAGCTTCAGCGCAGGGGGGATCATTCTGTTTGGAGGAGGCAACGTGATCGAGGGCAATTTCATTGGCACAGATCCATCAGGCACCGCTCGGCTGGGTAACTTCTCTGGAGTAGAAATAAACTCAGCCGGCAACATAATCGGAGGGATAACACCTCAGTCGCGCAACATCATCTCGGGCAACTACGGTTCGGGCATCTTTCTGTTGAATTCTTCCGCGACGGGGAATTTAATCCAGGGCAACTTCATCGGCCCGGATAAGAGTGGAAACGCCGACCTGGGAAACTTCTGGCAAGGCGTCGAGCTCTATTTCGCGCTGGACAATACAATAGGCGGGGCGTCTACGGCCGCGCGCAACGTGATCTCGGGCAATGACCAGAATGGCATACTGATCGTCGCCTCCTGGCTCGGCAACACCGTGCAGGGCAACTTCATCGGCACCAAATCTGATGGCAAGGGTCCACTCGCGAATTCTCTTGATGGCGTGTACGTGGTTGGATCGTGGGGCAACAGAATCGGCGTCACTCTCGGCGGCGCAGGGCTTGGCAATACGATTGCCTATAACGGCGGTAAGGGCGCGTGCCTCAACGGCGGTTCCGGTAATTCCATTCTTGGGAATTCAATCTTCGCTAACAATGATCTGGGCATTGACCTTGGTAATGATGGGGTGACCGCGAATGACCCTTGTGACACAGATGCGGGCGCAAACAACCTCCAAAATTCTCCTCAGTTGATGCTGTTGTGGTCAGGCGGCGGCGCGAGCACGATACAGGTAAAGCTCAATAGCACAGCGAGCACTAGCTTCAGAATCGAGTTCTTTTCAAGCGCCGCCTGCGATCCCAGTGGTTTCGGTGAAGGCGAAACTCTTGTCGCCGCCGCGACGGTATCTACAGACAGCAGTTGTCAGGCGTTGTTTAATGTCTACTTCGGCCCGGGAGTTGTTCCTCCGGGCTACAGCGTAACGGCAACATTGACGGACCCTGCGGGAAACACCAGCGAGTTTTCAAACTGCGTCACGACCCCGTAGGTCATGATAATCATCATTATCTGAGAGCGCTCACGAGTGGTCCGCAACCCGCAGCAGATGCAGCAAATCAAGCAGTCGTGGCTTGTAACGGACCGACTGAGAAGACAACTGCGCTATCGGTGACGCCGGAGGACATTAGTTCTAAGAATGAAGAATCAAGGTTTGAGCCCAATGCGCCGCAGCAAGTCGGCAAACCTGGAGTCTGAGTGAAGGCTGACAAATACCGGCTCAACTTTGATCAATGTGAGATAAGGATGGTGTTCATCGTATGCCTTTTCCAACCACTCGAACGCGTGATCTTTGTCGCCCAATCCTGAATAGACGAGGGCAATGAAGTACGGCGAAACATAGCTTGACTTGGAGCGTTCCTTCAATTGGTCAAGCACCTTGTGCGCTTCGCTGCTCTTCCCGGAGACCCCATAAGCATAGCCCAGCGTGGCGATTGCCCTGGTGTTGCCGGAGGACAGCGCAATCGCTTTCTGTATTTGGACGATCGCTTCCTCGTACATTTTTTTCTCTACATAGGCTTGCCCGATCCACAGGTGGCTCCAAAAGAAATTCGGGTCCAACTCGAGTGCCCGCCGGAAGTACTCTATAGCCTGATCGTACTGGCCCGCATAGTAGTAAGGATAGCCAACATCCGCCACGGTGAAGGGTGTTAATGGGTCAAGGCCACCGGCGCGTTTTCTCTCGGCGATGGCTTCGTCCAGTCGCCCCACAGCTTCCAAATAGTTGCCGTATGCTTGGCGGGCATACGCGTTGTTTGGGTTGAGCTCAATAGCTCGCTTATATTCTCGCTCAGCCCCCGGCCAATCCCACTCATAAGACATTCGATACTCAGCTAACGAAGTGTGAGGTTCAGCTAGCGTATCGTCGATCTCCTGCGCCTTGACTGCCGCAGCTTTGGCTTTTGGGAGAAACTCCTGCGGCGACATAGAGCCAGTGTAGCCTGCAAGCGCCTTGTAAGAGTCGGACAACCCGGCAAAGGCGAGCGCGTAGCTTGGATCTATAGCAATGGCTTGTTGAAAATAGTCAATACCTTTCCTGATTCCATCTTCAGTGCCCCTGAACAAGAAGTATCGGCCTTTGAGATAAAGCTGATACGCCTCGGTGTTCTCGGTATAACGCTTTGTGAGTCGATTCTGCTGGTCTCGCGTCAACCTGAGCCGCGACTTCTCTGCAATGTTCGTGGCGATGTCTTGTTGCACGGCCAGGATGTCTGATGTTTTCCGGTTGTACTGCTCGCCCCATAACTGTGAGCCGTGCGAGACCTCCACCAGATCCGCCTGAACGATCAGGCTGTCTCCGCGGCGAATCACTTTCCCGGTGAGCACTGCGCTAACACCGAGATCGCGCCCGATCTTTTCCGGGTCAACTTCCTGGCCTTTAAAGCGAAATACAGTGGTGCGCGCGATGACTCGCAGTTGGGGAAGTTGCGAAAGGCTGTTGATAAGGCTCTCAGTAATACCGTCGCTGAGGTAGTCCATCTCCGGGTCGCCACTGTCGTTGGCGAAGGGCAGAACAGCCAGAGAATCTATCGGTTCTTGTTTGCTGCTCTGGCTGAAATAAACGATGGCCGCTAAGGCGATAATGAACGAAACAAGAGTAACAGCAGCGATTTTCTTATGGCTCTTGACCGAGCCAACGACATATTCAATGCTTGATGCGGGTCGCGCTGCCGATCCTTCTTTCAGCTTCCTCAGGTCGATGAGAAAATCCTTTACCGTTTGATAACGCTCTTCACGATCTTTAGCCAGCGCCTTGCTCACTATGCGTTGCAGTTCTGCGGGCGCGTCCGGCTCATAGCGCGTGAGCGGAGGCGGCTCCTTTTCGAGGATCGATACAATCACATCGCTGGCTGTTTCCCCCGAGGAGGGCGTGCAGCCGGCGAGCATTTCATAAAGCACAACCCCAAGGCTGAATATGTCGGTGCGCGAGTCAATCGTTTGCGCGCGAAGCTGCTCGGGCGACATGTAATTCAATGTGCCCATCACTGTGCCGGCGTCAGTGTCCACCTTCACTGCCGTCGGGGCTTCGGTTCCCACGCTGCCTATTCGGCTCTCTGTCAACTTTGCCAGCCCGAAATCAAGCACCTTCACCAGCCTGTCCGGGCGGATCATGATGTTTTCAGGTTTTATGTCGCGATGGGCTATGCCTGACTGATGAGCGGCTGTTAAAGCGCTCGCCGCCTGGATCGCGACATCAAGCGCCTCGGGCAGACTCAGACGCCCGCTGGACATTCGTTGCCTAAGCGTCTCACCTTCCACGAACTCGGTGGCAATGAAGTGCCGCCCATCCGCTTCGCCGATGTCGTGGATGGTTATGATGTTCGGGTGATTCAACGCAGATGCTGCATACGCCTCCTGCTTAAACCTCTTCACCCGCTGCTCATCCATGGTGAAAAACTCAGGGAGGAGCTTTAGAGCCATTTTGCGGCCAAGCCTGGTGTCGTGAGCGAGAAAGACTTCCCCCATACCGCCGGCGCCGATCTGAGACAGTATCAGGTAAGGACCGATTTGTTGCTGAATTAATGAATCCGCAGGGTCGATAGCCATGAGGCTTGGGCTCGCTTCGATGGCAGGCGAGGAAATGAAACTGCCCGCGTCGTCGTGCGAGTTGATAAGAGATTCGACCTCGCGCCTGAGCGTAACATCGCCCTTGCAGGCGTGGTCTAAGAAGGCGGCCCGGTCTGGCGGATCGAGGACGAGCGCAGCCTGAAAGATTTTATCCAGTTGTTGCCACTTCTCAGGCTTCATCGCTGTACGCCATCATTAGGCAGCCGGGATTATACCACCTCTCGGAAAAACTTCACTTTGTCTGATGTCTCTTAGAAAAACCTCTCGCCGCGTGATGGGATTTTGCCGCCGTCTGCGCGTTATAAGGCGAGGGCGTAAGACTCGATTGCCCTTATGGAATACACATTAACTTTAGGAGAAAACTACACAACGATCACAGCTCTTCTCAATACGCTTTGGAAATGAGACACAACCGCCGCTTAGACATCGGCGGTAAATTGTAGTCAACAATGCTCGAGGAAGTCGAGTAAACCCGAAAGGAGCAAACCCATGAGAACTCGCAGCCTAGTTCAACGACTCAGCGTTATAGCAACTTTTCTTCTCGCCTTTGGCGTAGTCTTAGCGGCAACACTTCAGGCGCAAGCGCAGAAAGGCAGAGACATTCAACCAGAGGTGCAATCGAGCGGCGGTGCTGCCCTCGGCACGGGATTAATCAGTCTCGCGCCCGGCCAATCAGTCCGCGTCTCTGCGGTCAACGTCGGCGGCAAGGACATTCAACTGGAGCTGCTTTTCGTTCCCGTAACCGAGCAAGGCAAAGCGGCAGTGCCGGTTCTCTGCGACGCGATGGTTTCACCAGGCAACGCCGCGTCCGACAAATTCCAGCATCCGGGCGGCGTGAATGTCATTCAGTTCTACGCACAAGTCCGCGTCCGCCAAAACGCCAATGACGTGGAAGAGCTTGTTCCGTCTTTGCAGATCGTTAATGAAGAGACCGGCAGGATGGAGCAGGTTTTGAGCGGCGCAGATTTCGCCAGCATCCGGCCGATCTGGGTTCCGAGCTAAGCCGCGAACCTGCTTCAATAGTTCTTCAATGGCTGTGCCCTTCAAGTTCAGCAGCAGAACAAATCCGGCGGCCCGGCGACGATCGTCATCACCAAGGTTAGACGCCGATGCGCCGCAGCAGGTCGGCAAACCGAGGGTCCGAACGAAGGGTGTCAAATACCGGCTCCACCTTTAGGAATGCAAGATACGGATGGCGTTCATGGTACGCCTTTTCCAACCACTCGAACGCCTTATCCTTCTCTCCCAAACCTGTATAGATGAGGGCGATGAAGTACGGGGAGACGTAGCTTCGCTCGGACCGTCCTTTCAATTCGTTAAGCACCTTTTGCGCCTCGCCTCTTTTGCCCGAGACCCCATAGGCGTAGCCAAGCGTGGCGATTGCCCTCGTGTTGCCTGCCGAAAGCGCAATCGCTTGCTCTATCTCGGCAATCGCTTCGTTATACATCCTTTTCTCTACATAGGCCTGCCCGATCCATAGGTAACCCCAAAAGAAATTCGGGTCCAACTCGAGCCCCCGCCGGAAGTATCTTATCGCCTCGTCGTGCTGGCGCGCATAGTAAAAAGGATAGCCGACAGCCGTCACGGTGAAGGGAGTTAATGGGGCTAGCTCTGCAGCGCGTTTTATCTCGGCAATGGCTTCATCCAGTCGCCCCACAGCTTCCAAATAGGTGGCATATTCCAGGTGGGTAGTCGCAAGGTTTGGGTTGAGTTCAATGGCTCGCTTGTATTCTCGCTCAGCCTCCAACCAATCCCACTCATAATACATTCTATACACACCTAACGAGGTGTGCGCTTCAGCGACTGTCTCGTCTATCTCCATCGCTTTAATAGCTGCTGCTTTTACTCTCGGGAGAAACTCCTGAGGCGAGAGAAAACCAGTGTCACCTCCGAGCGCCATATAAGAGTCGGCCAGCCCGGCAAAGGCGAACGCGTAGTTCGGGTCTAGAGCAACGGCTTGTTGGAAATACTCAATGCCTTTCTGGATCCCTTCTTCTGTGCGCTTGGACAAGAAATAGCGGCCTTTGAGATAAAGCTGATACGCTTCGGTGTTTTCTGTTTGCCGCTTCGTCAATCGCTTCTGCTCCTCTCGCGTCAACCTCAGCCGCGACTTCTCTGCTATGTTCGTGGCGATGTCCTGTTGCACCGCCAGGATGTCTCCGGGCTTCCGGTTGTACTGCTCACCCCATAGCTGTGAGCCGTCCGCGACCTCCACCAATTCCGCCTGAACGATCAAACTATCGCCCCGCCGAATCACTTTCCCGGTGAGCACCGCATCAACACCCAGATCCCGTCCAATCTTTTGCGGGTCCACTTCCCGACCCTTGAAGCGAAACACCGTGGTGCGCGCAATGACACGCAGTTGGGGAAGTTGTGAGAAGCTGTTGATGAGGCTCTCGGTGATTCCGTCGCTGAGGTACTCCATGTTCGGATCGCCGCTCTCGTTGGTTAAGGGCAAGACCGCGAGAGAATCTATCGGCTTCCCCTTGCTGGGCTGGGTGAAATAGATAACGGCCGCTACCGCTATGATGAGCGATGCGAGAGCAACGGCAGCGACTCCCTTACGGCGGGTGATCGCGCCGGCGACGTATTCAGCGCTCGACGTTTTTTGCGCAGTAATCTCGCGGCTTTCAGCCGGGAGTTCCTCTGCGGTAATGACTGCCGCCCGCTCGCTGCCCGTCTCCGGAAAAAAACTGCGTCCTAATTTCGCCTCGAATTCCAGTTCTTCTCTCAGCTTCCTTAAATCAATAAGAATGTCTTTGATTGTCTGATAACGCTCTTCTCTGTCTTTTGCCAGCGCTTTACTTACAATCCGCTGCAGTTCCTGCGGGGCTTCCGGTTCGTAGCGCCTGAGCGGCGGCGGCTCTTTTTCTAGTATTGATACGATTACATCAGTCGAAGTCTCTGCTTCAAACGGTGCGCGGCCCGCAACCATTTCATAGATCACCGCTCCCAGACTGAAAATGTCAGTACGCGCATCAACCAGGTGCCCCCGCGCTTGCTCAGGCGACATGTAATTCGCCGTGCCTATGATAGTCCCCGGCTCTGTGTCGAATTTCGCTATCGTAGGAGCTTGCGTCTCTGTGGCGATCTGTCGCAGCCCGGTCAGCTTGGCAAGCCCGAAATCTAACACCTTCACCAAGCCGTCAGGACGCAGCATTATGTTTTCCGGCTTTATGTCTCGGTGCACTATCCCCGCCTGATGCGCCGCAGCGAGTGCGCTCGCCGCCTGCGCCGCCACCTCAAGCGTTTCGTTCAAACGAAACTTGCGGCTCGCGATCCTCTGCCGTAGCGTCTCACCTTCTACGAACTCCGTGGCTATGAACGGTCGCCCATCTACTTCGCCGATCTCGTGAATTGTGATGATGTTTGGATGATTCAAGGCCGAGGCAGCCTGCGCCTCTTGCTTGAACCTCTTCACCCTTTGCTCATCAGTGGTGAAGTAATCAGGCAGCAGCTTCAAGGCCACGTTGCGGCCAAGCCTCGCGTCCTGCGCAAGGTAGACTTCACCCATCCCGCCTGACCCGAGATGAGAGAGTATGCGGTAAGGGCCTCTGAGCTGCTCAAGGATTGAATCGGCACTACCGGCTGCCATTAGGCTTGGGTTGGCTTCCAGGGCGGGAGATTCAATAAAACTGGCAGCCTGGTCGTGCGAGGCAAGCAACTCGTCGATCTCCCGGCGAAGCGCCGCATCGCTTTTGCAGGCGTGATCTAAGAACGCGGCGCGGTCCGATGGGTCGAGCGCAAGCGCTGCCTGGAATAGCTTATCGACTTGTTGCCAGCGTTCAGGCTTCATTGTGATGCTGCCCACAGATTTCGCGGCACAGCCAGGCTTTGGCCATGCGTAACTTGCTCTGTGCTAAGTGCGTTCATCTAAAGCTTGTGGGCTCGCGGATTATATCACCTCTTACAAAACTTCTCTTTCGCATATGCCGCTAAAAATCTCGCCGGCCGGTGATCGGATTCAGCCGCAATCTGCGCGTAATTAGGTGAGGCAATCTTATGGCTGCCTGACAGACTCATCAACCTGAGAGGAGATCGGTTATGAAGAAGCGAGTTTATAGCCAGCTCGTTGCGCTCGGTAAGGACCTGTCAAAGCTTATTTTAAGGGCGGGAATCGGTGTGGCCTTCATGCTGATGGGCGCGGGCGCGGCGCTCGCGCAGGGCCGGGTCACGGACGTAGCCATCCGGACGGATCTCTCTTCGCTCCAATCGAGAGCCTGCCCGGTCACGGTAGGTTTTAACGGTTACATCGCGATGGATGGCCCAGGCACTGTGACCTACCAGATCGTTCGCAGCGACGGGG